>JAEUHW010000371.1 GCA_016793245.1 Planctomycetota bacterium
CTCAGCGCGGTGAAGAGCGTGAAGATCGCGCCGAAGATGAGCCCGATCCACGTGCCGCCGCCCGTCGCTGCGCTGAACACCATCAGCACGCCGAAGAGCATGCAGATCACGAGCAAGAGCAAGGCGCCGAGATAGAACCACCAGAGGCCGGCAGAGAATCCGCGGACGAGCTCGGCTTGCGGGTTCCCTTCGCGCACGCGCCGCAGCAGCGCCGCGCCGAACGGACCAAAGGTCGCCGCGCGATCCTCGAACACGCCGAGCTTCACGAAGTGCTTGCTCGTGATCGCGAACTTCCGCCGATCGCGCGTCTCGATCACGAGCAGCTCGCAGCCGCCGTAGGACGCGTCGCCCATGCCGCGATAGCGCATCGAGGGTGCTTGGAAGAGGCGCACGCGCGCGATCTCGGCGAACGGCAGCCGCTCGACCTCCGCCCCTGCCGCGAGGAGCAGCGCGTCATCTTGGAGCTCGTAGCTCGTTTCGACCTTGGCGATCGACGCGCGGACGGAGTGGCGAACGAGTTCCATGCAAAAAGCTCGGCAGACGGGGGGGAGTTCTGCCCAGGCTAAACGAACGAGAACCTAGGAAGCGAAGGAGAGCGCCTGGATCCGGGAGCCTTTCAAGCATGCGCGTCGCAGCTCAGCGCAAGCGCAGCTCCACGACTCGTTCCCCACGCTCCGGTACCTCGATCTCCGTCCACTCCGATGCCTGGGACCAGGGCGGAAGAACCTGCCTCGCGAAGAGCCGGGGAGGGAGAGCGCAGGGCGCGCATGACTTCTGTTTGTCATGACAATCGAAAGTGCCACTTTCGATTGTCAGGTCCCGCCACCGCTCCTATCCCCACCCCGCCCCCCTCACTTCTTCCGCTCGAACTCCACCCGCAACACCGGCGTCTCGCCCGCCTTCCGCGTGAAGCGCACCTGCTTCGCCGTCGCGTACTCGGGGGCCTTCGCCCAGACGTGCAGCATGCAGTCGCCGGCAGGGACTTCGTTCACCTTCGCCTTGCCGCCGGGATGCGTCGCGGCCTCGGGCCAGACGATGTCGCGCATCGGACGATCGCCGTCCATCGGGATGCAGAGCGCGGCGAAGAGCTCGATCGGAGCTCCGGTGCCGGCCTCGACGACGACCACCTCGACGCCGCCGGCGGACTGGATCACGAGCTCGACGTCTTGCGTGCCCCACGCGACCGCGGCGGGATGGCGGTAGGCCTCGATCGCGCCGGCGGGGATGTCGAGGAGAACCGGGCCCTTGTCCTGCACGCGCGCGCGAAAGCTGAAGCGCCCGAGGGCATCGACCTTGGTGCGATAGATCTGCTTGCCCGAGGTGCCGACGACCTCCAAGCCTTGGATGGGCAGCGGCTGATCCTTCGCGACGCCGGGCAGCACGATGCGCCCCGTGATGATCGGCAGCATGGAGGTGCGGATCTCGAGCTCCGTCGCTGGGATCTCCAGCTTCACGTCGAAGCGCAGCGGGGAACGCAGCTCGCGCTCCTGGGGCAGCTCCCAGAGGATCTGATAGTTGCCGGGCGGGAAGCGGCGCTCGAAGCGGAACTGCCCCTGCGCATCGGCGACCGCTCGCAGCGTGAGCCCGGGCGCGCCGTGCTGCTCGCGATGCGGCGCGATGCCCTTCACGGCGGGCACGCGGATCGCGGCCCCCGCGACCGGGGCACCCGACACGTCGAGCACCACGCCGCGCACTTCGCGACCGATCGGCAGATCGACGTTCCCGAGGTCGATCACGAGCACCTTCGCCTCTTCGCCGGGAGCGGGCGGCTTCGGCGAGAGCGCGCGGCCGACCTGGCAGCGGCCATCGATCTCGAAGCGCGCTTCGAAGAAGCCGAAGGGCAGATCGACTTGCACCGAGAAGTTGCCGGAGGCATCGGCCTGCGCGCGGAGCAGCTCGGTCTCGGGCAGCGCCGGGTCCGCGCTCAGCGGCAGACTCATCACGCGCACCACGCAGCCCGCCAGCGGCGTCTGGTCCTCGGCGGCGACGCAGACGCCCTTCACCTCGACCTTCACAGGCGCGGGGACGAGAGCATCGTGGGCGCGGACCACACCCGCCGCGACGAGGAAGGAGAGCAGGAAGCAGAGGAACGAGGCGCGGCGCATGAGGCGGCTCCGAGGGGCCAGCGCGGGCCGATCGGACCGCGCGCGAGAGAAGTCTCTCGGCCCGTGCCGTCGCCCGCAAGCGCGCGCGCTCAGCGCTCCTCGCCGCGCGGCTCCTCGACCTGCCCGTCCTTCGCGATGGAGACGTCCACGAAGGCCCAGTAGATGCGCCCGCGGTCGTCGAACTCCTTCACCAGGCCGAGCAGGGCCTCGGCGCTGGGCTTCACCTTCGCGTCGTGCACGACCTTGCCGTTCGCGCGGACCTTCACCTTCTGCGCGAAGTCGACGAGACGCGGGTGCAAGTAGAGGCGGAGCTTACGCGCGCTCACACTCGCGATCTCGATCGTGTTCGCCTCCGCGACGCGCGCGTCGACGAGCTGCACGTGCTGCTCGGGCGGCGTCTCCTTCGTCGGCGGGAACCCGCGCACCCAGTGCACCGTGCTCGCCGCGATCGGCCGACCTTCGCGCCAGGTGTGGGTCTTCCCCCACGCTTCGTTCGCATCCGGCGTCGTGAACTCCCAGGGGTGCGCGCCGAAGCGCGCGTAGACACGGCGCGGATAGAGGTCGCGCGGATGCGCCGCGAAGAACTCCGCGACCTTCGGCACCTCGTCCTCGAAGATCTCGTGGCCCCCGTCCTTCTCGGCGTGGATCCAGGGGAACGCTCGCTCCTTCATCCAGGCCGCGATGATGTTGTTGAACTCGTTGATCTGATAGGGCTCCTGCTTCCCGTAGGTCGTGTAGCCCGGGACGTTGAACAAGTTCACCACGAACTGCGACTTCACGTAGTCGTAGCCGCCCGACATCGGGCTCACCGCGCCGAAGCGATCGGGGAACTGGAACGCCGACCTCCAGGTCATGTGCCCGCCCATCGAGTGCCCGGTGAGATAGATGCGGTCTGGGTCCACGTGATAGTCGCGCTGCACGCGCGAGAGCGCGGAGAAGAGGAGCGAGTTCCCGATGTGCATCCAGCCGCGATCGCTGAGCGGTGCGACGAGCAGCCAGCCGCGCTTCTCGGCTTCGTCGATCCAGTACGGCTGGATCCCGCTCAGCGCCGCGAAGGTGCCGAACTCGAGATCGCGCGCCGCACTCCCCCCATGCATGCAGAAGAGCACCGGCGTCGGCTTCGCCGGGTCATAGCCCTTCGGCACGTAGATCATGTACTGCGTCTCGTGATCCACGTGGTCGCACGGCAGCGGCAACCCCTGCGTGAGCTCGCCGCGCTTCTGCGGCGGCTCGGGGTAGCTCGCGCTCCCCGCGCGCAGCACGCGCTCGAGATCCGCGACGCCGAGCTTCTTCTTCGCGAGCAGGGCGAGCACCTCGCGCGGAGGCTCGGCCTCGAAGCGCCGATCGAGCCAGCGATCGACCGCGGCGTGGAGCTCGGCATCGAGCGGACGCTCGGCGGCTTCCGCGGCCGGAGCCGGAGCGGCGGGGACGGGTGCGGCGGGTGCGGGCGGCTCTTGAACGGGAGCGAGAGCGGCGCAGACGAGCGCGCCGCAGGCGAGCAGGTTCATCACGTGGCGAGTTCCTCGACGGTCGGGCGCGCGCGGCGGACGCAGGGAGCGCGAAGCGGTTCTCGCTCTCAGGAATCGAGCTGCTTCAACTTCGCCTCGGCCACGAAGCGATCCGCACCACCAGGATTGGTCGCCAGGAAGGCCTGCAGCACGCCGCGCTTCTCGCTGCGGAAGTACGCCTCGTCGCGGCCGCCGGTCGGCGCGTTCTCCGTGGCGTAGCGCATCTCGTCGAAGGTCCAGGTCGAGCCCGTGACGCGAGCGCGGGCCTTCGCGAGCGCGCGCTCGGCGAGCACGCGCGTCCGCGGGTCCTCGCAGCTCGCGAGCAGGTCTTGGCAGCGCTGGGCGATGAGGCGCGCGGCTTCCGGGAACGCGTCGAGGCGCTCCGAGATCGGGTAGATCGCGTAGTAGAAGAAGGGTTCGAGCCCATCGGTGCCGGGATAGGACTTCGAGGCCGGCGGGAGCTCATCCTTCGGCGGCGTGCTTCGATTGCGGAACGCCACGACGAGCGCCGTCGCGGCGATGAGGACGAGGAAGAGCTTCGCGGGCCACGGCCAGCCCGTGGATGCGGGAGCGCGGCGCTCGCGCGGCTCGCTGCTCGCGCTCTCGCGGGCGAGCGGCACCGTCGGCAGCGCGGTCGGAGCGACGCGAGCGGGCGCGACGCTCGGGCGCGCGGACGGCACCACAGGCGGCGGCGGCGCCACCGCGCGCTGCGCTTGCGCCTCGGCCCAGCGGAAGACGAGGCGCAGAGAACCCAGCTCGACGGCGTCGCCGTCGCGCAGCAGCCACTCGCGGCGCTCGACGCCTTGCACGCGCAGCGGGTGCTGCGCGTCGAGGGCTACCGCGAAGAGGCGCTCGCCCTCGCGTTCGAAGCGCACGTGGCGGGGAGCCAAGCCCGGCAGCGCGAGCGAGAGGTCGGCGTCGGGCGAGGAGCCGAGCACCGTGGTCTGTGCCAGCAGCTCGAGCACGATGCGTTCGCCGTCGCGCTCGAGCTCGAGGGTCGGTCGCCGCGGAGAAGCTCCGCTCGCAGAGTCGCTCACGAGGTGCTGCGCTCGCCGTTCGCGTTCATAGCCCCGCGCGCTCGGCGAGCTGGATCCAGAGCGGATCCTGCAGGTACTCGCGAAGCCCGCCGAAGTTCTGGGTCCAGTACATGCCGAGGTTGCCCGTGGCCATCTCGGTATGCCCCGCGGAGAGCAGGTTCCGATGGTGGCCCGAGGAATGGCACCACGCGACGTGCGCGCCGTCCGCGCCGCCGTTGGTCGCGATGTTCTCGCCGTGGCCGCGCCCGTAACCCTCGAGGCCCATGCGCTGCCCGGGCGTGCGACGCTCGGGGACCGGCGAGAAGTGCGAGAAGTAGCCGAGCTTCGACATCTCGTCGCTGTGCTTCCGCGTCGCGGCCTGCAGCTTGGCGTTCCACGCAAGCACCGCTCGACCGAGCATGCGGCGATACTCGTTGGTGATCTGCACCTGGCGGATCTCCTGCGAGCTCGCGCCGACTTTCTCCGCCGCGGCTTGGTTCCAGGTGAGGAGCAGGCGATCGCGCAGCAGGACGCGCGCTTCATCCAGGTTCACCGAGAACTCGCGCACCGAGATCGGCTCGCTGCCCTCGGGCTCGACGCCGAACGCCCACGCCACATCGGCGCTGAGCGCGGTGACGTCCACGCCGAACTGCGCGCCGAGCTTCTCGAGCTCGCGCAGCGAAGCGCAGAGCGTGCGGACGCTCTTCGGCAGCTTCACCGCGAGCGGGTTCTCCCAGAGCTCGCGCACGGCCTGCACTCGGCGATCGACTTCCTGCTGCACCGCGGGGTAGAGCTTCGCCTTCTCGCCCGGGCACTCCGGCGGACGGTACGGATAGAAGTAGGTCTCCTGATCGAAGATCAGGGCCAACGCGTGCGTGCGCTTCTCGTCGAGCTGCGTGCGGAGCGCGGCGACCTTCTGCAGCTCGTCGTTGATCTTGGTGTCGCGCAGCGCTTGCGCGATCTCCTCCGCGCGGCGGTTCAGCGCGACGAGCAGCGCGTCGTTGGCTTCGGCGCCGCGCAGCGCGAGATCATCGGCGGCGGCTTGGCGCACCTCGGCGTCCGGGCTGTCGAGCTTCACCAACAGCGCTTGGATCTCCTGCGCTTCGAGGAGCGTGTTCCGCTCCTTCAGCGACATCCAGCGCCCTTCGAACCACTCGTAACCGCCCGCGGGGACAGCCTCGCCGCGGAGTCGCGCCAAGAAGCCGGCGAAGAGCTCCGCTCGCGCGGGCTCCGCCGCGATCGCCGCGGCGATCTGCTCGGCGAGCGGCGCTTCGTCGACGCCCTTCTCACCGGCGAAGCGCTGCAGCAGCAGCGCGGCGAAGAAGCGCTGCTCCGCCGTCAGCGACGCGCGCGCCTTCGCAGAGAGGCGCTGCAAGTTCGCTCCGCCGAGCTCGCTCCACGCCACGTTCCGCTTGGCTCCGCCTTCGAGCTCGACCTCGAGCCCTTCCGCGGAAGCCGCGATCGGAGCGCCGCGCTCGGCGCCGACCTTGAGCGACACCTTGCGCGCGTTCTCGGCGTCGGAGCCGATCCACTGCGCGAGGGCCAGCAGCGCTTGGTGCTGGCCGTCGATCTGGACGAGCGCGCCTTCGACCAACGCACGCGAAGCTTCGTCGCGCGTCGTGCGCGCGGGCTCGAGCTTCACGCGGGCGGCGGCGAAGTGCAGCGCGTTCTCGAGCTCGCGCGCCTCGGACAGCGCTTCGGCGACCTCGGCTTCCGCGAGCGCGGGGGCCACGCGCGGAGCATTGCCTCGCGGCTGGTTCCCCGTCGCGGCATTGGCGAGGCGCTCTTCCAGCTCGCGCGCGAGCGGTCGGAGCTGATCGAACTCGCCGTCGGCCGGGAAATCCTCCAAGCGTGCGCGCACGAGATCCAGCGCGGACTGGGGCTTGCCGCGATCGCGGAGGGCGCGCGCTTCGTCGCGCAGGTTCTGCAGCGCGACGAGCGCGCGGAGATGCAGCTCGCGCACGTGCTGCGCGCGCTGCGGTCCGAAGCCGTCGTCGGGGCGGGAGGCGGATTCGTTGAGGTCGAGGCGCGCGAGCTCGAGCGCCTCGGCCCAACGACCGGCCGAAGCCAGGGTCTCGATCGCCTGCGCGTTGGCCTCGTAGGCGCGGCGCGCGGGGCTGGTGGCCGACGCGGCGGGCGCCGTCGCGGGTGGCCGCTCATCCGCCGCGCTCGGCGTCGGAGCGGCGGGACTCTCCGGCTGCGCGATCTCCGGTGCACGCTCTGCTTCGCCTGGTGCGCGCCAGCTCGAACGCTGCGTCACGGAGAGGAGCTGCGCCTTCTCCTTCAAGCTCAGCGCGAGCTTGCGCAGCCCCGGGTCGGGCTCGCGGCGCTCGTCGAGATACGGCTCCAAGCGATCGGTGAGCGCCGCCGGGGAACCCCACCACGCATCGTAGAGCGCGAAGATCTCGCGCTCCTTCTCGGCGCGGCGCGCGAGCATCGTTCGGAGCTCGTCGGCGTAGTCCTGCTCGCCGAGCTGCTCGAGGCGCTGGAGATAGCCCTCGAGCTCCTGCATCTCGCGTTCGCGCGCGGCAGCGTCGCCTTCGAACGCGATGCGCCCCAAGCTCGAGAGGCGCTGGCGCACGCTCGTCTTCAGCGCGACGACCGGATCGACGCGCACGTACCACGCGAGGCCGAAGCCCATCGCGAGCACGGCGAGTAGGGAGACCGCCCAGGGGATCCAGCGCGGCGACGACGCGGCGAGAACCACGGGGCGCCGACCTTCCCCCGAGGAGGACTCGGAGCCCGCGCGGACCGGAGCGGTAACGACGGTCGACGCGGCGGGACGAGCGAGCGGAGCCGCTGGCGTTCCCGCACTCGCTCCCGCGCTCGAAGCGCGCGGGCTCTTCCGCTCTCCCGCGGCGGAGTCGCGGCGCGGATCGCCTTCGCGCAGCACCCATTCCTCACCGGCGAGCTCGAGGCGATCGCCGACCTTCAGCATGACCTGCAGCGCGGCCGCGCCGTTCACGCGCGGCAGCCGAGCCCCTCCGCTCTCGTCGCGGAGGAACCAGCCGCCATCGAGCGGGCGCAAGCTCGCGACGCGCGCCGGTGCTTCGGCGCCAAGGCGCACTTCGCA
>JAEUHW010000409.1 GCA_016793245.1 Planctomycetota bacterium
GGGCGACGATCGCGAGTGTGTGGCGCGTGGCATGAATGCGCTGCTGAGCCCGCTCGCCCGCGCGTTGAACAAGCTCTGGGGCCGCCGCGGCAAGGTCTTCCCGGATCGCTATCACGACGAGGTCATCTCGACGCCGACGCAAGCCCGGAACGCGCTGCGCTACGTGCTGCAGAACGGCAAGAAGCACGGGGTCGTGTCGCCATCGTCGCTCGATCTCTGCTCGAGCGCGCCCGTGTTCGATGGCTGGATACAGCGCCCTTCGATCGCGACGATGCCGCCCGCGTCGGTGGTGGCCACCGTTGCGACCGCCTCGACGTGGCTGCTCACCACCGGCTGGCGCCTTCACGGCCTACTCGACATCCGCGAGCTGCCGCAGCACAACAAGCACCCCGGCCGACCGCGACGGAACCCCGCGCAATCAAGTCGCCGAGCGACCTCGCGCTGAACCGCACCGCACTGCCGCCGCGCGGGCGGGGAACTCGTGTCTGTCGACGTCGTTCTCGCGTTGACGTCCGATCGCTCCCAATAGCATGAGTTTCGGAGCCCCCGCCTCCAGCGGGCTCCGAAACGGCGCACGAAGTCTATCGACGAAGCGGAGCCGCGCCCGGAGGCGCAGCAAGCGACGTGAACGACGCGCGAGGCTCCGCTTTTCTCGCTCGCGTCGTTCGCGCGCTGACTCTCGAACTCCATCGACGTAGTTCACGCGCGTCGGGCGCGGCGCTTGCTTCGCCGGAGGGCCGGGCGTAGCGCCTTCGCGCGCTTGCTCCCGAACGCTCCGATCGCACGTCTCGCTTCGACACCTCGTCGCGTCCACTGGCGATCGAGGAACGGTCGGAGGTCGCCGGCGTTGATCAGCGCGCCGACTCCTCGGTCGGTCGCGCATCCCTGCCTAGCGCTGCGCGATAGGCCGCCGCCGCCTTCGCGTACTCGAGCAACGCGTCGAGGCGCAGGGCCTGCGCGTTGGCGAGGTCGGATTCGCGCACGTTGATGCGCAGGAGATCGCTGCGGCCGAGCTCGAAGGCGCGGCGCTCGGCCTGCACCATGCGTTCGGCCAGGGCCACGCTGCGCTCGGTCTCTTCGATCTGGACGAAATTCGTCTCCAGAGCCGAGAGTGCGTCGGCGAGCTCGTAGAGCACGCGGTCGCGCGCGAATTCGCCTTCGATGCGCAGGCGCTCCATCTTGGTGCGCGCTTGTTGCAAGCGGCCGAGGGCTTCGCGGCGCTGCACCGGCAGCTTTACGTCGAGGCCGAGGAAGAGCTCGAACTCGTTGCGATCGAAGTAGGGGTTCTGGTCGATGTTCTTACTGGCGTCGATGACGAGGCCCAGATCCAGCAGGCGCTCGTTCTCGGCGAAGCCTTCTTCGGTCTTCGCGCGGTCGTAGAGGAGGCGGACTTCGCGGAGCTCGGGGCGGTCGCGGAGGGCGGCTTCGGCTTCGGCGCGGAAGCGACTGCGGTCCGGCTCGAAGGCCTCGGGGAACGTCGGCGGCAAGCGCTCCTCGCCGGGCACCAGCGGGTCGTCGTTCTCGTCTCGCAAGAACAGCGAGAGCGCGAGCGCCGCGCGTTCGAGCGCCCGTTCCGCGCGCACGACGAACACGCGCCGCTGCACGATGGCGCGCTCGTTGTCGGTGATGTCGATCCCGGCGAGGAAGCGGCGCTCCACCGCGCGCTGGATGCCGTCGACGCGGTCGGTGGCGAGCGCCAGCAGATCGCGCACGATGCGGAGGCGCTGACCTGCAGCGAGCCACTCGTAGTACGCGATGGAAGCGGCGTAGACGAAGTCGATGCGGGCGTTCGCGATCTTGGGATCTGCGAGCGCGCGGTCGATCTCCTCCTGGCGGAGCTTCAAGCGGCGCGAGTCGATCTCGAGTCCGCGCAGGAGCGGCAAGCGCGCGCCGACGGCGAACTCGCCGCCGCGCTGCGTGCGCGCGTCGTAGTAGTCGGGCAGCAGGCCGCGCGAGATGCGGTAGCCTCCGTACACCGATCCGCCGCTCGGCAGCGGCTGCTCGAGCATGGCCTGGCCAAAGGTCGCTTCGTAGTAGCCGGAGAGGTTTCGGCCGATCTTGCCGGAGACCACCGTGTCGAAGGCCCCGAGCGCTTGCTGCACGCGCCCGGTCGCGAGGTCGCGCTCCAGCAACACGCTGAGATAGGGCGGATAACGCTGCAGGACCGAATCGAGCACTTCGTCGAGCAAGAGCTCGCTCGTCGCGCGAGCGGCCCTCCGCGGTACCGCGGCTCGCTCCGTGGTCGACTCCACCGTGACGGCCGACTCCACCGCGACGCCCGGCTCTGCCGTACGCGGCACGCTCTCCGCGGACTGCGTCCGCAGATCGCGATGCGCCGGAGGCAGCGCGAGCTCGGCCAGGAGCTCCTCACGTGCGGGATCTTGCACGCCCAGCGGGTCGGCGCTCGGTGAGTAGCGCGGCACGTCGCAACTCGCAAACGCGAGCGCGCACGCGAACGCCGCGAAGGCGCTCCGCGCGCGTCGCGAGGCACCACCTCGGGCTACGCCGCGGCTCACTTCCCCTTCTCCTCGCCGCTCGACTTCGACTTCGACTTCGACTTCGAGCCAGCGCCGTCGCCGTACAACGCAGGATCCGACGGCGGGGTCTGCAGCGACGGCGGGAAGCCGTTCAGGTTGCGCCAGATCTCGTAGCCGATGGAGACCTCGTCCAGCAGGATCCAGCCCTTCGCGTGTACACCTTGGCGCAGCCAGCTCTCGTCGGGCCACGCATGCGGGTTCTCTGCCGAGGCGACGCTGTCGTGCGTCAAGCGGCGTCGCAGCCATCCGGACCAACTCCACTCCGGCTCCTCGAAAGGACGCGGATCCGGGAGGACCATGACGCGGAAGCTGCCATCGCCCTGATCGAAGCGATCGATGAACGCGACCTTGCCGCCGAAGGTTCCGACCGCAGCCGAGGGCCAGCCCACGAACTGCACCGCGGGCCAGCCCTCGAACTGCAGTCGCACGTGCGAGCCGATACGAACGAAGGTGACGTCGTTGCCGTCGACGCGCAGCTCGACCGCGAGCTGCTTGCTGTGCGGAACGAGCACCGCGAGCGTCGTGCCCTCGCTCACATAGCCGCCGCCCTGGCCGTTCGCCAGCAAGCGTTGCACCGTGCCGGCGACCGGCGCCACCAGGCTCTGCTGGCGCTGGCGCTCCAAGTCGCGCTGGAGACGCAAGATGCTGCTCTCGGCCTCGGCGACCTCGCCTTCGGCCGTGTTGCGCAGCGCCTTCACCGACTGGATCTTCACCTGCTCGTCGCGCTCCACGCGCTCACGCGCGCTGCGCCGCGCGCGGAGCGCGGCCTCCGCCGCGGCGACCTGGGCGCGGCGCGCTTCCAAATCCGCGGCGGCGATCGCCGCCTGCTGCTTCGCGCGCTCGAGCTCGAAGCCCGGCGCGATGTCGTCGGCGATCAGGCCTTCGAACATCTCCTGCAAGAAGGCGTTGAGCTGTACGGTGGCTTCGGCGACCCGTACTGCTTGCTTCGCGCTTTCCAGCGCCTGCTCGGCGGCGATGATCTCCTCGGCAGCCACGCGGATCGCGGCTTCGCGCGCGCTCTCGGCCTCGCCGGCCTGTCGCTCGTAATCTGCGCGCTTGCGTTCGCTCGCGGCCTTCTTCTCCTGAGCCGCGGTGATCTGATCCGCGAGACGTTGGAGGATCTCCGGGTCGTTGTCGCCGAGATCGACGATGGGGGCGCCGGCCTCGATGCGCTGGCCCTCGCGCACGTGCCAGCGCAGCACGACGCCGCTGGTGCGCGCTTGGATCGGCATCGGCCGATCGACGGGATCGAACTCGATCACTCGTCCCGTTCCGGGCAGGCTCTGGCGCCAGGGCGCGAACGCGAGCGCGATGGGGAGCGTAAAGAGGAGCAGCAAGCAGAGCCACGCCGCGCGACGCAGCCAACGCGTGCGGCCCGCGGCGCGCAGACTCGGCAGCTCGGCGGCTTCCAGCGCCGTATGGGTCGAACTCTCGGCCATGTCAGCTCGCCGCTCCTGCGTCGCCCGGAATCGCGACCTTCTCCCTGGCCTGGAGACTCACGCTGCGATCGCAGAGCGCGGCGATCTCCGGAGTGTCGGTCGATACGATCACGGTCCACGCGAGCTCGGGGGCGAGCAGGCGTCGCGCGATGCGGAGGCCCAGCTCGCGGTCGAGCCGATCGAGGGAGTCGTCGAGCAACAAGACGCGCGGCTCGCGCGCGATGGCACGCGCCAAGGTGAGGCGGAGCGCCTGTCCGCTGGAGAGGCTCGGAGCGCCGGAGGCGAGCGGCGTATCGAGGCCGCGCGGCAACGCGAGCACCACCTCCTTCAGCTCCACCGCGTCCAGTGCCGCCCACGCGGACTCGACGCTGAGGTCGGGGCGCGTGAGCCGCAGGTTCTCGAGGACGGTGCCTTCGGCGACTTCGGGATGGCGCACGAGCTCGATGTGATCGCGCAGGCTCGCGAGCTCGACCTGGCGGAGGTCGAAGCCGGCCCAGAGCACATGCCCTGCGCGCGGCTCGCGCAACCCGAAGAGGAGGTCCATCAGCGTGCTGGCGCCGGCACCGGGTGGTGCCAGGATGGCCACGCGCTCGCCGGTTCCGGCTCGCAGATCCAGCCCTTCGAAGAGCAGCTCCCCGTCCGTGTAGCCGTAGGCGAGACCTCGCGCTTCGAGCTCGAAGGAGCGCGGGTTCGCGGGCATCGGCTCGCCGCCGAGGCGTTCCAGCGGCAGGTCGAGCACGTGGCCCAACTTGTCGGAGGAGGCGCAGACGTCGTACCAGGACTCCAGCACCTGGCCGACCTTGGACACGTTGGAGACGAGCCCGCTCACGATGAGCTCGCTCGCGACGAGCTGACCCACGGTGAGCTGCTGATCCAGCACCAGCAGACCGCCGAGGCCGAGCACCGCCGTCGCGGCGAAGATCTGCAGCAAGAGGCCGCCCAGAACCTGGCGGAAGAGGATCCGGAAGTGCCGCTTCCGATGTTGCAGATAGCGCGCGCAGTGCTGGTCGATCTTCGCGCGCGCGAGCGCCGCGCCGGCGCGCGTCGCGAAGATCGTCTCGTGGCGCACGATCTCCTCCAGCCAATCGACGACGTCGTACTTGGCTCTCGACTCGTCGACGGCGGTGCGCACGCCGCGGCGCCCGAGCGCGAAGACGACGAAGCAGAGCCCGGAGAGGAGCACCAGGGAGAAGAGCAGCAACGCGGGGTGGAAGAGCCCGAGCACCACCATGCCGACCAAGGTGGCGAGCACCGTGCTCACGGTGTAATTGAGCAGGCTCACCGTCTTCTTCTGCACGATGACCGTGTCGAGGAAGCGGTTCACCAGTGACGGCGGGTAGACGCCGTCGATCGCCTCGCGCTGGAGATGCGGCAGGCGCCACGCGAACTCCCCGGCCACGCGCACGAAGATCCGGCGCTGGATCACCTCGACCGCATAGAACTGCAGCGCTTGGAGGAGGCCCAGGAACACGAGGCAGCCCAGCAGCGCCGTCGTGAGCACGAGCAGCGGCTGCATGATCGTGCCGAACATCACGTTCGACAGGAACGCGTCGATCGCGACGGGCACCGCCAGATAGAGCAGCGATCCCAGGACCGCGAAGAGCAGCACGACCTTCAGGTCGGCGAGCTCCGGCCTCAGGATGGCTAGGTAGCGGCGCGGAGGGGAGAGCGTCGGCTCGTGGTGCGAGCCGTGGCTTGGGTCGTGCGTGGCGGACACGGAGAGGTCGTAGTGCCGGCGGGGATGGAGGGCGAGGGGCGAGAGGGGCGCGAGCCGTTGGAGCGGAGCTCCCGCTGATTCAAGGGTCGGCTGGCGCATGGGCGGAGCTGCGCGCTCTACCTGGAGTCTTTCGAGAGCGAGCCCTATTCGGAGGGGGCTGCGGGAGGCGATGCTGCTCGCGCGATCGGCCGAGCTCGCTGCACCTGCGGGCGCTGGCTCCTCTGGCCTCTCTTCCGCTCCTCACCCATGCCGCACCTGTCGCTCCCTCGTCTCGCTCTCGCCGGTTTCCTCCTCGCCGCGGCCGGCTGCTCCCCGATCCAGGTTCGCGAGGTCGAGGGCGACGAGCTCGCCTTGGTCGGTCGCCGATCCTACGCCTGGAGCGAGGAGTCCCTCCGACCCGTCGGAGATGCCTCGGGCGACGAGGCCTGGTCGCAACGCGAGCTGGAGCGCCGCGTGCGGGAGCTCCTCGATCGCCATCTCGGCGCGCGCGGCTTCCGGCGTGTCGCCGCCGCGGATGCCGAGCTGCTCGTCGCAGCGCGAACGAGCATCGAGGTCGACCTGCGCGAGCGCGACCCGATGTTCTCCTTCGACACCGCGCGCAAGGTCGAGGTCGGGACGCTCACGCTGCAGATGCTGGAAGCGCGCACGCGCGGCGTCCTCTGGAGCGCCTCGGCGCAGAGCGATCTGCGCGAGGTCGCGCGCGGCTTCGGCCTGACGAACATCCGCTACGAGCCGATCGACGAGCCGAGGGACTGGAAGCTCGAGCAGAAGGTGCACGAGCTCGTGTCGCGCTTGCCGGAGCGCTGAGGAACGGAGCCGGGGACGCCGCGCCTTCGAACGTTGCGCTGGTCGGGCGGAGACCTCGAGGAGCACGGTCGTTTCTCCGATCCCTGTTGGCTGCACCTCGAGTGTCGTGCGATCTCCAGGTCGAGCGCGCGCGCCTCGGACCACTCTCCGGTGGCAGCTCAGGCCTGCTCGCGAGCGCTAAGGGCCTTCTGCCACTGCGTTCGAACAGCGGCGGCCGTCGCGGCCCACGTCCGCGCCGCCGCATTCGCTCGACCGCGAGCGATCAGGTAGCTCCGCTGCCGCTCTTCGGACGCGATCACCAGGATGGCCAGGGCGGCGTCGTCCACGTCATCGACGCGCGCGAAGAGCGCCGCCCCGCCACTGGTCTCGACCAGGGTATCGATCTGGCTGGCGATGACCGGAACACCTGCGGCCTGTGCCTCGAGCACGGGGAGTCCGAAGCCCTCCGAGCGCGAGAGGAAGAGCAGCGCGAGAGCTCCGGCCACGAGGCTCGGCAACTCGGCGTCCGGAACGTAGCCCGCGATGCGCACGCAGCTCGCGAGCCCGCGCGCTTCGATGGCGCGAGCGAGCTCGTCGGCCGCGGATCCGAGAGGACCGGCGAAGACGAGGCGGAGCGGTGAGCGCAGGCGTTCGCGCGCCGCGGCGAAGGCGGCGAGCGCGGCGAGGGGATCCTTCTTCGCTCGGAGCGTTCCGAGGACCAGCAAATAGGGCTCGGAGCCCCC
>JAEUHW010000417.1 GCA_016793245.1 Planctomycetota bacterium
AGCCACCGTTGGGGCTCGCTCCGCGCGGCTCCCCCTTGGGGAAGGACTTCGCCCTTCCCCAAACCCCTTCCCCTGTCACTCACCCCACACAAGTCCGGTGTCCACTGAATCGGGGGAGGGTCAGAACCCCGTGTCCATCGACGTCGTTCACGCGTCGACATCCGGTCGCTCCCGGTAACATGAGTTTCGGAGCCCCCGCCTCCAGCGGGCTCCGAAACGGCGCACGCTGTCTTTCGACGTAGCGGAGCCGCGCCCGGAGGCGCAGCAAGCGACGTGAACGACGCGCGAGGCTCCGCGTTTCTCGCTTGCGTCGTTTGCGCGTCGACTCTCGAACACCATCGACGTCGCACGCGCGCGTCGGGCGCGGCGCTTGCTTCGCCGTAGGGCCGGGCGTAGCGCATGCGCGGTCTTGCGCTCGCTCGCCTCTCGCTCTCGCTTCTTGCGTTCACGCGCGCGCCCGCACGGCAGCAACGAGCGAGGCCGCCGCGTGCGCAGCGGCGCTCAGCGCGCGAGCTCGGCGGCGAAGCGGCGCACCGCCTCGCGATCGATCGCCGGCGCGAAATGCCCGTCGCGCCCGCGCACGTCGCGCGCGGCGACGAGAGAGTTCCACACCGCTTCCTCGGTCGCATCGACGACCGCCTCGAAGAGCGCGGTCAGGCGTTCGTCGGGCAGGATGAGGCGCGGCTCGGGCTCGCGCGCGCCATGCCCCACGCGGTTCGTCTCGCAGGTGGAGAACGCGAGAGCGTAGTCGCCGCTGCCGTGCGCGAGCACCGAGCCGGTGCGCGCGAGCCCGAGGAAGCTCCGCCGCGCGATGCGGCCGAGCTGCCGCGCATCGAGCGGCGCATCGGTCGCGATGGCGATCCAGCACGAGCCATCGCTCGCGCCCTCGCGCGCTTCTTCGCGGCCGCCGCTCGAGGGCTCTTCTTCGGGGCGCAGCGGGAACGCGCGCCCGCGATACCCGAGCGTCCCGCCGTAGTTCGTCTGCACGAGCACGCCGAGGGTGCCGAGGCCGCCGTCGAGCACGCGCGACGCAGTGCCGATGCCGCCCTTCCAGCCGAAGCAGCGCGTGCCGGCACCCGCTCCGATCGCGCCTTCCTCCACCGGACCGCGGCTCGCGTTCTTCCACGCGAGCTCGACCTCGGCGCGCCCGAGCGACATCGCGCGGATGTCGGAGAGCCAGCCGTCGTTCGTCTCGCCGACGACGACGTTGATCGAGCGCACGTCCGCGAGCTCGGGCTCCAGCAAGCAGCGGCGCACGAGCCCATCGAGCACGGCGCCGACGGCCAAGGTATTGGTGAGCGCGAGCGGCGCCTCGAGCGTGCCGAGCTCCTCCACCTGGGAGAGCCCCGCGGCCTTGCCGAAGCCGTTCCCCACGGCGATCGCGGCGGGGAACTTGCGCAGGAAGGCACCCGCTCCCGGTGCCGGGAAGACCAGCGTGACGCCGGTGTGCACGCGCTCGCCGTCGCGCAGCGTCGCTTGGCCCACGGCAACCCCAGGCACATCGGTGATCGCGTTCAGGGCTCCCGTCGGCAGCACGCCGAAGCGCAGCCCCAGATCGCGCGCGCGCGGCGTTCGCTCCGCGGGGCTCGTGTTCTTCGCTGGCTCTTGCATGGCGAGCGACGAGAGCGGCGTGAGCAGCAGGGCGAGGAGCGCGCGCCGTGAGCT
Organism: Planctomycetota bacterium; assembly: GCA_016793245.1. Taxonomy (GTDB): domain Bacteria; phylum Planctomycetota; class UBA1135; order UBA1135; family JADKAF01; genus JADKAF01. Next base: position 1,666 of record JAEUHW010000417.1, read on the forward strand.
CACGGCTGCGGGAAGCGCCCCGAGAGCGCTGCAGCGCAGAGGTCCTTGAAGTCGGAGAGGAAGTCCGCGTCGGGGCCGGCCACCCACTCGAGCCACCCGCGGTCCTTCTTCGCGACTTCTCGCAGCGGCTTCCCGCGGTGCTTGCCGAAGGCCAACACCGCTTCGCCGTTCTGCCAGAAGAGGCGCCCGCCCAAGTCGATCCCGCCGCGCGCCTCGCGGCAGAAGGCGTCGAGCGCATCGACGTCGGCGGGGAGCTCGGGATAGCGCGCGAGCTGCCCGGCCAGCACCTCGGCCGTCGCGCAGGCGTCGGCCGCCGCGGAATGCGCGTTCGTGAGCTCGCGGCCGACGTAGAGCTTGAACGCCGCGACCAAGGTGCGCGGCTCGAGCTTGTGGAAAATCGTCTGCGTGTCGATCACGCGGCGCTCGAGCAGCGAGAAGCGATAGCCCACGCGCTCGAACTCCGCGGTGAGGAGCGGGATGTCGAAGCGCACGAGGTTGAACCCCGCGAGATCGGCGCCCTCGAAGAACTGCCGCAGCTCGGGCGCCACCGCTTCGAAGGCCGGCGAGTGCCGAACGTCGTCATCCGTGATGCCGTGGATCGCGCTCGACTCCTTCGGGATCGGGCGACCGGGGTTCACGCGCAGCGACTTCATCTCGGTGCCGCCGTCGGCTCGGAGCTTGAGACCGGCGATCTCGACGATGCGATCGTTCCGCGGATCGATCCCCGTGCTCTCGAGATCGAAGAAGACGAGGTCGCGCTGCAGTCTCAGTTTCCGGGCGAGGTCTTCCATGCGCGGGGCATGCTACGGCAAAACCTCTGTGGGCTGAAGCCGCGGCCGAGCCGGCCCGATCCTCGCGTGCCCCGCATCCTCCTCCTCACCACTGACCTCGCCTGGGGCGGCGCCGAGCGCGTCGTGCTCGAGGAAGCTCTGGCGTTGCGCGCCGCCGGTGATGCCGTATGGATCGCCGGGCTGCGCCACCCCGCGGGCGAGCTCGCGATCCGCGCGCGCGAAGCGGGCTTCGAGGTCGTGCACCTCTCGGAAGGAGAGGCTCGCCCCGCGCTCCGTTCCCTCGTCGAGCGCGAGCGCATCGAGCTGGTGCACGCGCATCTCTTCCACGCCGCCGAGCTCGCGCGCCGCGCGCGACTTCCGGTGCCGTGGCTCGTCGAGGTTCACAACTGCGCTTCGCGCGTGCTCCCTTGGCGTCGCCTGCTCGAGCGCCGACAAGCGCGCGCGGCCGAGATGGCGCTCGCCGTCTCGCGCGCCGTCGCCGCGGATTGGCGTCGCCGCACGGCCTCCCCGCCCGAGCGCGTGCAGCTCCTCTCGAACGCCATCGCAGCTCCCGCGCGCGAGCTCGCCGCGGCCCGCGCCGACGGGCCGTTGCGACTGGGCTTCCTCGGCCGCCTCGTGCGCGAGAAAGGCGCCGATCTCTGGCCGCGCGCGTTCCCCGCGGGACTCCCGCCCCACACTACGCTCGAGATCGCCGGTGCGGGGCCCCTCGAGAGCGCTCTGGAGCGCTGGGCCTCGCGCAACGCCGGACGCGTCCGACTCGCGGGGCTCGTCCGCGATCTCGACGCGTGGTTCGAGTCGCTCGATGCCCTGGTCGTGCCATCGCGGAGCGAGGGCTTCGGATTGGCAGCCGGAGAAGCGCTGGTGCGCGGTCGGGCCCTCCTCGCCGCCGACCTGCCGGCGCTGCGCGAGCTCGCGGGAACCACCGCGCCGCGCGGGACCTTCTTCGCGCCCCGCCCGCGCGCGCTCCGCGCGGCGATCGAAGCGCTGCGCGCCGAGCGCGCCGAGAGAGTCGCGTGGGCCCGCGCTCGCGGCGAGGTCTTGCTCGGCGAGCACGCGCCCGCCGACCGCGCTCGCCGCTTGCGCGCGCTCCAGGCACTCGCGCTGCGCGGAGCGCGGCCCGCACCACCGCGTTGATCCGGACGGAAGAGCGCCACCCGTCCGCGCGTCGGAGCGCGCCCCCTGCTCCGGCGCGAGGGAGACGAGCCGCGCATCTTCCGGGCGCGGACCCGCGGTTCTCCGCGCAGATCCGTACAATCGCGCCCTGCCCCCAGGATGTACCTCGAGGATGAACCCGGAGCGCGGAGACGGAGCGGACGAAACGCGGCCCGCCGGTGAGCCGGCGAGCTTGAGCGAGCGTTTGGAGCGCCGCTTCGGCCCGCGCATCGATCCGTCGATCACGCTCGACGCGGGATCCACCCCCCCGGAGCTCCGCGTCCCCCGCGGCGGCAGCGTCACGCCGAGCGACGCGACGCCGGGCTCGGGTGAGCTCGCGCCGGAGCTCGCCGGGCTCGCGGTCTTCGATCCGCAGCGCCGTCGCTACGTGCCGCGTGGAGAGATCGGTCGCGGCGGGATGGGTGCGGTGCTCGAAGTATGGGACCGCCATCTGCGCCGCACGATCGCGATGAAGGTGGCGCTCGAAGGACGCGAAGAAGAGTCCTCCGGAGCGAACGCCACGCTCGACAGCAAGCGCGTCTCGCGCTTCCTCGAGGAAGCACAGGTGACGAGCCAGCTCGATCACCCCGGCATCGTGCCCGTGCACGAGATCGGCATGGATCCGAGCGGCCGCGTCTTCTTCACGATGCGGCGCGTGGCCGGCCGCGACTTGAAGGCGATCTTCGACCTCGCGTGCGCGAGCTGCGAAGGCTGGAATCTCGAGCGCGCGCTCGGCGTGCTGGTGAAGGTCTGCGACACGCTCGCCTACGCGCACAGCAAGGGCGTCGTGCATCGCGATCTCAAGCCCGCGAACATCATGATCGGCGCCTTCGGCGAGGTGTACGTGATGGACTGGGGCCTCGCGAAGGTCCTGAAGTCCACCGCCGCGACCGAGGAGAGCGCGAGCGAGGAGAGCTCGAGCGAAGGGAGCGGCGATGGCGAGTGGATCGAGAGCGATCGCGCGCAGCTCCTGCAAGCCGATCCCGACTCGGAGCTCGCGACCCTCGCCGGCGAGATCGTCGGAACACCGTGCTACATGGCGCCCGAGCAAGCGCGGCGCGAGCAGCGCGGCATCGATGCGCGCTCCGACATCTACTCGGTCGGCTGCCTGCTCTATCAACTGCTCGCGCGACGCCGACCGTATGTGCCCGACGAGACGCGCACGAACGCGTGGGAAGTCCTGCAAGCGCTGCGGAAGGGCCCGCCGGTGCGCGTGCAGAAGCTGAATCCCAAGGCGCCCGCGGAGCTCGTCGCGATCTGCGAGCAAGCGATGGCGCGCGATCCCGCGCAGCGCTACCCGGACATCGCGGCACTCGCGGAAGACCTGCGCGCCTATCTCGAAGGGCGCGTCGTGCGCGCGCACGCCGTCGGCCCGTGGGTCGAGTTCACGAAGTGGGTCGGGCGCAATCGCGCCGCGGCGAGCGCCAGCGCCGCGGCGTTCTTGCTGCTCGTCGGCAGCGCGCTCTTCTTCGCCTGGGAGCAGAAGAGCCACGCCGCGCTGATCGAAGAGCAACGCCGCGCGGCGGAGCGCAGCGAGCTCGAAGCCGAGCGCCACGGCTATGCCGCGACGATCTCCGCGGCCGCCGCGGCGCTCCGCAACGCCGAGGTGCGCGAAGCGCGGCGCCGCCTCGACGAGACGCCGCCCTATCTCCGCGGCTGGGAATGGGAGCACCTCGCGCTGCGCGCGAATGCCAGCCTGCGCAGCGGCGCGATCGCGAGCGGCGCGCGCGCGATCGCCGTGCATCCGCGCGAGCGCCTCATCGCCGTCGGGAGCCCGAGCGGCAACATCGAGCTCGTCGATACGGACCTTGGAGAGATCGTGCGCCGCTTCGAAGCGCATGGTTCGGAGCCGCTCACCGCGCTCGCGTGGAGTCCCGACGGGCGCCGCCTTGCGACGGGCTCCGCGAGCGGCGCGCTGCGTGTGTTCGCCATCGACGGCGTGGCTCCGCTCGCGCTCGAGGGTCACAAGAACTACGTCACGGCCCTCGCGTTCTCTCCCGACGGATCCCTGCTGCTCAGCGCGAGCGGCGACTTCGAGCTGGCGCTCTGGGACGCCCTGAACGGCCGCAAGCGCGCGCGAGCGCTCCACGACGGCGAGCCGTTCCAAGCAGCGCTCTTCAGCGGTGGACCAGCGGATCCCATCATCGCGGCCGCGGGTGAGAAGCTGCTCGTCTGGCGACCGGAGCGGCAGCTGCTGACGGAGAGCTATCGCTACCCCGCCGCGATCACCGCACTCGCGACCTCCGCGGAAGGCGAGCTCGCGATCGGTCTCGAGAACGGCGCGGTGCTGCGCACTTCGTCGAGCCGCCGCGTGGCCCTCGAGGGCCACGCCGATCGCGTGAACGCGCTCGCCTTCAGCCCCGACGGGCGTTGGCTCGCCTCGGCCTCCGACGATCGCACCCTGCGCGTCTGGAACGTCGCTGCCGGCGAGCGCGCGCCGCGGGTCCTGCTCGGCCACCTCGAAGCCGTGAGCGGCGCGGGCTTCCTCGCGGATGGCAAGTCGCTCATCTCTTGCGGCCTCGACGACACCTGGCGTCTCTGGAGCCTCGACGCTTGCGAAGCGCTGACGCGCATCCGCGGCCATGCTAAGAGTGCGCAAGCTCTCGCGTTCGCGCCGGCAGGAGGGCAGCTCCTCTCGACCTCGCTCGACGGCTCCGCGGCGCTCTGGGATCCGCGCACGGGCGAGCTGCGCGCGCTGCTGCGCGGCGCCGAGGAAGCCGTGATCGCGGGGACCTACGTCGGGGACGGCCAGCGGCTCGCGACCGCCGGCTCCGACGGCACGATCCGCCTCTGGGACGCGCGCGCCGCGGAGAACACGCACGTGCTGCACGGCCACCTCCAAGGCGTGCCCGCCTTGGCAGCGAGCCCCGATGGCGCGCTGCTGGCCTCGGCTTCCTGGGACGGAACCCTGCGCCTCTGGGATCTGCGCAGCGGTAGCGAGCTCGCGCGCTACGCCGACCACGGCGAACCTCTGAGCGCGGTCGCGTTCCACCCGCAGGGTCGCTGGCTCGCGAGCGGCGATCGCGCGGGGAAGATCCTGGTCCGCGACCTCGCGACGGGGCGCGTGGAACGCGAGCTCCACGCGCACAGCGGCGCGATCGGCGATCTCGCCTTCCACCCGCATCTCCCGCTGCTCGCCTCCGGCGGCGCGGACGAGACGGTGCGCCTCTTCGATCTCGCGAACGGCATCGAGGTCGCCGTGCTCCTCGGCCACGATGACGCCGTGAACGCCGTCGCCTTCGATCCGGAGGGCGCGCGCCTCGCCTCCGGTTCGACCGATCGCACCGTGCGCCTCTGGAGCACGGGAGCACGGGCCTCGCTCGTCGCGCTGCACGCGCACGCCGCGGAAGTGAACGACGTCGCGTTCTCCCCCGACGGCTCGCAGCTCGCCTCGGCTTCGAGCGATGGCGCCGTGCTGCTGCACGAGACGCGCTCCGTTGCCGAGCGCTACGTGGCGCGCCAGCGCGCGCAGCAACTCCGCGCCGCGGCGGCGCCACGCGTGGCGCAGCTCTTCGAGCAGCACGGGATCGCCGCGGAGGTGCTCGACGCGCTCCGCCAGGACACGACGCTCGACGACGAGCAACGCGCCGCGGCGATGGCCCTCGCCTTCGAGCGCGCGCTCTCGCCGCGCGAGCTCAATCAGCGCTCGTGGAAGATCGTGCGTCAGGTAGGGCAAGGACCGCGCGAGTATGCCGAAGCGCTGCGCAGCGCCCGCGCGGCGCGCCGCGGCGCCGTCGATGACCCGCAGGTGCTGAGCACGCTCGGCGCGGCTCTCTACCGCAATGGCGACTCCGAGCGCGCGATCGTCGTCTTGCGCCAAGCAGAGCTCTCGAGCCGAGCACGCGAGGGCGGCGCTCGACCTGCCGACGTCGCGTTCCTGGCGCTCGCCCACTGGCAACTCGGCCAGAAGGCCGAAGCGCGCGCCGAGAAGCAGAAGCTGGAGCGACTCCTCGAGGACCCCGCGCAGCGCAGCGACGCCGACGCCTTGGCGCTGCTCGAAGAGGTGCGGGCGGTCGTGCGCTGAGGATCGCGCGCGCGCGTCGCCGTGGTCCATATGTAGGCGAGTGAGGTGCAACTCGATTGCACTTTGGATGGCTCGCCTGACCGGCCAACGGACGCCCCGCTCGGGCACAGCGCTCTTGAGGCGTCCGCGGGGCCATCGAGCATCAGCAGCGGCCAGTCGTGCCTCTCGACCCGCCGCACCAGGAAGCGCTCGGCGAGCACCTCTTCGAGTCGGTCGAGATAGGTCAGCCCGAGCGCAAACTACCCCGCATGGCAGCGGTAGCTGAGGTCGAGCGCCACGGCGGGTTCCGCTCCCCTCAACCAGGCTCGCAGTAGCAAGAGGAGCGCGGCCGCACGTCGGGCCGCGTCCATGCGCGCGCGAGGCGCGCTTCGATCTCGTCAGCCTCGGCACCACGATCCAGCTTCCGCAGCGCCGCCGCGAGACCGATCAGCGACCAGCCGTTCTCGCGGTTCCGCGCGAGGTCGTCGCGGTAGACCTGCGCGGCTTCTTCGGCGCGGTCCGCCGCCATCAGCAGCGCGCCGAGCGCGTGACGCACGGGCTGCATCCAACCCGGGGGCTCGTCGTAGACGAGCTCGTCCTCGATCGCGACGCCTTCGCGGAGGCGCGCGAACGCCTCGTCGAGCCGGCCCTCGCGATACCAGAGCTCGCCTTCGAGCATCGCGCGGCAGAGCGCGAGCACGGTCGCGGCCTTGTTGTTGCCGACCGTCCAGTCCGCGGGCACGGCCTCGGCCGCGACGAGGAACGCGGCGAGCTCCGCTCGCGCTTCCGAGGTGCGCCCGAGCGCCGAGAGCGCGACACCGCGCGCGTAGCGCCACTGCGCGCACGAGAGCTTGAGCCATGCCTCGGGCTCGGGCTCGCGCAGGATCTCCTCCCACTTCCCGAAGCGGATCTGCACGTGCCACGGCGTCGCCAGAAACCCGTCCGCGAAGCTCACGTAATTCTTCACGAACTCCTGCGGGATCTCGCCGACGAGCTTCCGCGCCGCGGCCATCGCCGCTTCGCAGCGCCCTTCCATCATCGAGGCGTAGGCGAGGAAGTGCACGTTGTGCACGAAGTAGAGCGAGTAGAAGTCCGGCTTCGGGGCGCGCGCGAAGTAGGCTTCGTCCACTGCGATCGCACGCGCGTTCGTCTCGGCGGCATCGCGGTAGCGACCGACGCGCGTGTAGATGTGCGACGGCATGTGCACGAGGTGCCCCGAGCCCGGCACGAGGCCGCCCAGGCGATCCGCGACGACGACGGCTCGGTCGGGGTCCGGCGAGGCCTCGACCGCGTGGATATAGAAGTGGTTAGCACCCGGGTGCCGCGGCGCGAGAGCGAGCACGCCCTCGAGCGCGGCGACGATGTCGAGCGCTCTCCCCTTCGGCTGCCCGTCCTTCGTCCAGAGATCCCACGGCTGCAGCGTCATCAGCGACTCGGCGAAGAGCGTCCCGACGTCCGCATCGCTCGGATGCTCGCGCCAGACTTGCTCCATCGCCGCGGCGTAGCTCTCGTCGAGCGAACGCCGCTCCGCCGGCGCGGGCCACGCGTAGCGCTGGGCGACCGCGCGCGCGAGCGCCTGCTCGACAGGAGTTTCATCGTCGAGCGCGGCGAGCGCCTTCTGCGCGCACTCGTAGCCCCCGCGGTTCTGGCGCTCGGTCATGGCCGGGTTGTTGATGTGCAACCCGTACGCGTAGGAAGCCCCCCACCAAGCCATCGCGCACGAAGGATCGAGCCGCGCGGCCTCTTCGAACGAGCGGATCGCCTCGTCGTGGTTGTAGCCGTAGAGGAGCTGCAGCCCCTGGTCGAACCAGCGCTGCGCCTCCGGCACGCGCGCCGTGATCGCGCGGTGATAGCCGCCGTAGCCGTCGTAGAGCAGCGCCTCGCCCCCGCGCGTTCGCGGGCCTTGGCAAGCGCCGCAGAGCAGCGCCGCCGCTGCGACAGAGATCATCGTCTTCATGGTCTGGCTCCTGGAACCGATGCCTCTCCGAGCGGAGCCACCCAAGCGACCGGACATCCGTTGCACAGAAAAGGTGCCTGGCACCTTTACTGTGCAACGGGTGGATCAGGCGCGGAGGGCCCGGCCCACGATCTCGCTGACGTCGCGCGAGAGGCCGGGGTGCGCGGCGATGCGGGAGAGCTCGGCCTGCTGGAGGGCGGCGCGGCTCGCATCGTAGCGCTTCCACGCGTTGAACGCGGAGACGAGACGCGAGGCGACCTGGGGATTCTTCGCGTCGAGCTCGAGCACGGCGTCGGCGAGCAGGCGATAGCCCGCGCCGGCCGCGTCGTGGAACGCGGCGGGATTGCTCATGCCGAAGGCGCCGAGCAGCGCGCGCGCGCGGTTCGGGTTCTCGAGGCGGAAGTCGGGGTGCGCGCGGAGCGAGCGCACGCGCTCCAGGGCATCGGGCGCCTGCGAGAGCGCCTGCACGGTGAACCACTTGTCGAGGACCAGCGGCTCGCGCTGCCACTTGCGGTGGAAGTCCGCGAGCGCCGCCTCGCGTTCGCTCGAGGGCAAGTCGCAGAGCAGCGCCAGCGCCGCTTGCGCGTCGGTCATGTTGTCGGCCCGCTCGTAGTGCGCGTGGACGAGGGCCGTGCTCGTCGGCTCCTCCAGCGCCGCGAGGTAGCGCAGCGCCGTGTTCGCGAGACGCCGGCGCTGGATCGCCGGACGTGCCGGTGAATAGGGCCCGCGCGGGCGCAGCTCCTCGTAGGTCGCGTGCAGCTCCGCGCGCAGCGCGCGCGCGAGCTCGCGCACGACGAACGCTCGGGCGCGATGGATCGCATCGACGTCGATCGTCGCGTACTCCTGACCGATCAAGCTCTCCGAGGGCAGCGCGAGCGCCAGCGCCTTCAGCGCCGGATCGAGCGCGGGATCGGCGAGCGTCGCGCGGAACGCCAAGGTCAACGCCGGATCGAGGACGAGCGACTCTCCGCGCTGCGCTCTCGCCACCGCGTCCTTCAGCACCGCGAGCGAGAGCTCCTGCCCCGCGTCCCAGCGCTGGAACGGATCGCGATCGCGCGCCGCGAGAAATGCGATCTCCTCGCGCGAGCGCTCGGCTTCCAGCTTCACCGGCGCGGAGAAGTTGCGCAGCAACGAAGGCACCGGCGGCACATCCACGCCGACGAAGCGGAACTCCTGCGCGCGCTCCGTGAGCTCGAGCACGCGCGTCGTCGCCGCGGCACTCGCCGGCTCTCCGTCCAAGCGCAGCGGGATCTCGCTCCCGTCGCGCCGCAGCAACCCCACCGCGATCGGCAGATGCAGGGGCTCGACGCTCTGACCGGCGCTCTCCAGCTTCGGCAGCGACTGCGCGCAGCGCAGCGTATAGGTCTGGCGCGCGGCATCGTAGGTGCCGCGCAGCTCGAGCCGCGGCGTCGTCGGGGTGGAGTACCAACGCCGGAACTGCGCCAGGTCGCGGCCGTTGGCGTTCGCCAGCGCCGCGACGAAGTCGTCGCAGGTCACGGCGTGGCCGTCGTGGCGCTGGAAGTAGAGGTCCATGCCGCGCCGGAAACCCTGCTCGCCAAGCAAGGTGTGCAGCATGCGGATCACCTCGGCGCCCTTCTCGTACACGGTGGCCGTGTAGAAGTTGTTCATCTCGAGGTAGGACTCGGGTCGGATGGGATGCGCCATCGGCCCCGCGTCCTCGGGGAACTGCGCCGCGCGCAGCGCGCGCACATCGCTGATCCGCTTCACCGCCGCGGAGCCCTGATCGGCGCTGAAGAGCTGGTCGCGGAACACGGTCAGCCCTTCCTTCAGCGTGAGCTGGAACCAGTCGCGACAGGTCACGCGATTGCCGGTCCAGTTGTGGAAGTACTCGTGCGCGACGACGCCCTCGATGTGCTCGTAGTCGTCGTCGGTCGCGGTGTCGGGGCGCGCCAACACGTACTTCGAGTTGAAGATGTTGAGCCCCTTGTTCTCCATGGCGCCCATGTTGAAGTCGTCGACCGCGACGATCATGTAGATGTCGAGGTCGTACTCCAACCCGAAGCGCTGCTCGTCCCACGCCATCGCGGCGTGCAGCGAATGGAGTGAATGCGCGCACTTGTCGAGGTTCTTCTCCTCGACCCAGATCTCGGTGCGCACGACGCGCCCGGAGCGCGTGGTGAAGCTCCCCGCGTGGCAGCGGAGATCGCCGGCGACCAGCGCGAAGAGATAGCAGGGCTTGGGGGCAGGATCGACCCAGACCACGCGACGGCGGCCATCCGGCAGCGTGCGCTCCTCGACCGGGTTGCCGTTCGAGAGCAGCACGGGATAGCGCTTGGGATCGGCGACGAGCGCCGTCGTGAAGCGCGCCATCACATCGGGCCGATCGGGAAAGAAGGTGATGCGCCGGAACCCCTCGGCCTCGCACTGCGTGCAGAAGTTCCCGCTCGAGGTGTAGAGACCGGAGAGATGCGTGTTCTTCTCCGGCGCGATCGCGACCACGGTCTCCAGCGTGAACGCGTGCGGCACCACGGGCAGCGTGAGCCGGCGCGCGTCGCGATCGTAGACGTACTCGCCCTCTTGCAGTGAACGCCCATCGAGCGCGATCGAGAGCAGCTCCAGCTCCTCCCCGTCGAGCACGAAGGGCGTCCCCGGCTCGGCGGCGGCGAGCGCGCACGCGAGCTTCGCCCTCACGATCGTGCGCGCGGGATCGAGCTCGAACTCGAGTGCTACGGTATCGATGCGGTAGGCGGGCGGCCGGTAGTCCCGGCGGAACTTCTCGCGGATCTTCGTGTCGCTCATGGCGCGCAGAGCTTACGGGACGAGCAGGCGACGCACACGCCCCCCGTCCCGCGAGCGCGCGCTCAGTTCACGACCACCCAGCGCCCGCCGTCGCGAGCAGGCGTCGAGTGCGCGACCGTGCCCGTGATCGAGCCCGGCATCGTCGAGGCGTCGAACGCGCCGTCGGCACCCGGACCATCGGCCCCGGCGTAGATCGTCTCGCCGACGGTGCCGTTCTCGCGCGCCAGCACATCGCCCTGCTGGTTCACGAAGAAGACGCGCCCCGGCACTTGCGAGGAGACCGGCCAGGCGTAGGCGCACCAGGCCACTTCGCAGCGATCGGCGGCCACGTTCTGGAAGAGCGCGAGATGCGCGCCGCCTTCGTAGTTCTCGGCGAGGCCTTGGCCCGTCGCATCGGGCAGGAAGATCGCGAAGAAGTACCCCGCGCGCTCGACCGCGCCGCGTTGCACGCGTCGGAACGCTGCCGAGAGGACGGGCGGATTCAGCGTGTTCGTCGCGCCGCGCAGCGTGCAGGCGCCCGAGAGCTCGGCGAAGGTGCCGTACTCCCCGGCGCCGTCGCCATCGACGTCGATCGCGCCGCTCGCCTGGAGCTGCGCCTGCGCGCTCGCGATGTTCTTCAGCGTGGCGATGGCCGCGCGCTCGGCCTGCATCAGGACCACCTCGGGATCCTCTTCGATCGAACGCGAGAGGCTCTCCAAGAGCATCATCGCCGCGCGCGGATCGTTCTTCTTCAGCTCCTCGAACTTCTCGAGCAGCACAGCGCGCGCTTCGGCCAGGCGCTCGGGCGACCCTTCCTCAGACTCTGCGTCGAGCGCCTCTTCGCCCTCCGCGGAAGCGGGGTCGGCCGAGGAAGCGCCCTCCGCGCGCTCGCGGGCGATGCGCTGCTCCTGCTCCGCGGCGGACGACGGCGCGGGCTCTGGCCCCGCCATGAGGTCGTCGACTCCGGGCACCGGAGCGCTCGCGGCCACCTGAGCCGTGACCCAATGTGAATCATTGCTGCGCAGCTCTGCGGCCGCGCCGCTCAGCCGCGCGCTGCGCGGGTTCGTCCCGCTGGGCATCGCGACGGTGATGGCCAGGCCCACGACTGCCGCGGAGGCGGCCAAGGCGAGCCAAACGGGCTTCGAGCTGTTCCCACGAAGAGGCGACGCGTCCATGTGAGCCCTCCCGGAGGGTTCCTGCCGTTCCGGGATCGGCGATCGCAGGGAGCGGGCTGAAATCGGACGCGCCCAACGTGAATAAGCTGCGCTCCGCTGCGCGCCGGCCTCAGCCGCGCGCGCGGCGCGCGACGCGCCGATAGAAGCGCATCGCGATGCGCAGCAGCCGCGCGAGCTCGTCGGGCAGGAGTCCCGGGCCCGCCTGCGCGAGCAGCCCGTCGAGCATCTCCTCCTCGCGTTGCGCGTCGAACGGCGGCAACCCGCGCTCGCGCTTGAAGCGCGCCACCTCCGCGACCAGGCGCGCGCGCTCCTGCACCAGCGCGACGAGGCGCAGGTTCAGGCCATCGAGCTCGGCGCGCCACGCCCGCAGGCGCGCCGCGTCGTCTTCGGCGAGGGGCAAGGGATCGGAGTTCTCGGGCACCATCGAGCGCGGCTGGGAGTGCGCGCGAGATCTTGCGCCCTCCCGCGCCCTCTGGCCAGGTCGCGCCGGAACGAGGAGGATCTCCGCCCCCATGACCGCGCCCGCCCCTCGCTCCACCGCCGCTCGCGCCGAGCTCCTCGCCCCCGCCGGCGACCGCGAAGCCCTCCGCGCCGCCCTCGCCTCCGGCGCCGACGCCGTCTACTTCGGCCTCGACGAAGGCTTCAACGCCCGCGCACGCGCGACGAACTTCCCCCTCGCCGAGCTGCCGCAGACCTGCGCCGAAGTACATCGCGCGGGCGCCAAGGTCTACCTCACGCTCAACACCTTGGTCTTCGAGCCCGAGCTCGCGCGCTTGGAGGAGATCCTCCGCGGCGTCGCCGCCGCCGGCGTCGACGCGCTAATCGTGCAGGACCCCGCGGTGGCACTGATCGCACGCGCGCTCTGCCCTTCGCTCGAGCTCCACGCCTCGACGCAGATGACCATCTGCAACGCCGACGCCGAGCGCTTCGCTCGCCGCCTCGGCGTGACGCGCGTGGTCGTTCCGCGCGAGCTCTCGCTGGACGAGATCCGCCAATACCGCGAGGAGTCCGAGCTCGAGGTCGAGGTCTTCGTGCACGGCGCGCTCTGCGTCTCGTGGAGCGGGCAGTGCCTGACCAGCGAAGCCTGGGGCGGTCGTTCCGCGAACCGCGGCCAATGCGCGCAATCGTGCCGCATGCCATACGAGCTGATCCTCGACGGCGAGAAGCAGGACCACGGCGAGACGCGCTATCTCCTCTCGCCGCGCGATCTCGCGGGTGCTAGGCATCTGCCCGGCCTGCTCGAGCTCGGCGTCGAAGGCTTGAAGATCGAAGGGCGCCAGAAGAGCGCGCTCTACGTCGCGACCGCGACGCGCGGCTATCGCCGCTGGCTCGATGCGCTCGCGCGGAACGAAGATCGCCGCCAAGCCGAGACGCAGCTCGCCCTCGATCTCCGCGACATGGGCAGCGCCTACACGCGCGGCTTCTCGCCGGGCTTCCTATCCGGTAGCGATCATCAGCACTTGGTCGACGGGCGCTTCCCGAAGCATCGCGGACATCTGCTCGGGATCGTGCGCGGCATCCAAGGCGACGAGGTCAGCGTCGAGCGCGCCGCACCTCCGGACGATCACACCGTCGCGAGCGCACCGGTGGAGCCCGCCCCCGGCATGGGCATCGGCTTCGACCTCGGCCGGCCCGAAGCGGAAGAACCCGGCGGGCCGCTCTACCGCGTGCGGAAGACCGCGTTCGGCTGGGTCCTCGGCTTCGGCCGCATCGGCCCCGATCTCTCGCGCGTCGCTCCCGGTCAACGCGTGTGGCTCACCAGCGATCCCACGCTCGAGCAACGCTGCGCCACCGCGCAGGACTTACTGCAGCGCTTGCCGCTGGAGCTCCGCGTGCGCGGCGAGCTCGGCTCGCACCTCGTCGTCGATGCGCGCGCGAGTGCGCCCTTCGGCGCGTTGCGCGCGCACGCCGAGAGCGAGACGCCGCTCGCCCAAGCGCAATCGCGCGGCTTGGATCGCGCACTCCTCGAAGAGAAGCTCGCCGCGTTCGGCGGCACCGCGTTCCGCCTGGAGAAGCTCGACGCGAGCGCGCTGCGCGACGGCCTCTTCCTCCCGCCGCCGGCGCTGAAGGCGCTGCGCCGCACGCTGGTCGAGCAGCTCGAGTTTGCGCTCGAACGCGGTCCCGAGCGCGCGATCGAAGTGGCACCGGCGCTCCCCCGCGTCGCCGCCGCTCTGCGCGACGAGCTCGCCGCGGCCCCGCGCCGCGTTCCCGCGTCGAGCACGCCCGAGCTGGTGCTCCTCGTGCGCACCGCGGAGCAGCTGGAGGCCGTCCTCGAGACCGAACTCCCCGAAGTCGAGCTCGACTGGATGGAGCTCGTCGGCCTCCGCCAAGCGCGCGAGCGCGTCGCGGAAGCGGGTCGCCGCGCCGTGCTCGCGACCCTCCGCGTGACGAAGCCCGGCGAACGCGCGTTCGACACGCGCCTCCTCGAGCTCCAGCCCGACGGCCTGCTCGTCCGCCACTTGGGCGCCCTCGAGCTCTTCGCCGCGCTGCCCGCGAGCGAGCGCCCGCTGCTCCACGGCGACTTCTCGCTGAACGCCACGAACTCCCTCACCGCGGCCCTCCTCCTCGCGCGCTCGCTGGAGACGATCACGCCGTCGCACGACCTCGACGCGGCGCAGCTCGATGCCCTCCTCGGCGCGGTCGATCCCTCGCGCCTCACCGCCACCATGCAAGCGCGCCTCGCCACCTTCCACACCGAGCACTGCGTCTACGCGCACCTGCTCAGCGAGGGCCGCGACTACAAGACCTGCGGTCGCCCCTGCGAGAAGCATCAGCTCTCGCTGCGCGACCACCTCGGCCAGGAGCATCCGGTGATCGTCGATGCCGGCTGCCGGAACACCGTCTTCCATCACAAGCCGCAGACGAGCGCGGTGCTCGTGCCGCGCCTGCTCTCCGCCGGCGTCCGCCGCTTCCGCGTCGAGCTCGTGCGCGAGGATGCGCGCGCGACGCGCCGCGTGATCGAGGGCTATCGGAAGTTGCTCGCCGGGCGCATCGAGGCGCAGGAGCTCGCGCGTGAGCTCGGGGCGGAGGCGCACATCGGGGTGGCGAAGTTGCAGCGCACGTTGGTGTAAGACCGCGCTGATCTCTCGCGAGCTCGCTCTGCAGCAACGGGAATGGCAGTTCAGCCGTCAACCTTCAGGCGAACCAAGTACGGCACGCTCAAGTCCTCGCCCTCTCGAATCGTAACCTCCTGCGGCTCGAATCCTCTGGCCTCGACGGAGAGGTCCACGCGCGCGACCGGGATCCAATACGAGCGAAGCTCTCTCGCATCAGATTCCGCTACCTGCAGGGTCGCATCCATCGCTCCGCCATGCGCGTTCAGGCTCAATTGGAACGGGCCAATCATGGAGCCCCACTCGTCCTCGACTCGCAGTCGAAGCTCGCGCAAGGGCGAGCTCGTACGAAGAGCCACACGAGTTGGGGATTGCGCCTCGACCTCAACCTCGGTCGTCGAGATCAAGCGACTCAACACGGGCGACAATGGAGTCAGGCGATAGCGCCCGACGCGCACGATGCGCGCAACACCAGACTCGAGATCGGTGTATGCGACACCTCCGCCCACGGCATCGAGGCGGAAGGCACATGGAATCGACTCCATCGAAGAGGCGTCACGCAAGTCGACGACGAGTGTGCCGTAGCGATGCCGCTTTCCGGTCGGCTCGATGGACAAGGCTAGTGGCTCGCGGAGTTCGGAGAGCGGCACAAGCCTACCCTTTCCTTTGGCCTCTCCGGCCTTCTCCAGCTCGAGGTGCAACTCTACTTCGCTTGAAGATGCGGGGACTTCACCACTCGGCGCCGCCGCATCGATGATGATCCAGCAGCCTGGGAACCTCTCACGGAGAGAATGCTCCAGCTCTCGAACGGCCTCGCGCGTGCGCAAGCCGCTCAGGTGAGCCCGGCCGCGTGATCGGCGACGCCCCGTCACGATGGTATCCCCCTCTACTCGGAAGGCGCCTGCGAGGATCGGCAGCAACTCGATCTCGACGAGATTCTCGCCGGCCTTCAGCTCGATGGACTCGAGTCCCTTGTCGACGTGCGGCACAAAGCCCTCGCCTCTCACGTGGAAGGCAACCGAAGCGATGGGTAGATGCTCGATCCGCGCCGTCCCTTCCTCAGAGCTCCGTGCGGTGAAGACTGCACTCCTAGAGCTTGGCCCGGACCTTCGATCTGCCCAAGAGACGAGAGCGACGCTCGGCAACGAGCAGCGCGACACCGCGATGGTCGCATTCGATACGGGTTGCCCCTGAGGATCGCGGAACTTGGCCCAGAGCGTCGCACCACGCTCGAGGAAGGCCGAGTACTGGCGCAGCTCAGCGTTCCAAGTCTCGCTCACGGAAACGTACCCGGAAGCGCCCATCCAGATCAGGGAGACGCCTTCGAATGCATCTCCGGTTGCGTCGCACAAGAGGACGCCATCGAGGCCCGTCGAGCCGAGGTCGATCACATCGCATGCTGCGACGACGCGAGCGTTCTTGCGGAACAAGCGAACCAAGGCGCCGGGAATCGGCGCGCCGGTGATCTTGTCGCGAGCCGAGAACGCGACCCGGCGATCGACGACTGAGCCTTCGTTGGCAGAGCGAAGCACCAGCGTCTGCGCCGGAGCTTCGTTCGTGATCGGTCCACGAATCGGATGTGCCCCACTAGACGGCGCATCTTCACCCTCGGAGAACTCTCGCTGCGGCGGCCGGCTCTGTTCCCAGAAGAAGAAGACACACGACACCGCTCCCAGGACGATCAACACGGCCAGGACGGTACGGTGCATTCCCCTCGAAGAGGAATCGCTTGATCTGGTCATGAGCTGCGAAGTCCCTGATCTAGCCTCGACTCGAAGGATGTGCCGTAGCGCCTCCAGCGGTCACGGGGGGCTCTCCGCAGCCGCCAGCGGAACGCCCCCGCCACGCAAGCGAGAGCTGCGGGAGGTGCATCTCGACCCCGAACGCGAAGGACGCCGCCCGGTTCAGCCCAAGAGCTCGGCCAGATCCTCGCGCGTGAGATCCTTCAGCATCGAAGGCGCCCCCGACAGGATCGCCTCCGCGAGCGAGCGCTTCTCCGCCTGTAGCGCGAGTCTCGAGGACGCGCGCGCCACGCGCCGCGTGGTCGAGGGCTATCGGAAGCTGCTCGCCGGGCGCATCGAGGCGCAGGAGCTCGCGCGCGAGCTCGGGGCGGAGGCGCATATCGGGGTGGCGAAGTTGCAGCGCACGCTGGTGTGACACCAGAGGCGGTTCAATCGAGCAGCTCCGTCAGACCCTCGCGCGAGAGATCGTTCCGCATCGCCCCGCCTGGTCTCGCTAGAACGAGAGCTCTACCGTACCTCCCTTCAGCTCACAGCGCTGCTTCAAGCTACCGGGCCCGCGCAGAACGGGAACTCCCACCTCGACTTCGTACCAGCCGGGAGGCAGCCCAGGGATCTCGACTACGCCGCTTGGACCTCGCGCGCGTTGCACCTGGATGTCGTAACCGCTGTAGGGTGGGGCAGCCGGCTCCACGCGTCGCGCGGTGACCACGGCATTCTGGTCCCGGAACAGCTCGCCGCACGAGACTCGGATCATTCCCGTCGGGATGCTCGTGACCTCTTCCGCGTCCAATGCGTGAACGCCGTCGGCTCCTGCCGGTGGCAGGCTTATGGCTTCTATGTAACGAACTCCCCCTTCGTTCCAGACCAGCAGAATAGGACCGAGATCCTTGCCGCGAGATCTCGGCCACCAGCTCGATCCGCCTTCATGCCACGGTAGTGCCGCGCTCGCGGACTCGTGAAAGATCGTCGGTGGAGCGCCGAGCCGATACTCGCAGATGGGCGCACCCTTTCGCTGCAAGCGAAATTCTCGATGAGTCGACAAGTCGATTTCGATGCGCAGATCGAGAGTACCGAACGGTACGTTCTCCAGGATCGCACGCGTGCCCTCTCCGGAGTGGTGCAGCACGGATGCGGATGAGGCGCCGCCGCCAAAGTAAGCGAATCGACCGCGAGGGTCGAGCGCGACCGCGTCCTTGCGAGGCGGGCTCCCATCAAGACCAGCCTCGACGATCTCGAGAGAAACCTCGGAGAGCGGCGATCCTTTCTGATCAACGACGCTTCCAGCGATCAGCATTCGCGCTTCGATGGAGCTCTTCGCCACGACAAGCGCGCTACGCGAGGTCGCGACCGGAACTCTCAGCATCGATTGGATCGAGGAGCCGATGAACTCTCCGCGTAGGAAAGCCACCAATTCCAGCTCCGGGATGAGCGGAACCGTAGACGTTCCCTCGAATCCGCCTCCAACCGAGTGGAGCGCGAACTCGACCAGAGGTTTGCTCATCGCCCGCGCGAGAGCAGATCCTCCACCAGTCATGATCCGCGCTTCGGCGCGGCGGTATCCACAGCCTTCGAGCTTCTTCCAAACCTCAGCTTCGCAACGAAGATCAACCTTGAGATCCAGCTCCAAGGGCAGCACCACGGGGTCCCACTGACTGCGCCGTAAGGAAGCTTCTGCATCAGGACCTAGAGCATGGCCCGAGATCGTCAGCGGGATTTCGCGATCCCTCTGCCAGCAAGGGGCTCGAAACATGGCTGAGAGGCTTCGGCCATCCCAATCCCCGAGCAAGTCTTCATCTATCGCGAAGCCTCCGAATTCGTCGGAAGTAGCGAGCAGCATAGAATCCTTGCCGCCGAGCCTGATCTCGACCCCCACAGCGGGCATGCCATCTTCCCAAGCGATGCCCCCACTTACGGATTGCCTCCTCGAATCGCGCCGATCGGCGATACCCCCATCCGGAACGAGGGCCGGCGGAGCTTGCGATGAATTCCCGCTTGCACTCGATGCCTCGGAGATCAAGGGCGGACTCTGCTCGAAGAATGAGGGAGCCCCGGTCGAAGCCCAGAGGCTGAAAAGCAGCAGAAAGAGCAGCAAGGCTGCTCCTCCTGCATAGACCGCAACTTGGTTTCTCATGACAACGATTCAGTGTCTGTTCTTGGCGATGGCCAAGCTGCAGGCTGCGGAGCCGAATCCAGATCGGGTTGCTCCACAAGAGTACTCCGGAACCTGATCAGTTGCTTCGGCTCCAGCTTCCATTCGATGGCCCGGTGTCGTTCAGGATGGCTGTTCCCCCGTGGTTCTGAGGGATGCCCTGCGTGCAGTTCGCGAGCCAGAGTTGCTCGACATCTTGGTAGTAGATCGTAACAACGCCATCGACGTCACGCGACCAGGAGATCGAAAGATTCACGATGTTCCCGTTGACCTTGTCGATGGTACCGGTTCCGGAGTCGACAGAGTCGGCGTTGTTCAGCGTAAAAGTAATCGCCTGCGGTCCGTTGGGCGTAGAGGCGAAACTGGCGAGCCCCTGGATGTGTTGCGCGGATAGGCCAGCCGAAGTTAACACGAGCAGCAGTAGGAAGGAGATGAATTTCCTGGCCATGGAGGATTCCTCGGCTATCGAGAGGTGAAGAGGGACTCAGACCGACTCCAAGTCCACAAGAATGGAAGCGCTCTCGACCTCCGCGAAGACCGAGATGCCTCTCGCCGCGGAGTGTACTTTCGAGAGGTCCCTTCCATTCTTCGAGTGGCGAGGTGAGGACATCGTGGGCGTGACGATCTCGTTCTCGCACGGGTTCGACCACCGGGAGACGTGCCGATCGTCGCATCAAACGCTGGATTCGGCCCGCACCAAGCATGAGAGGCCACCGCACCGCCTCGAGTAATTGATCGAGGTCTAGCCAGCCCTCATATCACCGCCACTTTGGCGGAGTCAGAACGGTCTCGAGGCGAGGAAAGACATCCCCGTTCGAACCCCAGAACCCGCTGCAACGTCTCGACACACCTCCGCACCTGCTTGGGATCGAGATCGCGGCGCCGAGCGATCGCGCGAACGCCTTCGCCCTCCAAGAGACCGTGAGCGACCTCGATGTCCCGCGCGGTCAACTCCCTCTTGTGCTCGTCCAGCAGCTCCAACATCGCCGTGCGAAGCTCTTCGAGGCTGGACTGGGGAGCGACCTCTTCGGTCGAGACCTCCTCGACGGTCAGGCTCGCGTCGATCTTCGGTCGCGACCGCAGGTAGCGACTCAGACAACGCATCGCCACGCGTCGCAGCCACGCCTGCCGATGGCGGATCTCCTCCCTCCCTCCCTCCCTCCCTCCCTCCCTCCCGGCTCAGCTCCACGATCACCAGCTCACCCGCCGCGATCTCGGCGCACTCTTCCAGCACCCATGCGGGCGCACGCGAGCGTCGGCGGAGATAGGCACTCGTATCGCGAACCCAGCGCGGGTAGTCCTCGGCGTCGATCAGCGTGTTGGGCATGACCAGTTCTCCCGTCGGATCCAGAGAACCGCGACCTTAGCCCTGACCCCTCAGGGGGTCAAGGGAGGCGCTCCGCAGCCGCCAACGGAACGCTCCCGCCACGCCAGCGAGCGCGGTGGGAAGAGCAGGTCATCTCCGAACGCGGGTCGCCCCGCCCGGTTCAGCCCAAGAGCTCGGCCAAATCCTCGCGCGTGAGATCCTTCAGCATCGAAGGCGCCCCCGACAGGATCGCCTCCGCGAGCGAGCGATTCTCCGCCTGCAGCGCGAGTCTCGAACTCGCGGCGCACGCGCCAGGAAGCGCGTGAACTGCGAGAACAGGTGTACTTGTGGCCGCGAGAGACGGCTTCCTCCAAGTGCTTCAGCAAGTGCTCTAGCTTCGAAGAGCCCGCGTCGCGCAGCTCGCGATGCAAGAGCCCCGGAAGGCAGGCGAACCAGCGCAGGCGTAGCGGACCTGCAGGGCACCCGATCGAGATCTGCGGCTCAGCGACATCGGAGCTTGTAGAGACCAACGAGCCGTGCGTCGATAGTCGCCCAGCCCCCGCGTGAGCTCTTGCCAAGGATGCAAGCAGAGGATCCGAGGTGCAGAACCTGCTCATCGAACCCTCTTAGCCAACAGCGCTCGGGGGGATCCAACCAGGGGCTACTGGCAGAGGCACTCCGTTCCGTTCGAGTGGGAGTGATGATCCTGGCATGTCCACGCCGCAGGAGTGCAGGCGGCGAGCGAATTGCAGAAACTCGAATGCGGCGGCCCGACGAGAACGACCGCACCGCAAGGACACGCTCCCTGTGAATCCGGATCCGGCGTGGAATCACACCAGCAGATCACGTAGCCGTCAGCCAGCCACGTGAAGGCACGCGGCACGCAGACGGTCTCCGTGCACTGTTTCTCGAAGCACGTGATGTGAACCGCTGGCTTCGAGGAAGTCGATGCGCACCAAAGCGAGGCTCGAGCGCGAAGGTAGCTACCTGACTCGAAGCACAGGGTCCGAGCGGCGAATGCCCCCCAACTCGTGGACGAGCAGGAGAACCACCAAGCCCGCCAGGAACGAAAGCAATCGCCTCACGCCTCTATTCTCCATCCGGGGTTCGCTGAACGGTAAGGACGAGAACTCCGGACGATGGCACGGGCGCCCCCTTCTCGCCCAGGATCAACACCCTCTCGCCCTTGTAACCGGGAGCCACGGCGCGAATGTACCAACCCTGAGGCGTGACACGGCTCAGCACGATTGGGCAACGTTCGTTCACGTCACCCAGATGGACACCAACCGAGAAGATGCTCTGCTCGACCTTGCCGATCGGGCCACCGGTGATGTGTACCATGGCTCGAGCTACGGGCGCTCCATGCTCGTCAACCACCCTCGGCCGGAGCAAACACGCAACCCGCTCGTCGATGGAGATGACGACTTCGGACTTCTGCTCGGATCGCACCTCCACTTCTTGTGGAGCGAAGATCCCTTCTCCGAAGGCGCGCGAGTATCCAGGCTCGATGCGATAGCGCCCTGCGATCAGTCGTAGAGCACGGGGATCACCTGACACCCCCTTGTTCGATGCCTCTGCGAGTTCGGCGCTGGCAGGGCCGAACGGCCCCTGATAGGCCTTGTCGAGCGATCGAATTCGCCAGGACAGCGACGGATGAAGGGACTGCAGAGCTTTCCCGTCGGCGCTTTCCAGTCGAACCGCTAGCTCTCCCCAGGGGCCAGACCACGGCTTGCGATCCATTCG
Source organism: Planctomycetota bacterium (assembly GCA_016793245.1). Taxonomy (GTDB): domain Bacteria; phylum Planctomycetota; class UBA1135; order UBA1135; family JADKAF01; genus JADKAF01. Next base: position 23,476 of record JAEUHW010000417.1, read on the forward strand.
CGCCAAGTCCTCTGCGCGAAGGTCCTCGAGAAGACGTAGAGGGAACACGACCCGCGTTCTCGAAGGACCGTTCGGATCCCATGGGTCAGAGACCGCGAGCTCGATGCGTCGCTCTCCTGAGGGAGACGATTCGTTCTCGACGAACATCACCAGTTGAGCCCGGTCGAAGCCCTCCCGCTTACGCAAGAATTCGAAGCAAGCGCTCTTGTCCGGCCCCATCGGATACCAGCCCTCGGCGAGGCCTTGGCCCGCCAACGCCTGGTTGGTCGGATACATGAAGCTGATCCCGTGATCCAGGCCCGTCTGCGCTCGGGGCTTCTCAAACCCACCGACCACGATGCGCTTCAGCTCTAGGATCCTCTCCTGTGCCGCAGGTTCGGACCTCTTCTCGAGAAGCTCTTCATGGGTCATGAAGCCGAGCTTCCGAACCTCGAGAGAAAGCACCTCATCCGCCGCGTGAGGAATCTGCACGAATCCATGGCGATCCGTGCGACCTTCGAACCAGATCGATCCGAAAAGCGCACGGCTCACGGCCAGGCTTGGATCATGGGTCGATGCCATGGCGCGCACATCAGCATCGCATACCGGATCGCCCTCGATCGTAACGACGGTCAGATCGAGCGTGGAACGGAGATCCAGGGTGACCGTGAGCTGCTCTGGTGTGATCTCCGGAATGCCACTATCCGTGGATCCTCCGATGGCTGCGGGAGCACGGGGCCGCGGCGGAACAACGCGGGCTGCGTAGCCTGGGGCATGCGCCGTGCACCAGAAGCTGCGAGGCTCTCCAATCAGAGCGAAGACCGCGACGCCATCGCGATCGCTGACGCCCGAAGGCGAGGAGGTCGAACCGAGGTTCTCATAGCGATCCGCCACCATGATCTCCCCACCTTCGATCGGACTTCCGCCTCGATCAACAAGGCGGACGCGCAGCTCTGGAGGTCCGTTCAGGAGGATCGTTGGCGACGAGGAACGCACGGCTTCCGCCGTCGCGGAACCCATCTTCACCACCGCGGCCTCGCGATCTACGAGTGCAAGGTCCGGCGCTGGCAAGACCGGAGCAAGACGTCTGGACTCTCGCGCAAAGCCGATCCACAGACCCAAGATCACCAAGACCCCGCCTCCGAGATGGATCGTCAAGCGGCGTGACATGATTCAACTCGAACAGAGACGAAGGGAATCGTGCACGCTAGAGCAACCAAGCCGAACAGCACGAGCGCGAGACTGACAATCCCGCGAGATACGCGTTCTCTCTCGATCCAGCCTCTGAGACACCCGCAGGGCGCCGTCGAGCGTCGGCACAGGAATGCACTCATGTCGCAGCTCCAGCGCGGATAGCCCTCGGCTTCGATAAGTGCGGTTGGCATGACCGGTTCTCCCGTCGGATCCAGAGGACGCGACCCTAGCCCCGGACTCTCAGGGGGGTCAAGAGGTACGCTCCGCAGCCTCCAGCGGAACGCTCCCGCCACGCCAGCGAGCGCGGTGGGAAGAGCAGGTCATCTCCGAACGCGGGTCGCCCCGCCCGGTTCAGCCCAAGAGCTCGGCCAGATCCTCGCGCGTGAGATCCTTCAGCATCGAAGGCGCCCCCGACAGGATCGCCTCCGCGAGCGAGCGCTTCTCCGCCTGCAGCTCGAGCACCTTCTCCTCCACCGTGCCTTCGCTCACCAAGCGATAGACGTGCACGGGGCGCTGCTGGCCCATGCGGTGCGCGCGGTCGACGGCCTGCGCTTCGACGGCCGGGTTCCACCAGGGATCGAGGAGGAAGACGTAGTCGGCGGCGGTGAGGTTGAGGCCGGTGCCGCCGGCGAGCAGCGAGAGCAGGAAGACCGGGGTCTGCTCGTCCTCCTGAAAGCGCTTCACCACGGCGGCGCGATCGCGCGTGGTGCCATCGAGCACGACATGTCCGATGCCGCGCGTCTCGAGCTCGCGGCGCACGAGGGCTAGGAAGCGCGTGAACTGGGAGAAGACGAGGCACTTGTGGCCGCGGGCCACCGCTTCCTCCAGGCGCTCGAGCAAGAGCTCGAGCTTGGAGGAGCCCGCGTCCTTCAGCTCGCGATGCACGAGCCCGGGGTGGCAAGCGAGCTGGCGGAGGCGCAGCAGCGCCTCGAGCACGTGGATCTTGTTCGGCGCGCCATCGGCGACCTTCTGGCCGAGGAGGCTCACACGGTAGGCGTCGCGCGCTTCGCGATAGTGCTGCTCCTGCTCCGCGGTCATCGGGCAGCGCAGGATCTGCTCGCACTTCGGCGGCAGCTCGCCGAGCACCTGCTTCTTCGTGCGGCGCAGCAGGAAGGGGCGCACGGCGACCGAGAGCCGCTCCCGCAGCGCCTCGTCGAACTCCGGTCCGCGCTCGGCGCTCGGCTCCTCATCGCCCACGGTCTCCGCGCTCGCGTTCGCCTGCGCGCCGCCTTCGTGGAGCCGCATCACCCGCGAGAACATGCCGCGGTTCAAGAACTCGAAGAGCGAGAAGAGCTCGCCCATGTGGTTCTCGATCGGCGTCCCCGAGAGCGCCAGGCGATGCCGCGCGCGCAGGAGCCGCACGGCCTTCGCGGCGCCCGAGAGGTGGTTCTTGATCGCCTGCGCTTCGTCGAGGATCACATAGTCGAACTCGGCCTGCGCGAGCACTTCGATGTCGCGCTTCAGCGTGCCGTAGGTCGTGAGCACGAGGTCGGCTTCCTGGAGATCGACCGCGCGATCGGCGCGCTTGGCACCCGTGTGCGCGAGGACGACCAGATCGGGAGCGAAGCGCTTGGCCTCGGTGGCCCACTGCGCGACGAGCGAGCGCGGCGCCACGACCAGGCTCGGTCGCGGTCCTTCGCACGCGAGGCGCCGCTCCTCGAGGAGGGCCAGCACCTGCACCGTCTTGCCGAGGCCCATGTCGTCGGCGAGGCAACCGCCGAAGCCCATCTGCCGGAGATACGCGAACCAGCCGAGCGCTTCGCGCTGGTAGCTGCGGAGCTGCCCTTGGAAGGAGAGCGGCTCGCGCTTCGGCTCGACCGCGCGATACGCGCGGAGACGCCGGCGCAACGCGGCGAAGCGCGCGTCGAGATCGACGTCGGGCAGCTCGGCGAGAAACGCGTCGAGCAACCAGCCCTGCGATTCCTTGAAGCGCAGCTTCGTGCCCTGCTCGGCCTTCGCGCCGAGCTCGCGGAGCCAGCGCCAGCGCTCGCCGTCTTCGGGCAGACACGCGATCGAGCCATCGGGCAGCTCGACGCTGCGCGCCCCGCTCCGCAGCAGCTCGAGCACGCGCGGTAGCTCGAGCACATGCCCGTCGTAGGAGAGCCCGCCCTCGAGATCGAACCAGTCGATACCCGAGCGCACGCCGAGCTTCCACTCGCCTTCGGCGCGCAGCACGCGCCCTTCGATCTCGACGCGCCAGCCCTTCGCGCGGAGTGCCAGAGCGCGCTCGAAGAGGCCCTCCTCGACGACGCGGAGATCGCCGTCCTCGCCCGGCTTCGCCGTGCGCACACCCTTGCCGAGCACTTCGGAGAAGCGTTGCTTTTCGGCCTCGAGATCGCGCTCGTAGAGCGCCCGCTCGCGCGGGCTCGGCGCCCACGCGCGCGGCTCGAACGCGCGCACCTCCGCTTGCCCGTACGCGAACGAGATGCGCGCCTCGAGATCGACGCTCGCAGCGGCCGTGCGATCCGGATCCTTCGGCGCCGCGATCCAGAGCCCCGGCTGCGGAGCGACGCCGCGCACGCGCTGCAGTCCCGGCAGATCGAGCAGCGGCGAGCCCTTGAGCTGAAGGACGCCCGCGAGCAACGCGGTCTCCTGCTCGAGGGGTGCGCGGATCGCGCCGCCCTTCCGCAGCGCTTGGAAGGCTCCTTGGCAGCCGCGCGGCGCGCAACGCCCGAGCTCGCCCTCGGTGAGGAAGAGCCCGCCTTCGTGCACGAGCCGCGGCGCGCCGATCGCGATGCGCTCGCCGTCGAGCTCCAAGAACCCGTCGAGCACGCACTCGCCCGCGCGCTCCTCGCGCAGCAGCGAGAAGCCGAACTCCCACGGCGGCCCATCATCCCATTCGATCGGCGCGGACCACGCCTCGGCGTCGGCGGGTTCGCCGCTCGTCCAGACGAGCTGCCCGGCGCGACAGAGATCGGGCAAGAGCGCGATCGCGGCGCGCGCATCGAGAGCGCACGGCGCCCCCGCGATCACTTCGTCGTCGAGCGCCGAGCGTTCCGCCTCCTCGGCGAGCACGCTCACCAGGCGCCCGAGGTTCCCACCGAGGGCCGCGGCCGTCGGCGCGTCGAGGCGCACCGGCTTCGGTGTCCCCCACGAGCCGCGCTTCGTGCGCTCGCGCTTGAACACGTGCAGCGGCCAACGCGCGCACGCCTCGCGCCGCGCCGTGTGCAGCACGAACACGATCTGCGTCGTGTGCTCGGCGATGCGTTCCCACGCCGACTCCTCGGACCCGATCACGCGCGAGCCGAGCTCCTCCAGGCGCGCGCGCCAGAGGTTCGTGCGCGGATCGTTGCCGATCGCCGGCGCCGCCGGCTCCAAGAGCGCCGGCCGGCGTTCGAGCTCGAGCAGCGCCGCCCACGCGTGCGGGCAACGCTGCTTCGCTGCGAACTCCGCGCAGGTGCAGCGCACCTCGCGCGGCTGCCCGCCCTCGCAGCGCAGCGAGATCCGCGCGTTCGGGTCGCCCTCGACCTCGACCTCGACGCGACTCTCGCGCGGCGGCTGGAAGCGCAGGCGCCCGGAGCGCTGCAGCATGCCGCCGCGCATGCGCGACGCCGCGTCGAAGTCGGCGGCAAAGCGCTGGGTCAGCGGCGATCCCGCGACGACCTCGCCCGGCGACGGAACCTCTCCGCCCGACATCGGCGCCTTCACCTAGTGCAGGTCCTGCACGAGCTCGGTGAGAACGCCTTCGGTCGACTTCGGATGTACGAAGCCGACCCTGGTGTGATGCGCGCCATCCCGCGGCGCGCTGTCGATCATCTGCAGCCCGCGAGCACCCAGGGTCGCGAGCCCCGCGCCCACGTCATCCACGTGGTAGGCGATGTGATGCACGCCCGGCCCGCGCTTCGCGAGGAACTTCGCGATCGGCGACTCTGGCGAAGTCGGCTCGAGCAACTCGATCCGCGTCTCCCCCGCGTACACGACCAGCACGCGGACCATCTGCTCAGGCACTTCGTCCCGCGTGCCTTCGCGGAGCCCGAGCTTCTCGACGTAGAGCGCACGTGCGCGGTCGAGG
>JAEUHW010000428.1 GCA_016793245.1 Planctomycetota bacterium
TCGCGGAGGCGCAGCGAGCGGCGCTCGTCGAGCAGTGCCAGGAAGGTCTCCTGCCGATCGAGCGGCACGCGGTACTCCAGCGTGATCTCGACGGGGCCGTCGTGCGCGTGGGGCTCGAAGTCGAGCGTCGGCATCGGCCAGTGACGCGAGGGCGCGAGCGTGCTCGGCGGGACCGGGGCGAGCTTCGCGCGCAAGCTGAGCGCCACGCCGAGGAGTGCCAAGAACGCCGCGACGCGGAAGCTCCAAGCGAGACCGAGGAGCTCCGCGAGCGCGCCCCAGCCCGAGCTGCCGAGCGCGAGCGCGCCGAAGAAGACGAGGCCGTAGAGCGAGAGCGCGCGAGCGCGCACCCAGTCGTGCACGCTGGTCTGCGCGGCGACGTTCAGCGTGGAGAGCGTGCTGAGCCAGGCACCCCCGGCCGCACCCATCGCGAGCGCGAGCGGGAGGAACGAGCGCAGCTCGGCGAGACCGACGAGTGATGCGGCATAGACGAGGCCCGCGAGCTGGACCAAGCGATGCGCGCTGAAGCGCTTCCGCCAACGCGGCAGCAGCAGCGCGCCGAGCACGGCGCCGATGCCGAAGGCGCCGAGGAGGACGCCGTAGGTCGCTGCGTCGATCGCGAGCTCGTAGCGCGCGAGCGAGGGCAGGAGCGCCCACAGCGCCGAGGCGGGCACGATGAAGGCGCCCGCGCGCACGAGCACGATGCGCAGCGGCGGCGCGTGCAGCGCGTAGCGCAGCCCCGCGCGCAGCGCGCCGCCGAAGCTCTCGCGCGGCATCGTCTCCGCGGGCCGCGGTCGCTTCCAGCGCGCGAGCACCCACAGCACGCCGAGGAACGAGAGCGCGTTCAGCGCGAACGCGGCACCCGGGCTCCACGCGGCGACGAGGAAGCCGCCGAGGGCGGGGCCGACGGAGCGCGCGAGGTTCACCGCGAGGCTCTGGAGCGCGATCGCCGCGGGGAGACGCGCACGCGAGACGAGCTCCGGAGTGAGCGAGGCCCACGCGGGTGCCGCGATCGCGGTGCCGAGGCCGAGCGCGAAGGTGCCCAGCAAGAGCAGCAGCGGTCCGGTGACGCCGGCGAAGGTGGTTGCGGCGAGCACGGCCGCACCGAGCAGCATCCACGCTTGCGCCCACAGCAGCATCACGCGGCGATCGAAGAGATCGGCGAGGGCCCCCGCGGGCAGCGCGAGCAAGAAGAGCGGGAAGCTCCCCGCCGCCTGCACGAGCGCGATCCAGAGCGGCGATGGCGAGAGCGAGGCCATCAGCCACGCCGCGCCGATCTCATGCACCCAGGTGCCGACCTGCGACGCCAGGTTCGCGATCCAGAGCGAGCGGAAGAGGCGCTCGCGGAGCGGCGCCCATGCGCCGCCGGCGCCGGGAGCGCGCGAGCCGCTCGCCGTCGCGCGCGGATCGCCGGCCTGGTTCGCGGAGGTGGAAGCGCTGGGTGCCGTGCTCACATCGGTGTGCAATCGCAGCCGCTGTCCGACCCCGGCAGCTCGGCGGCGGCGAGCAGCGTACGCGCTGCGGCGGCATCGAAGCGAGCGCTCGGCGACCAGGACGGGCTCACCGGCAACGGCGGCGGCGCCACGCTCTGGAACGCGCCGCTCGTATGCGCGATGCGCCCGCCCACCAGCGTGAGCTCGGAGTGGATCGCGCGGATCTCGGCATCGGGCACGGCGAAGTAGTCGCGGGAGAGCACGGCGAGGTCGGCGTGCTGGCCCACCGCGATCGCGCCCTTCGCCTGCTCCTCGCCGGAGAACCAAGCACTCCCGCGCGTCCAGAGGCGCAGGGCTTCCTTGCGGTCGAGCAGGTTCTCTTCGCCGTAGAGGGCGAGGCCACCGAGGGTCTTGCCCGTGGTGAGCCAATGCAGGCAGACCCACGGATCGTAGCTCGCGACGCGCGTCGCATCCGTGCCGGCGCCGACCGGCAGGCCGAGCTCCAGCATGCGGCGCACCGGGGGCGAGCGCCGCGCGGCCGCGGCTCCGTAGCGCGCGACGAAGGCTTCGCCCTGGAACGCCATGCGATGCTGGATCGCGATGCCGCCGCCGAGCGCCTTCACGCGCGCGAGGCTCCGCTCCGAGATGGTCTCCGCATGATCGAGGAACCAGCGCAGCTCGCGCAGCGGATGCACGCGATCCACCCGCTCGAAGACGTCGAGGAAGCGCGCGATCGACTCCTCGTAGGTCGCGTGGATGCGGAACGGCCAGCGCGCCGCGGCGAGCGCGCGCACGATGGGCTCGAGCTGACCTTCCATCGTGGGCGCGAGCTCGGGGCGCGGCTCCAGGAAGTTCTCGAAGTCGGCCGCGGACCAGGTCAGGTTCTCGCCCGCGCCGACGAGGCGCAGCAGGGAATCACCGCTGCCCGCGCGCGTGCTCGCGATCCAGCGCGTGTAGTCCGCGAGCTCGCTGCCGCCGTTCTGCGCGAAGAGATGGAAGCCGATGCGGAGATCGAGCTCGCCCGCGCGGGCGAGCGCGGTGACGACCTCGTAGTCGTCGGGGTAGCTCTGGCCACCGCCGCCGGCGTCGATCGCGCTCGTGACCCCGAGGCGGTTCAGCTCGCGCACGAAGTGGCGCGTGGAGATGGCGCGATCCTCGGCTTCCAGGCGCGGCGCGAGGGCGAGCGTCTTGTAGAGGATCATGGCACTCGGCTTCGCGAGCAGGAGCCCCGTCGGGCGACCGGCGCCGTCGCGCTCGACGAAGCTGCCGGGATAGACCGGGAGATCGCGCTCGTAGCCCAGCGCGCGCAGCGCGGCGCGGTTCAGCAACGCGCCGGCGTAGAGGTGCAGCACGAACACCGGGGTATCGGGCGCCGCCTCGTTCAGCTCCGCGAGCGTCGGCAGGCGCCGCTCGCGGAACTGGAACTCGCTCCACCCGCCGACGACGCGCACCCACTGCGGCGGAGGCGTGTTCGCGGCCTGCGTGCGCAAGCGCGCGAGCGCCTCGGCGAGCGAGGGGATCCCTTCCCAGCGCAGCTCCAGGTTGTAGTGGAGCCCGCCGCGGATCACGTGGAGGTGCGAGTCGTTGAGCCCCGGGATCACCCGTTGCCCGCGGAGATCGATGCGGCGCGTCGCGCGCTCCGCGAGCGGCAGGATCTCGGCGTCCGAGCCCGCGGCGACGAAGCGCCCGCCGCGGATCGCGACGGCGGTGACCTCGCGGTCCTGCGCGTCGAGCGTCGTGATGCGCCCGCCGTGCAGGAGGAGCTCGGGAGGCTGATCACTGCCGGAGTGTCCCGTGCGATGCATGGTGCAGGCTCCCCATCCCAACGCCGCGGCGCTCGTCGCCCCGGCGACGAGGAGCTCGCGGCGCGTCATCTCTTGCTGCGGATCCATGGGATCAGGTGCGAGCGCCGGAGCGCCCGCACGACGCCTCACGCCTTACGCGCCGCGGCGCCGTGCACCATCGTGTAGGCGTAATCGACGCCCATGCCGTAGGCGCCGCTGTGCTCCTGCACGATCGCGATCACCGCGTCGTAGGTCTCCTTCCGCGCCCAGTCGCGCTGCCACTCGAGCAGCGTCTGCTGCCAGGTCATCGGCACGACGCCGGCCTGGATCATGCGCTGCATCGAGAGGTCGTGGGCTTCCTTGCTCGTGCCGCCGCAAGCGTCGGCGACGACGTAGACCTCGTAGCCGTCCTGCATGGCCGAGAAGGCGCAGCTGTTGATGCAGACCTCGGTCCAGAGGCCGGCGAGGAGCAGCTTCTTGCGGCCGGCCTTCTTCACCGCGTCGCGCACCTCGGCCGAGTCCCACGAGTTCATGCTCGTGCGCTCGATCGGCTTGCAGCGCGGCAGCGCGGCGAGGAGCTCCGGATAGGTGAGACCGCTGAACGACTTGGTCTCGACCGTGGTGAGGATCGTCGGGATCTTGAACACGCGAGCCGACTTCGCGAGCGCCACGGCGTTGTTCTTCATCGCCTGGCGATCGTGGCTGGCGACGCCGAAGGCCATCTGCGGCTGGTGGTCGATGATGACGAGGGTGCAGTTCTCGGGCGTCAAGAGATCGGGTGCGGCCACGGGTAGTCCTCCTCGAGGGTTCTGGCTCGCAGAGCTAGCACCTCTCCAGATTGGCCTCAACCCGTGTCTTCGGGGAAACTACCCCTCGTGATCTTCTCCACCTCCCGTGCGGTCGTGCGCGAGCTCGATGACTCCGATGCCGCGTTCCTGGTCGAGCTGCTGAACGACCCCGCGTTCCTGGAGCACATCGGCGACCGCGGCGTGCGCGACGTCGAAGCCGCGCGGCTCTATCTCGAGCGCGGTCCCCGCGCGAGCTATCGCGAGCACGGCTTCGGTCTCTGGTGCGTCACGCTGCGCACCACGAACGCGCCGATCGGGATCTGCGGAGTGCTGCGGCGCTCCGAGCTCCCGGCACCCGACCTCGGCTATGCCTTCCTGCCCTCCTATCGAGGGCAAGGGCTCGCACGAGAGGTGGCCGCCGGCACCGTGGCCTTCGCGCGAGAGCACCTGAAGATCGAGCGCCTGCTCGCCATCGTGAGTCCGGGCAACGCGCCGTCGATCCGCTTGCTCGAGAGCTTGGGGTTCCTGCATCTCGGAGCAGCGCCCGGCGCGAGCTCGCCGGAGGGCCTCTGCCTCTTCGAGCGGAACACATGAGCTCACCGGTCAACCCTCCTCTCCGCGGCGCGATGCCCGGCCTCGCCACCGCCGGCGCGCTCGCGGCGCTCGCAGCGTTCCTCTCGTCGCGCTACGGCGGACCGCAGTACCTCTATGCGCTGCTCTTCGGCATCGCGCTGAACTTCCTCCGCGAGAGCGCGCGCTATCGCCCGGGGATCGACTTCGCCAGTCGCGGCGTCCTGCGCTTCGGCGTGGCGCTGCTCGGCCTCCGCATCACGCTGAGTCAGGTCGCGGAGCTCGGCTGGCCCACGGTGCTGCTGCTCGTCGCGGCGATCGCGCTCACGATCGGCTTCACCGTGTTGCTCAGCCGGCGCTTGCAGCGGCCGGCGGCGGAAGGCGTGCTGGTCGGCGGCGCCGTCGCGATCTGCGGCGCATCGGCCGCACTCGCGCTGGCAGCGGTGTTGCCGCGGAACGAGCGCTTCGCGCGCTTCACCTTGCTGACGGTCGTCGGCGTCACCGCGCTCTCGACCCTGGCGATGATCTTCTATCCCGCGCTGGCGAGCTCGCTGCATCTCGGCGATCGCGAAGCCGGCCTCTTCCTCGGCGGCACGATCCACGACGTGGCGCAAGTCGTCGGCGCCGGCTACATGATCTCGCCGCTCGCCGGCGACACCGCGACGCTGGTGAAGCTCCTGCGTGTCGCGCTGCTCGTCCCCGTCGTGCTCGCCTGCTCGCTCGTCTATCGGGAGAGCTCGAAGGAATCGCGCACTCCCTTGCTGCCCTGGTTCCTGCTCCTCTTCGCAGCCTTCGTGGTGCTGCGCAGCAGCGTGACGCTGCCCAGCGAGCTCATCGGCTTCGGCGGCGAGCTCTCGCGCGCCTGCTTGCTGACCGCCATCGCCGGTCTCGGGCTGAAGACCTCGTTCCAGGAGCTCGTGACCCTCGGCTGGCGACCGATCGTGCTACTGCTCGGCGCCACCGTCTTCCTCGCCCTCGTGGTGTTGTTCTCGCTCCTCCTCTTCGCCGTTGCACAGTAAAGGTGCCTGGCACCTTAACTGTGCAATGCACCGTTTCATGGACCTCGTCATCACCGAACAGCTCGCGAAGCGCTACGGCGCTCGGACCGCCCTCGCCGGACTCGACCTCCGCGTTCCCGAGGGCAGCCTCTTCGGCTTCCTCGGGCCGAACGGCGCGGGCAAGTCGACGACGCTGAGACTCTTGCTCGGGTTCTTGCGGCCCAGCGCAGGGCGCGCGTTGCTCTGCGGCTTCGATGCGTGGCGCGACGGGAAGCGCGCGCGCGCCGAGGTCGGCTACTTGCCGGGCGAGCTGCGCCTGCCGGGTTGGATGAGCGCCGCGAGCGGGCTTGCGCTCGTCGAACGCGTGCGGAAGCGCGCCCTCGTGCGCAGGGGTCTGGAGCTCGCCGAACGTCTGGGTCTCGACGCGCAAGTTCGCGCACGGCAGATGTCGAGCGGCATGCGCCAGAAGCTCGGCCTCGTCCTCGCGCTCGCGCATGAGCCGCGCTTGCTCGTGCTGGACGAACCTTCGAGCGCGCTCGATCCGCTCGTGCAGCTCGAGCTGCAGGCGATCTTGCGCGAGCGCTCGCAGGCCGGCACGACGATCCTCTTCTCCAGCCACTCGCTCGCCGAGGTCGATGGCCTCTGCGAGCGCGTCGCGATCCTGCGCGAGGGTCGCCTCGTAGCGCACGAGAGCCTGGCCACGCTGCGCGCCCTGGCGCCGCGCCACGTGGTCCTGCGCTTCGAGAAGCCGCGTGTCGGCGAACCGCCGGAGTTCCTCGAGCTCGAGACGCGGACGCCGACACTCTGGCGCGGCGAGCTCTGCGGCCCGGTGCAGGAGCTGCTGCGCTGGGCCGCGAAGGAGTCGATCGCCGATCTCTCGCTGGGCGAAGCCGACCTCGAGTCGCTGTTCCATCGCCATTACCGCGGCGCAGCGTCGGAGGCACGCGCATGAACCTGGGCTTGCTTCATCGCGCCGCGCGCGAGGCGCTCGGCCTCTCGCTCCTCTGCGGGCTCGGCCTCTTCCTCTTCCAAGGGCTCTTCGCGCTCCTGACGCCGATCCTCGCCGAGGACTTCAGCGCGCAGTTCCTGAAGACACGCATGTCGCGCTTCTTCCTCTCGGCGATGCTCGGCGCCGAGATCGACTCCGTCGGTCCGGGCCTCTTCGCCGCGATCGCGTGGGCGCATCCGATCCAGCTCACGCTGATCTTCACGCACGCGATCGCCTCGGCGACGCGCGTCCCGGCCGCGGAAGTCGAACGCGGCACGATCGATCTGCTGCTGGGCTGGCCCGTCTCGCGCCTCCAAGTGCTGACCGCGGAGCTCTGCGTCTTCGCGCTCTCGAGCGCCTTCGTCGTGCTCGCCGCGCTCGCCGGTGCACGCTTCGGCCTCTGGATCAGCGGCGCGAGCAACGGCCCGCCGCTCGCGCAGAGCTGCGCGGTGGCGCTGAACCTCCACGCGCTGTGTCTCGCGATCGGCGGGCTGGCCTGGCTCTGCTCGGCCGGCGCCGAGCGGCGCGGTCGCGCCATCGCGACACCCGTCGTGGTCGTGCTGGTCTCGATGCTGATCAACTTCCTCGCCCCGGTCTGGGAGCCGGCGAAAGCGCTCTCGTTCCTGAGCGTGCTGCACTACTTCCAGCCGTTCGCGACCTTCGCCGGGGGCGCCTGGCCCTTCGGCGCGATCGCCGCCTTGCTCGGCTTCGCGTTCACGGCGTGCCTCTTCGCCGCGCTCTGGTTCCGACGCCGCGACCTTCGTACGGGCTAACTCAACTCCCGCACCCCCTCAAGCCGCGCCCGGTCTCGGCCGATGCCGCGGCATGGACCTCCGCCGCCTCGCCGAATCGTTCGCCACGAGCTTCCGCCGCTACGCCGGCCGATTGCACGCGGCCGACCGCTACCTCCGCGGAGAAGGCCTCGAGATCGGGGCCCTCGCGGAGCCGCTGGCCCTGCCGAAGGGCGCCCGCGCGCGCTACGTCGACATCGCACCGACCGAAGAGCTGCGGAAGCTCTACCCGCGCGGCAAGCGCCGTCACCTCGTCGATGTCGATGTCGTCGACGACGGCGAGACGCTGCGCACGGTCGCGAACGAATCGCAGGACTTCGTCATCGCCAATCACTTCCTCGAGCACGCCGAGGATCCGATCACCGCGATCCAGAACCTGCTGCGCGTCGTGCGCCGAGGGGGCGTCCTCTACCTCACGATCCCGGACAAGCGCTTCGACGCCGAGGAACAACGCGAGGCCACGAGCTACGAGCACCTGCTGCGCGATCACGAGCAAGGTCCCGAGGTCTCGCGTTCGAACCACTACGCGGACGCCGTGCAGAACGGCGCGAACCTGCCCGCCGCCGTCGAGACCGCGGAAGATGCCGCCGTCGCCGTGCTGGAGTGGCAGGAGCATCGGATCCGTTTCCACTGCTGGTCCCAGACCGAGATCCTCGAGCTCATGGTGAAGCTGCAGCGCCGCAGCGGCTTCCCGATCTTCGAGGTCGAGCACTTCTCGAAGAACCAGGACGAGATGGTGCTGATCCTGCGGAGAAAGGCGTGAGCCGCGAGCCCGCGCAACGACGCATCGACCGCGGCTGGCTCCTCGCGACGCTGCTCGTCGCGGCGATCGTGCTCGTGCGCAGCTTCCAGTGCTTCGCCTGGCCGACGCTCGACACCGATGACGGGCACCTGGCCTCGATGTTCTTCGCCGATGCGCGCTTCACGCGCATCTTCGAGCCCTACAACGGCTCGGTCACCGTGCTGCCGCATCTCGGCGCGTGGCTCGCGGCCCAGTTCCCCGTGAGCTGGTGGCCGATGCTCTACGCGGCCTTCGCGGGCACCGCCGCCATCGCCTCGCTCTCGGCCTTCGCGAGCCGCCGCTTCCGCGTCTTCGTGCCTTCGACGCGCGTGCGCGTGCTGCTCTGCGTGCTCGTGGCGCTCGCGCCGCACGGCAACGCGCGCCTCGTGAGCGCGCTGCTCTGGACCCACGTCTCCTTCGGGCTCCTCTTCGCGCTCTACGCGTTGGCGCCGCTGCCCGCGCGTGGCTGGCGTCGCAACGTCGATCTCGGTTGGCGAACGCTCCTCGCCTGCTCCTCGGCGTTGACCCCCGCCGCGGTGCCGCTGCTCCTCTGGCGCGCGTGGAAGCGCCGCCATCGCTCGGAGCGCTGGGTGCACCTCTTCCTCGTCGCGGCGGTCTTCGTCTACTACGCGCTCGGCTGCCGCCCGCACGAGAACGTCCGTCACGAGCCGCTGCAGATGCTCGGCGCCTTCGCGCGCCTGATCGATCAGCGCGTGATCGCCGAAGCCGTGATCGGCGGCGCACACTGGCCGGCCCTCGGATCGGCCGTGCATCCGCTCGCGGTCGCGATCCTGCTCGCCGTCGGCGTCGGTTCCTTCACGCTGCGCGGTCCCTCTCGCCTCTTCGCCGTCGGGAGCTTCGTCGCGATCGCGATCATGTCCGCAGCGCCCGTTCTGGCGCGCGAGCACATGGGCATGCCCGACCACTGGTGGGGCCAGCGCTACACGCACGCGCAGCGCGTGCTCTTCCACCTCACCGCCGGGATCTTGATCTACCGGAGCACGCGTGCACTCTCGGCACAAGCTCGCCAAGCCTTTGCGATCGCGGGCCTGCTGCATGCCGCGCTGCTCGCGACGAACGGCAGCCAGCATTACTTCGGCAACCCGACCGAAGGGCGGCGCGTGGTCACGTTCTTCGCCTTCGCCGAGGGCTGGCGCGAGACGGAACGCGGCGAGAGCGAGATGCTGCGCCTGCAACGGCCGGGCTGGAACATCACGCTGCGCTGACGATCGCGCTCAACGCGCCGCGCCGCTCGCGACATAGACGCGGGAAGCCGCTTCGCGCCCGCTCGCCCCGATCGCGCCGCGCACGGCGCTCACCGCGAAGCGCCCGCCGCTCTGCGTCGCGCCGAGCCAGACGCCCTCGAGCCAGAGCGCGCAGGTGCCGTCGCTGCGCATGTGATGGCGCGCGCGATCGACCAGGGCCACGCCGAGCGCGCTGTCGTCGAGCAGCACGGTGAGGCGCTGGTCCCCGCCCTCGAGGCCGAGGTGCGCATCGCCGAGATGAGCCCCGCCGTCGCGCAGCTCGAGCGCGATCGGCAGCTTCAAGGTAGCGCCGCTGCCGCCCTCGCGCGCGTGCGTCGCGAGCCACGCGAGCAGCTCCGTTCGATCCGCGATCGCCACTCCCGGCTCGAAGCTCTTCTCGACCTCGGCGGTCATCGGTCCGGGCGCGTTCGCCTCTCGGGGCTCGGTCTCCGCGGAGCTGGTGGTCTGCGAGCACGCGCTCAGCAGGACGAGCGAGGAGAGCAACAGAGGGAACCGCGCGACGAGCGACGAAGGCATGCAGGAACCTCGAGAGGGGGCCTCATGGTAGTCTCCGCCCACGCGCAAGGAAGCCTGCGCCGTCGGCTGGATCAAGCGAGCTCACGCCTTTGGAGACACTTCCGGTTCTCGCGCTCCTGGCCGCGATGAACAGCGCCATCGCGCTCTTGGTGACGCTGCGCAGTCCGCCGTTCCCCGGGCGAGCGCGCGCGATCCTCCAGCATCTCGCGATCGGCGCGGCGGGAGCGCTCGCCTACGCTCGGCGCGACGAGCTCCTCGCCTGGGCGGCGTTCCTCGCCTGGCTCTTGCTGGCACTCCTGCCCGCGCTCGTGGCGCGTTGGCTGCAGCGCCTGGTCCTCCAGCGGCGCTATGCGCTCGCCCGACCTCTCGGCGCGCTGATCGGCCTGCTTGCGCCGCGGGCGTTCCCGCGCGAGATCCGTCAGCTCATCGACGCCTACGTCCACCTGCACGCCGGCAGGGTCGACGAGTGCCGAGTCCTCTTGCGCGAGCTCGCCGCAGGCCGTTCGCCCGCGCGCTCCGCCGCTGCACGCGCGCTCTGCGTGCTCGAGGGAACCTGGGGCGCGCGCCTCGCCGAGCTCGAGCGCGATCGAGCTGAGCAACTCGCGCGCGGCATCGTCGACGTCGATGCGTTGACGGAGCTCGCGAGCGCGCGCGCCGAGTCCGGTGACCTCTCCGGAGCGCTGGAGCTCCGCGCGCAGCTCAGGACCTTGCCCACGCCGCCGCGCACCCCGGTGGAGCGAGCCCTGGAGCAGCTCGAGAGCTTCGCGTACGGCGGTCGTCCGCGCGGCGTCGCGGCCCTCTGCGATGGAGCCCTCGCCGCGCTGCCAGCACTCGAGCGCCGCCTCTGGCTCGCCACCGCTGCGCTGCGTCGCGGAGAGCGCGCGCTCGCACGAGCCGAGCTCCTCGCCCTGCAACCGCTCGTCGATCCGCTGCGCCGGCGCATCGTGGAGCGCCGCCTCGCCGAGAGCGAATCCGCGACTCCGGCGATCGATGAGGCCACGCAAGCCGAGCTCGAAGCACTCGAAGCGCAGGCCATCGAGGAGCAGGAGCTCTTCCAAGCGCTCGCGAGTCGCCCGCTCCGCGCCCCGGTGACCCTCGCGCTGCTCGGCGCGCTCGTCGCCGTCTTCGTGTGGGAGGAGCTCCGCGGCGGGAGCACGTCGCTCGAGGTGCTCTACGAGATGGGCGCCCTCTACGCGCCGGCGGTCGCCGAAGGCGAGTACTGGCGCCTCGGCGCCGCGCTCTTCCTGCACTACGGCGCGCTGCACCTCGCGCTGAACGCGCTCGCCCTGCTCGCTTGGGGTCCGCCGCTCGAGCGGAACCTCGGTCGCTTGCGCTTCGCGTTGCTCTACTTCGGCGCGGGCTTGCTCTCGATGATCAGCGTCTGTGCCGCCGCGCGCTGGCAAGGCGGCCCGAGCGGGATCCTGGTCGGCGCTTCGGGCGCGATCCTGGGCCTCCTCGGCGCGGCGCTCGCGGATCTCGTCGCGCGCCGTCGACGGCGCTCTTCTCCCTGGCTCGAGCGCAACCTGCGCTTCTTGCTCCTGCTGCTCGGGCTGCAGGTCGCGTTCGATCTGCTCGTGCCGCAGGTGAGCCAGCTCGGACATCTCGCCGGAGCCGCGGCCGGATTCGCTCTCGGGCTCTTGCTGCGGCGCGAACGCGAGAGCGCGCCATCGACGCACGCATGAGATCGCTTGTGGCTTTCAGGCGAGCGTGCGAGGCTCACCTGCTCCCGTTTACCGAAGGAATCCAGATGCACCCGTCGCTACGTCTCTCGCCCCTGGCGCTGCTCCTCGTCGCGCTCCCCGCCTGCAGCAGCGATTCCCCGCAGGAGGCCAACATGAAGGCCGGTCTCGGGGTCCTCGATCAGATGGTCGCGGCGCTCGAGAAGGTGAGCTCGAAGGAGACCGCGCAGAAGGCCGTCGAGACGATCAAGGGCTTGGTCCCGCAGATGAAGAAGCTCGCCGAAGCGGGCAAGTCCTTGGGCGAGCCGGCGAAGGAGCTGGAGGCCAAATACAAGCCGCAGATGGAAGCGCTCCAGAAGCGCATGCTGGAGGCCATGGGCAAGCTGATGAGCTATCCCGAGGAAGCGGAGGCCATCGGCAAGGCCATGCAGGAAGCCGACTTCAAGTAAGCGCGTAGCGCGTCGTCGTACGCCGCTCCGCCCGAGAACGCCGCCGCCCGTGTCGCTCGACGAGCG
>JAEUHW010000452.1 GCA_016793245.1 Planctomycetota bacterium
GCGCACGTGGGCGTAGTCGACGCCCCACTTCGTGTGCGCGCGCCAGGAGATCGGTCCCGTCGGATTGCCGCTCATCCTGCTGTCCCAGCCGCTCGCGCCGAGGATCAGCACTTGATGGGGTGCGACGTAGAGCTGGTCGCCGAAGCGTTCGACTACGTTGCTCGCGGTGTACTCGGCGACGTTGCCGAGGGCGTGGAAGAGACCTTCCGGAGCTTGCTGATAGCTCGGCTCGCGCACGGGCTTCGCGTTGCTGAGATAGAGGGCGTACATGTCGCGTTCCACTCCGTTCGGAGTTGGTCGCGGATCGAGCGCGTTCACCAATCCCGGCGTGGTCGGCACCGGCACGCCGGTCGGCGGTTCGCTGGGGGAGAGCCAACCGTCGGCGCCGCGGAGGTAGCGCTCGGCCTCGTGGTGCAGCGCGAGGCTCATGCCGCGCCATTCGGCGTAGCGCAGCGCTTCGGGATAGGTGAAGCCGACGGCGGGAAGATCGGCCCAATTCGCGTAGCCTGCGATGAGATCCTCCCAAGCCTTCTGATGCTGACCGGGAGCGCGATAGCCGAGCTCGATCCAGAGCTGCGGCGGTGCATCGCCAGTCTCCTGGAGATAGAGCTCGAACTCGCCGTTCGAGGTGATCGCGCGATCGACGTGGAAGGCGCGCACGGAGGTTCTGGTTCCCGCGGCGAAGCAGCCGCTGTGACCGGCGTCGGGGAAGCGAAGCTCCACGTCTCCCTCCGGGATCTCCTTCATGCGCAGAGGGTCGATCACGGCGCTCGTCGGGCGCAGCCACACCTCGAAATCGTAGCGTTCGAGTCTCGGGAGCAGAGAACGGCGGAGCTCCGCGAAGTGGCCCGGCATCACGACGACGACGAAGTACTCGCCGGGGCGCACGGCGGTCTCGCGCAAAGGAAAGGCGCCGACCTCGATCGCGGCCTCGCGTGCGCTGGCATACGAGTCGATCGGCTGCAAGAAGACGCGAGCGCGCTCGAGTCCGCCGATCTCGGGATGCCGGCCGTGCAAGCGGAGCGCGAGTCGTGGCCAGGTGCTCTCCTCGCTTGCCAGCGCTGCCAGCGTGGTGTCGAAGGGATGCAGATCGGCGGCTCGCTGCGCGCGCAAGCGGAACGCGGCGAGATCGGTGACGTTCGCTTCGCGATGCACGTTCGGACCGACGGCGGGTACCGGTGCGCCCAGCGCAGAGCGGCGCTGCGCTTCGAGCTCGGCGATCTCCGTGCGGCGATGCTCGTCGAACCAGCGCTCTGCGCGCTCCAGCGTCGCGGCGAGCTCCGCCGGCAGGTCGCGACGTAGCCTGGCCAGCGCTTCGACTTGCCCGCGGAGCGCGACGAGCTCCGTGTGGGGCAGCGCTCGCGGATCGCCCGTGAAGCCGCGCTCCAAGGTGAACTGCGCTGCGCGATAGCGCTCGCGCTGCGAGGCCTTCGTCGCCGCGAACCAGCCGATCCAGAGCGCGAGCAGCACCGCAGCGGCGAGGAGCAGCGGTGTGCGCTTGCGTCGAGCCCAACGCCGCAGACGCTCGGCGGGCGACGGCGGGCGTGCAACGATCGACTCGTGGCGGAGGAAGCGACGGAGATCCGCGGCGAGCTCGCCGGCCGAGGCGTAGCGCCACGGCGGCTGCTGCTCCATCGCCTTCTCGACGATGGTCGCGAGATCGCGCGGCACGCGCGGGTTCCAGTGCGCGAGCGGCTTCGGCTCGAACCGGGAGATCCGCTCGAAGACCTCCTGCGAAGTGCGCCCATCGAACGGCTTCTGCAGGCTCAGAGCTTCGTAGAGCACGACGCCGAGCGAGTAGATGTCGGTGCGATGATCGACCGGATCGGTGAGCGCGCGGAGCTGCTCCGGGCTCATGTAGAACGGCGTCCCTTGCATGGGGCCGGTCTGCGTGATCGTTCCGAAGCGCTCGTCGAGGGCGATGCCGAAGTCGGTGAGCAAGAGCTCGCCGCGCTCATCGAGCATCGCGTTCTGTGGCTTCACGTCGCGATGCACCACCCGTCGGTCGTGCGCGAACTGGATGGCCTCGGCGAGCGCGGCGAGGCGCTCCACCGCATGCGCGATGTAGTCCGGTCCATCGAACGGCGGCCAGGCGAGCGGGCCGTCGAAGCGCCCCTGCTGCACCGCGCGCTG
>JAEUHW010000051.1 GCA_016793245.1 Planctomycetota bacterium
CGACGCTCTTCCAGCGCGCCGACTCCGTCGAGCTCTCCTGGGAGATCGTGCGCCCGATCCTGGAGGTGTGGAAGGCGCTGCCGCCGCGCGCGTTCCCGAACTACGCCGCGGGCTCATGGGGCCCGCCCGAAGCCGACGCGCTGCTGAAGCGCGAGGGCCACGGGTGGCGACGGATCGAGCCCTGAACCACATGAGCGCGCAACCGATCGTCGAGATCCACGAGGATGCCGCGGCGCTGACGCGCGCCGCGCGCGCGCGCTTCGTGCAGAGCGCGCGGTCGGCGATCACGGCGCGCGGCCGCTGCGACATCGCCCTCGCGGGAGGCTCCACCCCGCGCGCGCTCTACGCCGCGCTCGAACGCGCCGATCTCGATTGGAGCGCGCTGCATTGCTGGTTCGGCGACGAGCGCTGCGTGCCGCCCGAGGACGCGCAGAGCAACTACCGCATGGCACGCGAAGCGCTCTTCGATCGGCTGGCACTCCCGCCGGAGAACGTGCATCGCATGGAGGGCGAGCTCGAACCTGAACTGGCCGCGGCGCGCTACGAGGGCGAGCTCGCGCGCCACTTCGGTACGCCGCTGCCGCGCTTCGACCTCTGCTGGCTCGGCCTCGGCGCCGACGGGCACACCGCTTCGCTCTTCCCCGGCACGACCGCGCTGGACGAGCGCACGCGTGCCTGCGTCGCGTGCTGGGTCCCCCGACTCGACGCCTGGCGGCTCACGCTGACCTTCCCCGCCCTCGCGCGCTCTCGCGAGATCGTCTTCCTCGTCTGCGGCGTGGAGAAGTCCGAGGCGCTCCGCCGCTCCCTCGCGCGCGATACGCAGCTGCCGGCAGCGCGGGTCACGCCAGAGGACGGTGTGCTGCGCTGGATGATCGATCGCGCGGCGAGCTGAGGACCGGGCCCACGCCCGTCATAGGCGATCTCATGAGGCAGGCGCAAGCTCGACCCGCCGCCGGTCGATGCGCTGCGAGAGCGTGCGGCACGACGCGCGCTTCTACGCGCGCCGCGGCGGCCAGACCGTCCTGCTCGCGCGCTTCGTGCCGAACGTCCGCACCTTCGTGACCTTCCTCGCCGGCATGGGCGCTATGTGGTATCGGAACGTGCTGCTCAACAACCTCGTCGACGCCATTGCCTGCGACCCGCGTGGTAGCCGCGGCGCACCCGGAGCCGTCGCTCAGCGAGCGCGTCGAAGGAGCAGCTCGTAGGGCTCATCGGCTCGTCCCGGTGGGAGCGGGGTGATGAGGCGAAGGCCCTGCTCGGTCGCTTCGAGCACGACGCCCTGCGGCACGCTCCAACCCGCGGGCAGCCGCGTCTCGAGCTCCTTCAGGCTCTGCGGCCAACGCCGTTCGCTCGCTTCGAAGCGTCGGGCAGCGAGCGCGATCCCGAGGAAGTGATCCCGCGCGATCGTCTTGTCGATCGCACCGCAGACGAGCTCGTAGAAGTCAGCCAGCTCCTCGGGCTTGGCACCAGCCCGGATCTCGAGCTCGAGCTCGTCGAGGTCTTCGATGGCGGATCGGATCTCGGTGCTCTGGCCGCGAGACGAGCTCTGAAGGAGAGCGACTCGTTGGGCGCGGACGACGAGCACGGGGTCGAGCACTGGGCAATGCGCGGCGAGACGCATCAGCAGTGGCTCGACCATGTCCGCATCGACGCGCGGATGCTCGAGCGCATCGCCGAGCGCGAGCGACGCCACCGAGTGGAGCATCAGCCGCATCAGGGCATCCTCGGGCTGGATGATCGGCGGGAGCGACGCGAGCTCGACGAGGTCCGCGAGTGCGCGACGCAGCGAGGCCCTCGGCTCGTCCCGCATCGTCTCCGCCAAGACCTCGAACTCGAGCCACTTCGCGATGTCGAGCGGTGTACTGGTGCTGCCCCTCGGGGCACGATAGCGCTTGCGCTGCAGCGCGGAGGAGATGGCCGAGCTCCTCTCCGGATGGGCGGAGAGGCATTCCTCGATCTGCACCTGGCGCAGAAGCGACGAGCCGCCTCCGGATCGACTCGGGAAGCGCCGACTCTCATCGCGCTGCTCTGCGGAGATCTCCGCCGCGATGGTCTCCAGTGCCGTGAACGCGTTCTCCTCGTCAGGCACCGGAGGACCTTCGAGCTCCTCGAGCGTCGTGGGCTCACCAAGCGCGCGCAGAGCCTCGATGCGCGCCTCGATCCACGCGCGATCGCGCCACTCGCGCACGGAGTCGACGGCGAACCACAGCGCGGCGAACGCCGCACCGAGCGCCAGGGCGAGGGGGAGGCGGCGCTTCATCGCGCGAGCTCCTCGGCGAACGCGCGCATCTCGGAGCACTCCCGCAGCGCTTCCACGCGCGCCGACATCTCGAGCTCGGCGGAGCTGAGGTGGAGCCGCGCATGGAGCTCGCGCAGCAGAGCGACGCCGTTCGCGGGCTTGCTGGCCACGGTCTCGAGGTCGGCGCGCAGCAGCGCCATGTCGATCGCGCGCTGGCGCGCTTCGGGGCGATCGGGGCGCAGCTCGAATGCCTGCAAGGCGAGTTCCTGCGCATCCGCCGCGGTGGTGGATGCGCGTGCGTAATCCTCGGCCTCCCCGAGTGCATAGGCCAGCTTCGCTCCGATCGTGCTGCCGAGCTGCAAGCTCCGCGAGCGGTGGCTGCTCTGCTGCAGGAGACCTCGACAGAGCTCGAGCCCTTCGCGCAAGAAGGCGAGCTTCTCTTCCGCGGCGCTCGCGTCGTACGCGCGATCGTGGAGGACCATGCCGAGGACGAAGTCGCGATCGCTGCTCGGCTCGCGCACGGCGCGCAGGTGCTGCTCGGCCTCGCGCGTCAGGCGTTGGGCTTCGGCGTCGTTCTCGAGCGGTCCGCCGGGGCGATGGAGGCGCGAGAGCTCGCGGCAGCTCTCCGCCATCGCGATGCGCGCGGCGGCGCGCTCGGGGAAGCGGGCGAGCGTCCAGCGCCGCTGCTCGGCGCAGCGCTCGATGGCCTCGCGCTCGCCCGCGGGATCGTTCGTGAGCAGCGCGCTGATGGAGAGCACCTGCCAAGCGCTGGAGAGCGTATCGCACAGATCCTCGTCCTCGGGTGCGCTCGCGATCGCGCGCTCGAGGTCGGCCACCGCGAGACGCGCCCACTTCGCCGCTTCCGCGGGGCTGCCCGCGTTGCCGTGCGCGCCGGCGTAGCTCGTGCGCACTTGGCCGCGCTGGCCGTGGATCGCGGATTCCGGCGCGAGCTCGAGCACGCGCGCGAACGCCTGCTCCGCGCGCTCGAAGTGCGGGAACGCATCGTCGAAGCGGCGCAGGAGCCCGGCCGAGGTCGCCGCTTCGCCCGAGCGCTGTGCCAGCGCCAGCCAGGCCTGTGCGTCGCGCTCGTCCAGCGCGAGCATCTCCTCGGTGGCGCGCAGCGCCTCGGCGAGCAGCGCGACGGCGGCGGCGGCCTCACCGCGGCTGCGCGCGAGCGACGCGCGCAGCGCGAGCCGCTCGGCGTCGAGCGCGAGCTGCGCGCCGCGCTCCAGGTCGCCCGGACGCAGCGCCATGCGCGCGGCGTCGGCTTCGGAGAGCGCCGCTTCGGCTTCGGCGAGACGCGACTGCTCGATCAGCAGCAGGACGCGGCGTTGCGCGGTGCGCGCAAGCGCGCGGCGGATCTCCGGGCGATCGCCTTCGCGCGAGGCGAGCTCGCGCAGCAGCGCTTCGGCTTCGCCGAGGATCTTGCGTCGCGCTTCGTCGGCGCCGGGTGCCGAGCGGAGCTGCAAGGATGCGACCTCGACCAGCATGCGCTCGACGCCCGCGAGCAGCGCGAGCACGTTCTGCTCGCTGCGCGCACCGGCATCTTTCGCCTGCTCCAGCGCTCCGCGCACGGTCGCTGCGTCGCGCGCTTGCTGTACGGC
>JAEUHW010000052.1 GCA_016793245.1 Planctomycetota bacterium
CATGTCGAGGTTGATGCGCAGGTGCGTCGACGCGAAGCGCTCGGCGTAGAACGAGGACTTCCCGCTCGCCGGGATCCCGATCAGCAGCACCGCTTCCATGGCGCGATTCTAGCGCTACGATCTCGCCGGAGCCTCGCGCGACGAGACCGCTCCTCGCGCCTCGAGCAGGTCGCCGTGTCGGCGGTCCGCGCGCTCGCGCGCGTCGTCGCCGATGTCTCTCCTGCCGCAGCCACCGGCAGCACCGAGGTGTGAGGTGTGATGCGGAACCTGCTGTCGATGCTGATCCCCGCGGCGCTCGCCGGAGCGCTCGGCGCACAGCTGCCCGTCGTTCCCGCGCCGCAGCGCGTCGCGCTGGCGGAAGGCCGCATCGCCATCGCCGGCCTCGCCTGCGAGCACGCCGCGTTCGCCCCGCAGCTCGCGGCGTTCCGGACGACGCTGTCGCAGCTCGGTGCGTCGATCGACGCGGCGCCCGAGCGCGGCCTCACCATGCGGATCCAGCCGTTCCCGGACGACGCTGAGGCGCACCCCGCCGAGTCGTATCGCCTCCGGATCCACAACGGCGAGGCGAGTGTCTTCGCCGCGGATTCCCTCGGCGTCGCGCGCGGCACGGCCACGCTGTGCCAGCTCCTCGAGATCGAGGACGGGGTCGCGCTCTGGCCGTGCCTCACGATCGACGACGCGCCGGAGCTGCCGTTCCGCTGCTTCATGGTCGACCTGGGGCGCAATCCGCACAGCCCGCAGGTCCTGCAGCACGTCGTCGATCTCTGCTGGTTCTACAAAGTGCGCTTCCTGCAGCTCCACCTCAGCGACGACCAGCTCTGCAGTTGGCCGTCGCGCGCGTTCCCGAAGCTGCGCGACGAGCGCGCCGGCTGGACCTGGGAGGACTTCGTCGCACTCGAGGCCTATGCGGTGGCGCGCGGCGTGACACTCGTGCCGGAGATCGACGTCCCCGGCCACTCGACGATCCTGCGCGCTCGCTATCCCGAGGTGTTCGGCACGTCGCCGGAGGAGCTGGCGACCTCACCCGCCGCGACCGAAGGCGTGAAGCGGCTCGTCGATGAGCTGCTGAGCGTGTTCCAGAGCACGCCGTATCTCCACCTCGGCGGTGACGAATCCGGCGTCGGCGGCGATCCGCTGCGCGACTTCCTGAACCGCATCGCACGAGAGGTGAAAGCGCGCGGCCGCCGCGCGATCGTCTGGGAAGGACCCAGCCTCGGCGTCGGCGAGCACAAGCTCGACACCGACGTGCTGCAGATGAACTGGGACACCGTGCCCTTCCCCGCGCAGCAGATGCTCGACGCGGGCTACCAGGTGGTGAACGCCGCGTGGGATCCGATGTACATCGTCGACCATTACCCGCGCACGATGTTCACGGCCGCACCGGTACGGCGCTGCTACGACTGGGATCCGCGCCGATTCGCGCACGTCGATCCGGGTATGCCGACCTTCTTGCAGCCGCACGTGACGAAGACCGCCGATGGCATCCTCGGCTTCTGCATGCCGTGGTGGGAAGGGCGAGCGGAGAACCTCCTCGGTCTCTGCGCGCCGCGCCTCGCCGCGGTCGCCGCAGGGGCATGGAACCGCGACGGCGAACGCGACTTCACGTGGTTCGATCAGCGGCAGCAGCGCTTGCTGCAGCGCTTCGAGGCGATCGCCCGCGTCGAGCTGCCGCGCACGCCGTTCGCCGACCCGGCGACGCAGCAGAGGAACCTCGCCTTCCGCGGCCACGTGAGCGTGTCGACCGGGGCGAGCCAGCCACCGTTCGGCCCGGAGCGCCTAACCAACGGGATCACCGACCGCTTCGATTTTTTCCTCGGCTATCCGTGCGCGCCGCAGCCGTTGGAGATCACCGTCGAGCTGGCTGCGCCAAGCATCGTCGCGCGCGTCGTCGTGCACGAGACCGCGGTCGGCGACAGCCACGAGGTCTACGAGCTGCACACGTCGGCGGACGGCGTGAACTGGCAGCACGTCGGTCGCTCCATCGAACGCTCGGCGCGCGGCGACCGTAGCTTCGTCGAGCATCGCTTCGCTCCGCGGTCGGTGCGCTTCGTGCACGTGCGCACCCGCGGCTGCCACGACCTGACCTTCCCTTCGTTCAGCCGTCTCTGCGAGATCGAAGCGTTCGCCGATTGAGATGTCTCGCTGCTGCGTGGCCACCACTGGAACCCATGTTCATTCGATCGCCCTCACGCCTCCTCGCTCTCTGCTCCGCGTTGAGCTGCGCCTGCCTCGCCTGGAGCGAGATGGCCTCAGCGCAGCACGCGATCGCGCCCGACTCCGCGCGCCGCACACCGATGGTGAACCTGATCGCGCGCTGCGCGCCGGCGGTGGTCTCGGTGCGCGTGCCGCGTCCGGCCGATCCCGCGACCGGAGCCGTGGTCATCGATCAGGGCAGCGGCTCCATCATCCATGCCTCCGGGATCGTGCTCACCAACGATCACGTCGTGCAGTGGAGCCCGCGCGGCGAAGTCGAGCTCAGCGACGGCCGTCGCTTGCCGTTCGAAGTGCTGGCGCGCTGCCCACCCGAGGATCTGGCCTTGCTGCGCGTCTCCGCGGGAGCGCCGCTCCCGACGCTTGCGCTCGGGCGCAGCCATGACCTGCTGCTCGGAGAGCCCGTGCTCGTCATCGGGAACCCGAACGGGCTCGTGAACTCCGTCTCGACCGGGATCGTGAGCGGACTTCAGCGGGCCACGGCGAGCCCCATCGGGTTCCTGTCGTCGATGGTGCAGACCACCGCGCCGGTGAACGGCGGGAACTCCGGCGGACCGCTCATCAATGCGCTCGGCGAGCAGATCGGCGTCATCGCGACGAAGGATCCCAACTCTGACAACATCGCCTTCGCCATCAGCGTCGATCGCGTGCGCGAGTCGTTCCCCCGACTCGTGTCCGCCGAGGAGCGCTACGGGTTCCGTCTGGGGCTCTCGGTCGGCACCCTGGCCGAAGCGCGCGTGCTGGCGCTCGAGCCCGATTCCCCGGCGCAGCGCGCGGGCATCCTCGTCGGCGATCGCGTGACCGCGATCGGCGGGCAGGCCGTGCGCGATGGCGTGGAGTTCCAGCTCGCGCTGATCGATCGACGCGCTGAGGAGCGCCTCCTCGTGGAGCTGAAGCGCGAAGGTGCATCGATCGCGCGAGAGCTCGAGCTCGCCCCCTTCCCTCTCGAAGAACCCCATCAAGCCGCGGAGCTCGAAGCCGGCTTGATCTCTGAGCACTTCGAGGGTGTCTGGACCGCGCTCCCCGATTTCGATCGCCTGCAACCGACGCGCACGGAGCTGGCGAGCGGCGTGCAGCTTCCGGCGAGCGCGACCGGGGCCGACCACTTCGCCGTGCGCCTCCGCGGCTACATCCATGTGCCCGAAGACGGCATCTACTACTTCTGGCTCGGCTCGGACGACGGCAGCCGACTGCGCCTGGGCTCGCGCGAGCTGGTGAACAACGACGGCCTGCACGCACATCGCGAAGCCGCGAGTCTCATCCGCTTGCGCGCCGGTCTCCATCCGATCGAGATCCAGATGTTCGAGGCCGGTGGAGACGCCTCTCTGAGTCTCGCGTGGCTGGGCCCGAGCTTCGGGAAGCAAGCCGTCCCCGAGGGCGCGTTCTTCCGACCGAAGCTCGCAACGCCGCGGGATCGCTGAGGTTGCTCGGCGGCTCGCCGTGCTCGTCGCTCGCGAGCTTGGCCGAGCGCGGCGTCCCGCGATCGTGAGCAGCGCGGATCGCAGCGCTCCGGAAACGAAGCCGCGCGACGCT
>JAEUHW010000060.1 GCA_016793245.1 Planctomycetota bacterium
GCTGCCGGCGAGGTCGGCGTCGCGCGAGAGGAGCAGCGCGCCGAGGGAACTCTCCGGCGCGTGCGCGCAGCGGAGGGCGAACGCGGCGTTGCCGGGGACGACGGGGCCGTTCGCGTCGAGGCGCTCCGGACCCGTGCAGCCAGCGGTGCCCGTGCCGTAGCTCGCGACGCCGCGCGGGCGCTGCGCGCGCAGCGCGATCTGCGTTCCGGCGTAGTCCGCATCGACGATCACCGCGGCGGCGACGAGCGAACGACCGGCGCCGAGTCCTTCTTGGTCGACGTGCGTCTCGTAGTCCTCGCTCGACCACAGCGCGAAGCCCTGGGTATCGATCGAGCTGCCGTCCTCGCGCAGGCGCTGCGCGTAGACGTCGGGTTCGAAGTCGTAGCCCCAGACGTTGTTCTGGTAGCTCTCGAAAGCGACGACGTACTCCTCGCCGTTCCACGCGACGCTCGCGCGATGCTGGCCGGCGGGTGCGCTGGTCGTGATGGCGCGCATCCCTTGCGGACTCGAGCCATCCGGCAAAAGGCGCTGCACGAAGATGTCGGTGTTGGTCCAGTTGCTGCCGCTCTGCGAGACGATCAGCGCGCTGTTGCCCGAGCTCGCGAGGTCGACGCTGCCCCAGTTCTGGATGGTCAGCACGGCCATGCCGCTGCCGGCGGTGATCGCGCCAGCGGAGGTCACGAAGTGCGTGGAGATGCCGCCTTGGCTCTGGTTGTGCGACCAGTGCTGCTCGGTGGCGACGAGCCATTGTCCGCCGAGGATCGCGACGCGCGCGCGCGTCGCGTATGAGCCGGCGAGCGCGAGCGGCGTCGCGTCGAGCACGGCGCCATCGCTGCCGCGGACGCGCGCGCCGAACGAGGAGACGTACTGCGGGTAGCCCGGCGCATGCACGCCGACCACGAGGAAGTCGCCTTGCAGCGCGGCGACGTCGGCGCCCGCACCGCGCAGCACGCGGAACGGCGCCGGATCGATCCACGCGCCGTCGCGATCGAGGCGGCGAGCGTAGATCCAGCCGTCGGAGGCATTGGCGTAGGTGACGAGGTGCAGCGCGCCGTTCCAGGCGCTGCCGCCGGCGTGCAGGAGCGCGTGAGAGGCGCTCGCGACGAGGATGGGCTGCGCGTCGAGCGGGACGCCCGAGGCATCGACGCGCCAGGAGAGGACCCGCGTGCCGTCGGCGCGTTCGCCGCGCGCGGTGACGAGATAGTGATCGGGGCCTGCGCCGACGCGCGGGGCTTGCAGCGCTTCCGCGCCGAGGGAGTAGATCGACTCTGTGCCCATGGCGGCCGCGGCGCTGAAGGGCACGCCGAAGACATCGTCCGCCGTGCCGAAGCGCGACTCGTGCCACGTCGCGAGCGCGCCGCCGCCGGGCAGCGCGCCGAGGGCATGCCCGTAGAGATAGCTCGGCGCTTGGTCGGGCACGAGCACGCCGCCCGGATCGAGCACGCTGCCGGTGGCGCTCACGCGAGCGCAGCGCATGTCGAGCGAGGCATAGCTCAACCAGAGCGCGATCCATTGCGCGCCGTCCCAGACGACGCGCGGCTCGGTCTGGTTCGCGGTGGGGTTCGCGCCGGAGATCGCGATCGGCTGCGCGTCGAGCCGGTTCAACTGCGCATCGAGCCGCGCGCCGACGATCTCGCTCGTGAACGCCGGCGTCTGGCGCATCCACAGCGCGAAGTGCTGCAGGCCGTTCGAGGTGATCGCTCCGCCTTCGACCGGAAGGGTGCGCACGCCGGCATCGAGCGGGCGCATCGAGGTGTCGAAGCGCCGGCCGCGGCGGACGCCTTCGCTCCACGAGAAGAGATAGGTGCCCTGCGCGTAGGTGATCTCCGCGCCGAAGATGATGGAGCTCCCGCTCGGCAGCACCGCGACGCCGGCGGGATCGAGCACGGTTCCGCTCGCGCTCACGCGCTTCGCGACGAGGCCGGCGGTGCCGCCGCTGTAGCCCGCCATCGTGACGACCCAGTTCAGACCATCGGAGCCGACGGCGTAGGTGGCGCCGCTCGAGTCCTCGCCGATGCGGATGCGGTTGGTGTCGAGCACCGCTCCGGCGGACGAGACGCGGACGCACGCGACCTCGGTCGCGAAGTAGCCGCTGCCGGGGTCGACTTGACTGGCGTACACGACGAGCCAATTCGTCCCGTTCCACGCGACGCGCGGCGCGGTTTGATCTCCCGGCGCATGCGTGATGGGGAACGGCGCGGCATCGATCAGCGCGCCTTGCGCATCGACGCGCGCGCCGTAGATGTCGCGATCACCCGCGCGGCTGTCTTCGTAGACGAGGAGCGAGCTGGTGTTGCCTTGCGCGAGAACGGCGTTGCGCTGCGTGCCGGCCGCGGGGCCGATCGCGGTCGAGCCGGAGAGATGGAGCGGCGCGTCGTAGCGCGCGCTCTGCGCGTGGAGCATCGCACACGGCGAGAGCGTCAGCGCGAGGAGCACGGAGGACGAGGAGCGAAGAGAGAGGGAAGGCGACATGAGCGCATCCTCGAGGGGAGCTACGGGGGGATGAGCTCCTTCTAGAGCACGCGCCGTGCCGCGCGCCTACGCACGTCGGCGTAGAGCCGAGCGCGTTGGCGCTCTTCCGAGCGCAACGTCGCGTGATCGCTCGCTCGCGGCGCGCGGCGCGAGTGCAAAGCCTGCACTCGCGATCCAGCTTTCGATCGATGAGAACCGTGCGACGTTCACTTCAGCGCGCGACGGCCGGGAGCGAGAGCTCGGCGCCGACGAGCACGCCGATCGTGAGTTGCGGCTCTGCGGCGCACTCGAGTCCGACCCGGCGATTGCTCCAGATCGGCTGCACGAGCAACGCGCGATCGAGCTCGCTCTGCGGGTCGTGCACGAACGCGCGGAGATCCAGCGTGCGCGTGAGCTCGGAGCCGGGTGCCAGGAGGACTTCGGTCGGCGCGGCGCTCGTGCGCTCGAACGCGCGACTCGACCAGGACAGCGAGCGCGGCAAGACGGCGAGGCTCGGTGGATCGACGCGCCTGCCGCGGAGATGGTTCGAATCGGCGTCGCTGATCACGCTCCAGTGCGTCGCCTTGGGATCCTCGGCGAAGCGCAGCGCGAAGCCCAAGTGCTGCGGCACGCCGAGGTCGGCGGGGATGCGGCGCGGCGTGGCACCCGTATTGCGCAGTACGAACTCGAGGTAGCGCGGTCCGCGGGCACTCGCGCGCACTTCGATCGCGAGACCGCTCGGTGCGGCGGAAGGGGCCTTCTCCAGCGCGCTCGTGAGCTCGCCGTGGAAGCGCATGGTGCCGTGCTCATCCAGGCCGCTCACCGACGCGTAGAACCAGCCGTCGTCCAGGAGCTCGCCCAGCTCGAGCCGCTCGAGCGTCTTCGTCGTCGAGCTGCCGCGTTCGATCTCGTAGAGCGCCGTCGCG
This sequence comes from Planctomycetota bacterium, assembly GCA_016793245.1. Lineage (GTDB taxonomy): Bacteria > Planctomycetota > UBA1135 > UBA1135 > JADKAF01 > JADKAF01. Next base: position 3,378 of record JAEUHW010000060.1, read on the forward strand.
AGATCGAGCGCGATCGGGAGCCGCTCGCCTTCGAGCGCTGGCACGGCGCCGTAGCGCAGCTCCGGCGAAGCGCTCCAGCCCGCGCCGTTCCAAGCGAAGTACGCGGTGCCTGAGCCGCGCGCCTTGCTGCCCAGGTTCACGCGCAGCGCGAGGCGCGCGGGCCGCGGACCCGCGGCGGAAGGCCAGAGCAAGGAGCCGGTGGCGACGCAGGGGCCAGCGAGGGCCACGCGCTCGGGCAGAGCGAGCTCGAGGCGCGGCGCGCGATACGCGCTCACTTCGAAGGTAACGCTCGCGCTCTCGACGCGGCCGGTCCAGAGCGACGGGCGCGGGCGCATCTCCGTTTCGAAGTTCGGTTTGGCCCACGGGACTTCGGCGCGCTCTTGAGCGAGCACGCAGCGCGCGGTCCAGCGGCCGGGCGGCACGAGGGTCTCGACGTCGAAGCTCTGCTCCGCGCCGGGAGCGAGCTTGAGCACTTCGCCTTGGAGGCCGAGCATCCACATCGATTGGAACGACGGCGCTTCGGGCTTCACGACGCGACCGCTCTCGTCGCGTAGCTCCCACGCGGGAAAGGGCACGAGGCCCAGGTGCTCGGGCAGCAGGATCTCGAGCGGACGTTCCCCGCGGTTCCGCAGCGTCGCGCGCAGGAGCTGGCGCTCCTCGGCGGAGCGCGCCGGTGCGCCGAGCCGTGCTTCGAGCACGAGTTCCTGCGCGCTCGCGCGGCTCGCGAAGGATGCGGCGAGGAGGAGGCAGGGAAGAGCGACGTGGAGCGGCGGCATCGGTAGACCTCGTGTGCGATTCTGCAGCCCTCGATGCCGCGGGAGCCGCGACCTTCGGATTTCTCTCGAACCGATTCCGGCGCCGGCGGACCGTAGGGGGGGCATGGCTTCGCACGAAGAGCGCTCGGATCGCGACACGCAGCTCGCGGCGCAGGATCTCGCGATCCACGTCGAGTGGCTGCGGCGGCTCGCGCGTTCGCTGCTGCGAGCGGGCGACGAGTGTACGGACCTCGTGCAGGAGACCTTGCTCGAGGCGCTGCGGACGCCGCTCCGAGCGGGGCCGGGCGTGCGCGCTTGGCTGCGGCAGGTGCTGCTGCGGCGCGCGGCGCGCGAGCGCTTGAAGCGCGCGGCGCGCGAGCGCCGGGAGCAGGCCGCTGCGCGCGGCGAAGCGCAGCCGAGTGCGGAGGACATCGTGGCGCGCCTCGCGGCGACGCGTGCGCTGACGGAGGCCGTGCTCGCCTTGCCGGAAGCGCAGCGCCGCGTGGTGTGGCTGCGCTACTTCGAAGAGCTGCCGCCGCGCGCGATCGCGCGTCAGCTCGGCGTGCCCGTCGAGACGGTGCGCACGCGAACGAAGCGCGCGCTCGCTGCGTTGCGCTCGGCCCTCGAGGCGCGCGGTGGCGGCGAATGGCGAACAGCGCTCGCACCGTTCGCGGGCGTGTCGATGAGCGCGCTCGGAGGCGGAGCCGTCGGGACGACGACCGCGCTCGGGGCGGTCGGGATCGGAGGACTCGCGATGAAGGGGAAGCTCGCGATCGTGGCAGCGCTGATCGTCGGTGCGATGTTCCTCGTCGCCGGCTGGGATCCCGCTGGTTGGCTCGCGCCCGCCGAAGCGCTCGACGTTCCGCGCGAAGCGCTTGTCGCGGAGGCGAACGCGGAGCCGCGAGAGACGCGCGTCGAGCGCGCCGAAGAGACATCTCCTGCGCCGGAAGTCGCCGCGTTCTCGACGGCGAGCGCGCCGCGTCGCCGCGGCATCGCGATCTTCGGACGCTGCGTCTCGGCGACGGGCGCGCCGGTCGCCGAAGTTGCCTTCGAGCTCCGCGCCCTCGCGGCGTACGAAGTCGATCGACCGCGAGCGCTCGGCACGACCAGCGCCGTCAGCGGAAGCGACGGGCGCTTCTCGCTCGAGCTCGAGACGAGCGAGGTCGCCGGCGTGCAGGTTCGCATGCGACCGGAAGGCGCGGCGGCGCAGCAGTGGCTGTGGCGCGCGTTGGAAGAAGGAGCCTCGCACGACCTCGGCGATGTCGTCCTGCGTGAAGCCGGTGCGCTTCTCGTGCGCATCGTCGATGCCGAGGGGCGTCTCCTGCTCGAGCCTTGGCGCGTCTCCGCGGAGATCACCGCACCGGAGGCGAACGCGAGCTTCGGTGTGAAAGGCTTTGCCGTTCCGTTCGGTGGGCTCCAGGCGCAGAGCGAGCGCGTGCCCGCGCAGGAAGGCGTTCATCGCTTGCGCGATCTGCCGCCGGGGAGCTGTACGTTGCGTGCGCATCTCGGGGTGCTGCGCACCGAGGCGCTCGCCGTCGTCGTGCGCGCGGGAGAAGAGCAGGAGCTCGTCTTGCGCCACACGGGACCGCGGCCCGAGAGCTTGCTCGTCGTGAAGTTCCTCGGACGCTCGCGTTCACCGGCCTTGGAGCACGTGCATCTCGAAGGGCTCGGCATCGAACGCCGCTTCCCTGCGAAGCCGTATCGCTTCGAGGATCTCCCTCCCGGTCCGTTCACCTTGCGCGTCGACGACCCGCGCTACGAGGCGCTCGTGCGCGAAGGTCTGCAGCCGGGACCCGAGCCCGTCGAGCTCTTGCTGCGGGCGAACTCCGCCGTGCGACTGCGCGTCGTCGCGGGCGCGGAGCGCGCTCCCGTTGCGTCGTTCGGCTTGCGCAGCGACCAGCGCGAGTACTCGGTGGAGATCGAGCCCGTTGCTCCGCGGGAAGGCGGTCGGCTCGAGCTCGACGATCTCGCGGCCGGAGATCATCGCTATCGTCTCCTCGCGCCGGGCTTCGCGCCGACCGTCATGGAGATCCTCGGCTTGCAGCCGCAGGAGCGACGCGAGGTGGAAGTGATCCTCGAGAAGAGCGCGAGTTGCCGCGGGATCGTGACTTGTGGTGAGCCGGTGCGCGGCGTGGCCCAGGCTTTCCTCGAGCTGCGCAGCGCAACTGGAGAGCGGCGCGGCATGCAGTGGACGGACGACCAGGGCCGCTTCGCGTTCGAAGGGCTCGCCACGGGGAGCTACGTGCTCGCAGCGCAATATGGGGGCGCCGTGAAGAGCGAGCTCGAGATCGAGCTCGTCGCCGGAACGGCGCGCGAGGATCTCGCGCTCCATCTCCCTCATGCGGCCTTCGTCTCCGTCGCGCTGCGCGGTCCGGCCGGGGCGCCGCCGGGCGATGTGAAGCTGCTCGTTGCGACGCGCGATGCCGAAGGGCAATGGAACTTCGAGCGCAGCACGGTGCTCGGGGAGGACGGCCGCGCGGTCCTGGGCCCGTTCGCGCCCGGTCCACATCGCCTCTCCTGGGGCTTCGGCCTGCACCTCCACCCCTGGCTCCCGCTGGAGGAACTCGAGCTCCGCGACGGCGAGACGGCGACGATCGAGCGCGAGCTCTCCGAAGGCTGGCCGGGCCGGCTCGAGGTCGAGCTCGCGTGTGGCGGCGACCCGGGGGCCGAGCTCGAGGTGCAAGCGCGGCGCACGGACGAGCACCAAGGGCGCTTCTCGGAGCAGACCGACTCCGCGGGACGCGCGGTCTTCGAGCGAGTCTGGAGCGGTGAGCTCGAGCTCGTCGTGCGCGACGCGTTCCGCCTGTGCGAGTACGTGGTGCCGGAGAAGGTGAAGGTCGCCGCGGGCGCGACGACGAGCGTCCGCTGCGAGGTGCCGCTGCGGCGCTTCGCCGTGCAGTGCGTCGATGCGGAGAGCGGAGCGCCGCTCGCACGGCAAGCGCTGGCGTTCTTCCGCGCGGAGGAGGCGGAACTCTCGCCGATCGAGCTCCGCACCGATCCCGACGGACGGATCGCCTTTCACATGGTTCCGGGCGGTCGCTACCGCATCGTCGACTACCGCGCGGCGCGGCGAGCGGCGCTCGATGCCGGCGTCGTCGATTGGCGACGCCTTGTGGAGCCCTTGCAGAAAGTCGAAGTGGTCGAGCTGCGCGCGGGTGCGGAGCCGCTGGTGCTGAAGGTCGCGCGCTTCTGATCCGCCGCGAGGTGAGCTCGAAGGCGCCGACGAAGTGGCTCAGGGCGCCAGTCGCGCACGCGTCCGCGCTCCACTCCACGATCCTGTGAGAGCCGTCGCGCGCGCTCTCATCGACTCCCCGGTGGGACCAGGACGTAGAGCGCGGAGTTCCCCTTCTTCTCCTGGTCGAGGTTGATCTCCAGGATCGGCGCGAGCTCGGTGCCGAGCTCTTCGAGGGAGCTCTTGCGACCGACGAGGAGCCCGCGACACCGAGGATCGTTCCCTCGCAGCACGGCGCGGGCCCGATCGAGCGAGACGCTGCTCAGCGCATCGAAGCCGTAGAGGTAGAGCCATCCGCGCTGGATCTCGCCGAGGCCGTAGCTCGCATACGCCAGTTCCGCGTCGGTTGAGAGCTTCTCGCGCAGCTTGGCGATCTGCGGCAACGGATCGAGGTAGGCGGCCTTGGCCGGCAGCGTGGAGCAGAGGACCAACGCGTTGCCGAGCAGAGCCGCGCCGATGGCGCTCGAGCGTGCTTCCATGCGTCGCTGCAGCGCTGCGAGAATTCCGGCGCCGCAGGCGAGGAACCCTGCGGCGAGGTGCGCGACGCTGCCGGCGTCGGGCAGGAAGATGCGCCAGCGTGGCGCGGGACGCACCAAGGGACCCAGGGCCAGCGGAGCGAGGAAGACTGTCAGGCTCACGACCAAGGCGAGCAGTGGAGTCCCGCGCAGGACACGCTGCAGGCGCGGGGAGAGGCTGGAGGGCCAGGCCGAAGCGGCGGCGAGCGCGAAGGCGGGCAAGAGGGGCAGCAGGTATAGGTTGCGTTTGGTGGAAGAGGCGGTGAGCAGGATCAGAACGCCTGCCATCCAGATGCAGAGGAATGAGTCTATCGGGCGGGAGCTACCGCTGCGCCGCGCGCGCAGCGCGACGATGGGCCAGGCGCCGAGCAGCGGGGTCCACGGCAGCGTGTCGCCGAGAGCCGTGTAGAGATAGAACCACGGCTGCAGTCCTCCACCGTCGTGACCCAGTCCGGCCGTTCCGGCGGCGCGCTTGAAGTGGTTGTCGATCAGCCACTCGCGGAACAGCGCATCTTCACGCACATAGAAGGCGATGAGCCAGGGCAAGCAGAACGCGAGGAACGAGAGCAACGCTCCTAAGTGCCACATCGCGAGGCTGGCGAGCGGCTGCCGTGCTTCTTTCCCGCGCAACGAGCGGACGAACAGCACGGCCCATGCGGGGAAGATCATCGCCGGACCGAGCAGACCCTTGGCGAGCAGGGCCAAGCCCGTGAACGCACCACCGGCGATGAGCGCTCCGCGGCGCCCGCCTGCGTAGGCCTCCGAGAAGCTGGCGACGGCGGCGGCGACCATGCAGGCGAGCGAGATGTCGCTGCGGATGTAGTGCGAGTGCTCGAGGAAAGCGGTCGAGAGCGCGTAAAGAACGACGGCGAGCCACGCGCGATCCGGATCGAGCCAGCGGCGCGCGAGCACCGCGACCGACAGCAGGGCGCCGAGCCCGAAGAGCACGGAGCACAGGACGGCGACGGCTTCGACGCCGAGCGACGCCCCCAGCACGTCGTAGAGCGTCGCGCCCACCGCGTAGTAGAGCGGCGGCTTCTCGACGAAGGGCTCGTGCGCGAGATGAGGAACGACGAAGTCCCGGCCCTGGGACATCTCGAGGAGGATGGCCGCTTCGCGCGGCTCGTCGGGAACGAACAAGCCGCGGTTCCCGATGCCGAGGAAGCAGCTCGCGACGACGAGGAGCAGGATCCAGCGATGCAGGCGCGGCGTGTCGTTGATCATCGGAGCAAGGCGCGGCGCAGGGCCGGCCGGAGTTTCCTCAGGAGGTCGAGGCGAGCTGCACGGCCAGTGCGCCCTCTCGTCCCGGAACGCTGCCGCGTCCGATCGCTCCTTCCGGGAGCGACTCGAGCTCCGGCAGCAGCTCTCCGAGAGGGAGGATCTCGACGCCGTGCGCACGGGCGCGGAGGAGGAAGTCTTCGAAGAGCGCGGCGAAGGCGAGGCCTTCGACTTCGGCGTGAATGGTGAGCACGTTGCAGCTCGCGGGCTTCAGCTGCGCGAGGACCCATGGGTTCCAGGTCTGTGCTTCCAGGCCGGTGCGCCCGACCATCTCGTCGAAGGTCGGCAGCGTGGTCGGGATCTGTGGCTGGTCCAGCAAGTCCGTTCCGACGCGCGGGCGAAAGATCTGCGTGCCCCGGCAATCGGAGTTGAAGCGGAACGGGAACGCGCACTTCTCCTGCAGCACGCGCTCATCGCAGATCCAGCCCGGCGCCGCCGAGCAGGTCGGCGCGGCTCCCGCGCAGGTGGCGAGCATCTCGACGCCGCGGGCAAGCTCCTCCCGGATGGCGCCGCGGTCCATGCGTTCGAGCCGCCTCTGCCAGCGGTGGTGATCCCAGGCGTGCAGCCCGAGCTCATGCCCCGCTTGGACCGCCGCGGCGAGCTGCTCGCGGCAACGCGGGCCGATCTTCGGACCGGGCCACAGCGTCCCGCGCAGCAAGATGTCCCAGCCGTAGAGCGTGGCCGCGCCCGAGCGCCACATCTTCGCCGCGAAGCGAGGGCGCAGGAGGCGCCAGAGATGCCGCCCCATGTTGTCCGGGCCCACGCTCGCGAAGATGGAGGCGCGGATGCGATGCCGCTCCAGCGTACGCAGGAGCCCGGGCAGCCCGTGGCGGGTGCCACGCAGCGTGTCCACGTCGATGCGCAGACCGAGGCGCATGATCTCAGCGAGGGCTCGCCTGGCCCGTGCGTCGGCGGGCGACCGGCGCGAAGGCGTGATCCGTGCCTCGCGCGCTCGGCGCCGGATGGAGCTCCCCGAGGCGCAGCTCGGTCTCCGCCCAGTCGCGCAGGAACCAATCGAGCGTGCGTTCGACCGAGGTCTCGAGGGCGACCTGCGGTGTCCAGCCCGCGCAGCGCTTTGCATTGCGGATGCTGGGGCGTCGATGCTGCACGTCCTGGTAGCCCTTGCCGTAGTAGCTGCCGCTCTCGACGAGCCGGAAGCCCGCGAAGGGCGGGAACAGGGGGCGCAGCTCGTGGTCCTCGAAGCGCTCGACCAGCATCTCGGCGAGCTCGCGGATCGATGCCTCGTTCACCGGGTTGCCGACGTTCAGGATCTGCCCGTCGCATAGCCCGCCCTGGTTCTCGATGATGCGGAACAGGCATTCGATGCCGTCCGAGACGTCGGTGAAGCAGCGCTTCTGCTCGCCGCCGTCGATGAGCTGGATGGGCGTGCCGTCGACGAGGTTCAGGATGAGCTGGGTGATCGCGCGCGAGCTGCCGATGCGGGCCGACCCGAGGCTGTCGAGGCGAGGCCCGATCCAGTTGAACGGGCGGAAGAGGCTGAACGCGAGCCCCTGCTGGGCGCCGTAGGCCCAGATGATGCGATCGAGGAGTTGCTTCGAGCAGGCGTAGATCCAGCGTTGCATCTGGATCGGCCCGAGCACCAGCGAGGAGCGGTTCTCGTCGAATTCCTCGTCGGGGCACATCCCGTACACCTCCGACGTGGACGGGAAGATGATGCGCTTCTTGTACTTCGCGCAGTAGCGGACGACCTTCAGGTTCTCCTCGAAGTCGAGCTCGAAGACGCGCAACGGATTGCGCGTGTATTCGATCGGCGTCGCGATCGCGACGAGCGGGAGGATGACGTCGCACTTCCGTACGTGATACTCGATCCACTCGCGGTGGATCGAGATGTCGCCCTCGTGGAAGTGGAAGCTCGGGCGCCCGAGGAGGTGGCCCACCTTGTCGGAATGGAGATCGAGACCATGCACCTCGTAGCGCCCGCTCTCGAGCAGGCGCTCGCCGAGGTGGCTGCCGATGAACCCGTCCACGCCGAGGATCAGGACGGAGCGCTTGCCGCGCGCCTCCGCGCGACTCCGCGGCGCCGTGCCGAGGCGCATGCCGGTGACGAGCGACATCTCGCTCGCGAGCTGCGCGCCGGTCATCGAGACGCCATCCGCCGGCTGACCGAAGTCGATCCGCAAGGCGCCTTCACCGCACGCGACGACGAGCGGTTCCGTGCTCAGGATCTCGCCGGGCGCGCCGCTCTGGCTCGCGTCGATCGCGGCGCTCCAGACGAGGAGCTTCCGGCGTCCGGCGTGGGTGAACGCACCGGGGTAGGGACGGGTCACGGCGCGCACGAGGTTGCGCACGGTGCGCGCCGGAGAACTCCACGAGATTTCGCCGTCCTTGGGCTTGCGGCCGCCGAAGTACGACGCCGCGGTTTCGTCCTGCGGCACGCGCGCGGCACATCCGGCGGCGATCGCGGGGAGCGCTCGATCGAGCACCACGCGCGCCGCGTCCCGGCACTTGCCCATCAAGGTGCGCGCGGTGTCGTCGTCGGTGATCGGGATGCGCTCCTGATCGACGAGGTCACCCGCGTCGGGCTTCGCGACCATGTGATGCAGCGACACGCCGGTCTCGGTCTCGCCGTGGACGAGCACCCAGTTCACCGGGCAGCGTCCGCGGTAGCGCGGGAGGAGCGAGCCGTGGAGATTCAAGCCGCCCAGGCGAGGGATCGCGAGGAGCTCACGGCTGAGCATGTCTCGATAGTAGAACGAGAAGAGGATGTCGGGGGCCATCGCCCGAAGGCGCGCGAGCCAGAGCGGATGGTTGGCATCGCTTGGGGCGAAGACCGGGATCCCGTGCTTGGCCGCGACCTCGGCGACGGAGCCGAACCACACGTTCTCGTGGGGGTCGTCGCGGTGGGTGAAGACGGCGACGACCTCGTAGCCATGGCGTAGGAGAGCTTCCAAGCCCTCGCATCCGATGTCGTGGTAGGCGAAGACGACGGCTTTCATGGTTCGATCTCCTGGAGGTGCCCTCGGGGCTTCTCGACGCGCTGCAGCTCGAAGAACGCGAACTCCTCTTCGGGATCCGGCGCGTTGCCCTCCTCTCCGACTCGCAGCAGCGCCGGACGGAGTCCCGTGTCGCCCACTTCGAAGCTCACCTCGCGTCTCCCGAGGACGCGCTCGACGAGCGCGCGGGGGCGTGCGCGCACGTCGTGGTAGATCCGGCCGATGTACTCTCCGAGCAGGCCCATCCCGACGAACTGCAGTCCGACGAAGGTGAACAGGAGCGCGAAGAGGGTGAACACGCCGTCGACGGCCCAGGCCGGACCGTAGAGGAGGCGCAGCGCGAGCAGCAGGGCGCTGAAGCCCACGCCGAAGATCGAGATCGCGCCACCGATGATCGACAGCAGGCGCAGCGGGAAGGTGGTCATCCCGGTCAGCAGGTCGAACTGGAGCTGGATGAGCTTCCAGAGCGAGTACTTGGAGGAACCGGCTTTGCGCTCGGCGTGCTCCACCTCGATCTCGGTCGTGCGGCGGGCGAAGGAGTTCGCGAGCACCGGGATGAAGGTGCTGTGCTCGTGGCAGCGGAGCACGGCCTCGATCACGGCGCGGCGGTAGAGGCGCAGCATGCAGCCATAGTCGTTCATCGCGATGCCGGTCGCCTTGCGCGCCGCGAAGTTCACCAGCTTCGAAGCCCAGCGCCGGAACAGCGGATCGCGGCGGTTGCGCCGAACGCTGCCGACCACGTCGTAGCCCTGCTCTCCCCGAGCGAGCAGGCGCGGCAGCTCCTCGGGCGGGTTCTGGAGGTCGGCGTCGAGGGTCGCGATCCAGGATCCGCGCGCCTCCGCGAAGCCCGCGAGGATCGCCGCGTGCTGACCATAATTGCGGTTCAGCAGCACGCACACGACGAGCCCGGCATGGTCCTCCGCTGCGGCTTCGAGGAGCTCTCGCGACGCGTCGTGGCTGCCGTCGTCCACGAGGATGATCTCGTAGGAGCAGCCGATCGAGTCGCAGCTCGCGAGGCATCGACGGATCAGCTCGGGGAGGCTGGCCTCCTCGTTGAACACCGGGATCACGACGGAGAGGTGCATCAGCTCGATCACTGCATCACCTTCTTCCCGAGGACCACCTTCTCGATGGCCGAGGCGACATCCTCGACATCGCGGTCGTCCATGTCGGGGAAGAGCGGCAGGGAGCAGATGCGCTCCGAGTTCCATTCCGTGTTGGGGAGGAAGCCCGGCTCGAAACGGTAGCGCTCGCGGTAATAGCGCTGCGTGTGCGCGGCGCGGAAGTGGACGCCGGTGCCGATGTTCTGCGCTTTCAGCTCGGCCATGAACGCGAAGCGATCCATGCCGAGGGCCTCGATGTCCACGCGGATCACGAAGAGATGCCACGCGTGCTTCTGCGGATAATGGGGTAGGCCGAGGGGACGCACTTCTTCGATGCGCTCCAAGCGGCGGAGATAGAGCGCCGCCAACTCGGCGCGGCGCGCGTTCATCGCGTCGATGCGGTCCAGCTGGCAGAGGCCCAGGACGGCCGCGAGGTCGGGGAGGTTGTATTTGAAGCCGGGCTCGATGACCTCTGCTTGGGGTGCGCGACCTTGCATCGAGCGGTCGAACGAATCGACGCCCAGCCCGTGGAACTTCAGGCGCTTTACGCGCTCGATGAGCTGCGGGTCATCGGAGCAGACCATGCCGCCTTCCGCGGTGGTGAGGTTCTTGATCGCGTGGAAGGAGAAGATCGACGTCCCGCGCGTTCCGACGTGCTCTCCCCGATAATGGGTGCCGACGGCGTGCGCGGCGTCCTCGATCAGCGCGATGCCGCGGGCGGCCGCGAGGCGGCGCAGCGGCTCGATCTCACAGGCGGCTCCGGCGTAGTGCACCGGGATCATCGCCTTGGTCCGTAGTGTGATGGCGCGCTCATAGGCCTCCGGAGGCGCCATCAAGGTCTCGCGATCGACGTCGACGAAGACCGGCTTCGCCCCCGCGAGCTCGATCAGGTTCACCGTCGAGACCCAGGTCAGCGACGGGGTGATCACCTCGTCGCCCGGGCCGATGCCGAGCGCTGCGAGGACGACGTGCATCCCGCCCGTGGCCGAGCTCACCGCGATCCCTGCACGGCAGCCGATCTTCTCGGCGAAGCGCTGCTCGAGCTCCGCGGCCTTGGGGCCCGTGGTGATCCACCCCGAGCGCAGAACCGTTCCCACGGCGGCGATGTCTTCTTCGCGGATGCAGGGACGGCTGAACGGCAGGAACTGAGAACGCATGCAGGACACCTCGAGCGCGAGGGGGAACTCATGTAAGGATCGCGTTCTCCTGTGGACTCGCCAGGGAAGTTCGAGGAATCGTCGACTCCGGTTAAGCATCGATTCAGGTAACGCTGGGGAGAGCTTATGGAGTGCGCCCCGAGGCTCTGCGGGCAGGTCTGCGTGGGGAAGCGAAGAGGCCTGCGGATCGAGCGAGGAGCAGGGGCGAGCGCGCGCTGTTCAGCGCGTCGCGAAACGCGCGAACACGATTCCTTCATCCTCGAAGGTCGCTGCGGGCTCCGGCAGCTCGCGCGCGTGATCGTTCCACCAGCTCGCGCGGCAGACGAGGCAGATCTGCCTCGACGCTTCGCCCTGCAGCCGTAAGTTGAGGGCGCTGATCGAGAGAGGTAGATGTAGACGTCGTGAGTCGAGCTCGCCGCTCTTGTCCACGAGCTCGATCTCCGTGGTGCCGAGAGACCAGCAGAGGCTGACGAGGAGGCGATATTCGGCAAAGAGCGTGTCGGTGGAGCGGAGCCAATCGAGATGCCGAGAGAGAGTCCGTTCGGGCTGGCGCCAGCCTTGGATCGAGCGTGGGAACGCGAGCGCGGCTGCGCAGCCCAGGGGCACGAGACACCACGCCACACGGCGCCGGAGCTGCCTCGCGCTCGCCGCGCGCGCCGCGCGCCAGAAGAGCCATGAGGAGCCGAGGCCGCCGATCGACCAGAGGAGGGCGCTCCACATGCTGGGATCGGGCAGATGGAGCGCGGAGTGCTTTCGGAGAACGCAGGCGTAGATCACCGCGCCCGTCCCGAGGGCTACGGCGAGGCCGAGCGCCCGGAGTCCGATCCGCACTCCGGGGCGGATCTCGACCGCCCGTCGATGCAGCAAGCACCCGATGCCGAGGGCCAAGCCGGGAAAGCACGGCATCAAATAGGTTCCCAGCTTGCCGCTGCTCGCCGAGAGGAAGAGGAGCGGGCCAAGGACCCAGCATCCCGCCAGTCGTGCGACCGGATGCAGCTCGGCGTCGAGAGGCGAGCGCGATCGCGCCAACCCGAGGAGCGGGAGCCAGGGGAGCGCCCCTCCGATGAGCACGGGGAGGAAGTACCAGATCGGCTCGGAGTGCTGCGCCTCGCCCCGATGAAGGAAGCGCTGCACGTGCTCCACCCAGAAGAAGCGATGCCAGAAGAGCGGCTCCTGGTGCGCGATCGCGAGGCCCCAGGGCAAGGCCAGGAGCACCGCGGTTCCCAGCATCCAGGGGAGACCGCGCAAAGCGTTGCGTCCGCCAGGTGAGAGCAGGCCGAAAGGCAGCGCCGCCGCGAGGAGGAGCGCCACGGCGACGAAGCCCTTCACCAGGAATGCGGCGCCGAGCCAGAGTCCGGCGCGCCACAGAGCGGCGCGCCGTTCCGAAGGGTTGCTCGCCATCGCTCCGGAAGCGAAGGCGAGCGTCGCCCCAGCCAGTGCACAGCTCAGCAGCGGATCGAGCACGTGCGCGCTGCCGATCGCTTGCACGAAGGCGAGCGAAGCGAAGATGGACGCGGTTCCCCAGGCTTCCCTCGCGCCTCGGCCTCGCTGGCGGAGGAAGCGAGCCAGCAGGAGGCCGGTGATCAAGGTCGAGAGGAGCGCCGGAAGCCTCAAGGCGATGGGGCTGCGCCCGCAGAGCGCTTGCGCGAGCGCTCCGAGCCAGATCCCGAGCGGAGGCTTCTCCAGGTAAGGAGCGCCGGCGAGGTGCGGCACGATCCAATCGCCGGTCGCGAGCATCTCGCGAGCGATCTCGGCATAGCGGATCTCATCGGGGGCCGCGAGGGGACGCAGTGCGGCCCAGGGAACGTGGATGCAGGCGAAGAGCAGCAGGAACGAGCAAGCCGGCTGCCAGCGGATTCCCGGACTGCGATGGAGGTTGGCCTGCGATGTCCGCACGTCGTGAGCTCGGCGAGGGGAAGCCCCCAGGAGACGAGCGCGTCACGCCTCGCGGAAGCGCACTTCGGACTTCGGCGCGCCGCGATTCAGCTCCGGTTCATCCGCGCGCTCCGCGGGGGCCGCAGCGCGTCGCTCGCCGCGGGCACGATGGAGCTCGATCAGCTCGCCGCGATCGGCAGGCTGACGATGGCCCGCAGTCCCGGCTGCGCGACCTCGAGCCTCAGCGAGCCGTCGTGCAGCTCCGCGATGCCCCGCGCGATGGAGAGCCCGAGGCCGGATCCAGGAAGATCCGCGGAGGCGCTCGGAGAACGATAGAAACGCTCGAACACTCGTTCGAGCTCGGCGGGCTCGAGGCCCGGGCCGTGGTCGCGGATCGCGATCTCGAGGCGCTCCGCGCCTCTCGAGAGGTCGACTTCCACGGGCGAGCCGGACGGAGAGTATTGGAGGGCATTGCGGACGAGATTGCCGATCAGGATCACCAACAAGCGCAAGCGCCCAGGGACGACGAGAGGGCCTTCTTCCGCGCGCAGCGCGATGCGAGATCTCTGCGCGGGAGGTAGCTCGGCGATCGCCCTCTCGGCGACGTCGCGGAGCTCCACGGGTTCGGGATCCAGGACGAGCTTCGTGCTGCGGTCCAAGCGAGAGAGCTCGAGGAGCGCCGATACCGTGGCCTCGGAGCGATCCAACGCCGCGATGACGTCCCGGAAGAAGACCTCGTAGTCTTCGATGCGCCGCTGCCGGCGGAGCGCGACCTCGGCCGAGGTGCGCATCGCGGCCAACGGACTGCGGAGCTCGTGCGCGGCATTCGAAGTGAACTCGCTCTGCCTGCGCAGCGCCTCACCGTGAACCGCGAAGCTCTGCTCCAGGGCAGTGGCGAGTCTGTCGATCTCGTCGTACTTGCCGCTGCGCGGCATGGAGACCAGAGCTTCGGGCTTAGCGTCCTTGGCGGCGTTGGCGAGCGCGAGCAGCGGGCGACCGAAGCGGTCCGCGATCGCCTGGGCCACTCCAGCGAGGAGCAAGGCGGTGGTGACGGCGAGCCCAGCGTACATCCAGGTGGCGCGCGAGAGCGTCCGCACCTCCTCCTGCATGACCACGGCGAGGCGGATCAACACGTCCCCACGAGATCCAAGCTCCCCTGACTCCGCCAACCGAGCCCCCGGCACGTGCATGCGCAGGGTCACCAGGCGGCGCGACGGATGATCTCCGGACGTCAGCGTATGGAACCGCGCGCGAGACGCGCGTTGGAACGGTGCCGACATGAGGAGATCGGTCGTGCCATGCCGAGGGAGCTCGGGTCCGCTGCGATGAAGAAGCTGCCACGGCTCGGCGCGCCAGATCTCCAGCTCGCAAGGCGAGCGCGCCATCAGGCTCTCGAAGTTGAGTCCCGCGGGCCAGTCGAAGCGGATCTCGTCGTTCGCGGCGTCCCAGCTGCACATCGCGCCCAGCATCTCGGCGCGTGCGCGCAGCGTGTGGTCGAGCCCGCTCACGACGATCTCATAGGTGAAGGCCCACGACGCGACGGCGGCGATGGATGAGATCAGTGCGGTCCATCCGAAGACCGTTCTCTGCAGGCGAGCGCGAAACGTGAGCATCCGCTAGCCATCCTCGCCGAGGACATAACCCTGGCCTCGACGGGTGTGCAGGAGTCGGCTCTCACCCTCGTGCTCGATCTTGCGCCGCAGATGGGAGACGAGCACCTCCAAGACGTTCGAGGGCGGCTCACAGCCGTCGGGCCAGATGGCGAGGGCGATCTTCGCTCGGGACTGCACTTCGCCGAGGTGGAGCATGAGGTGCTCCAGCAACCGATACTCGAGCAGCGGCAGCTCGATCTTGCGTTCGCCGCGCCGAGCCTGATGAGCCACGGGATCGAGCTCGAGGTCTCCGCAGCGCAGCAGGGCGCGGGTCCCGCCGGCGCGGCGCAGGAGGGCGCGGATGCGCGCGAGCAGCACGGCGAAGCGCACAGGCTTCGCCACATAGTCATCGGCGCCGGCATCCAGGCCCTCGACGATCTCCGACGGCGCGTCGCACGCCGTGAGCATCAGGCAGGGGAGGCGCGAGCCCGCGGCTCGCAAGCGCTTCAGGAGCTCGACGCCGCTCAAGTCCGGCAGGCGCCGATCGACCACGGCTAGGTCGTAGCTCGTGATCTTGAGATGTACCAGCGCGTCACGCGCGTTCGCCACGTGATCGACGAGGAAGGTCTCCTCGCGAAGGCCCGAGAGCAAGGCGTGCGCCATGCGAAGCTCGTCTTCGACCAGCAGGATACGAGCCATGGCCTGGGCTTCCGTGGGTGCGGCGACAGGGCTTCCCTCCGAGAGTCGGCGTGGCTCGCGGTGAGAGGGCACGACGAATATGCCACGGAGGTCGCGAGCTTCCATCCCGCGACAGGGAATGCGGCTTGGCGACGGGGTCCGCAGCCGGAGGCGCGACGAGAGGCGTCGGCGCCCGGCTAGCCGCGCGCGAGCACGAGCGTCTTCCACTCGCTCATCGCGTCCATCGCGTAGCGGACACCTTCGCGTCCGAAGCCGGAGTCCTTCGCGCCGCCGTAGGGGAAGTTGTCGATGCGGAAGCTCGGCACCTCGTTCACCAGGACCGCGCCGTAGTCGAGCGCGCGATGCGCGAGGAGCGCGTGATCGAGGCGGGGCGTGAAGACGCTGGCCTGCAGACCGAAGCGCGTCGCGTTCGCCCGCGCGAGGGCGTCTTCGAAGCGCGCGAAGGGTTCCACGATCGCGACGGGGCCGAAGATCTCCTCGCACGAGAGCTTGGCTTCGGCGGGGACGCCGCTCAGCAGGGCCGGGCGCAGCACCGCACGCTCGGCTTCGCCGCCGCAGTGCAGCACCGCACCCGCCGTGCGCGCCTCCGCGATCCACTCCTGCACGCGCGCGACGGCGCGCTCGTCGATGAGGGGGCCCACGACCGTGCGCTCCTCGAGGGGATCGCCGCAGGTCAGGGCCCGCGCGCCGGCCGCGAAGTCCGCGACGAAGCGTGCGCAGAGGCTCTCGTGGACGAAGAAGCGCTGGGCCTTCACGCACACCTGCCCCGCGTATCCGAAGGCCGAGAGCAGCAAGGGCTCGACCAAGGGCGCGAGCTCGACTCCTTCGTCGAGGATGCACGGCGCATTCCCGCCGAGCTCGAGCAGGACCTGCTTCTTGCCGGCGATCGCCTTCAAGTGCCAGCCGACGCGATCGCTGCCGGTGAAGGAGAGGACCTTCGCTCGCTCGTCGCGCACCAGGAGCTCCGCGTCCGCGGGCTCGCAAGGCACGATGCTCAGCGCGTCGCCGGGGAGCCCGGCGGCATCGAGGAGCTCGGAGAGACGGAACGCCGTGAGCGGCGTCTGCGGCGCGGGCTTCAGGATCACCGAGGCGCCGATCGCGAACGCGGGGGCCAGCTTGTGGGCGACCAGGTTCAGAGGGAAGTTGAACGGCGTGATCGCGATCACGGGGCCGCGCGGCACGCGCGTCGCGACGCAGAGCCGGCCTTCGCCGCGCGGCTCCAAGTCGAGCGGGAGAACTTCGCCGTTCGATTGCCGCACCGAGCTCGCAGCGAGCTCGAAGGTGACGACGGCGCGCGAGACCTCGGCGCGCGCGAAGCGCAGCGGTTTCCCCGCTTCGGCTGCGATCGTGCGCGCCAGCTCCTCGGCCTGCGCGCGCAGCCCGTGCGCGACGTTGGCGAGGATCGTCGCGCGGCGATGCGCGGGCAGCGCGCGCATCTCGTCGAAGCCGCGCTCGGCGCGGGCCAGCGCGGCTTCGAGCTGCTCGCGACCCGCGCGCTGCACCGAGCCGACATCGCGGCCATCGTAGGGGGAACGCACGAGGTCGGTCGCGACGCCGCGGCGCCGCTCTCCTCCGATGCGCAAGAGCTCCGAATGCATGCGAGGTTCCGGTGGTGCGAAGGTTCGGGGGCCAGGAGAGACGACCGCGCGCGACGCTCAGCGCGGTGTGGGGCGCCGCACCTCCAACACCGTCGACCAGCGCGAGGAGAGGATGCTCCCATCCGCGGCGCGCGCGACGATCTCGGCTTGGAGGAAATGCAGCGGCTCGGCGGCTTGGGCGGGGGGCGGGAACTCGATCTCGCCGATGCCGTTCGGTCCCGCTTGGATCGGCACCAGATCGGGCAGGATCGTGCGAGGATCGAGCCACTGCGCCCCGCGCTCGGTCCACTCGGGGAAGGGGAGGCGCCGCGTCGCCACGCGCACGATCGCCAGGTCGCCCGCTCGCCCGTGGAAGCGCAGCTTCCAGAGCGGGCCGGGCTCGATCTCGAGCCGCTCGGCGGCGAGAGAGAGCGCCGCGGGGAAGCGCGCGCAGCCTGTAGCGTTCTGCAGGAGTAGGTCGTAGGTCCCCGCGCGCTGCTCGGGCAGCGTCGCGCGCAGCGTGCGCCCGTCGTTCGAGAGCTCGACATCGAAGAGCGGGGCTCCGCCGACGAGGAGCAGAGGGGCGGCGCGCAGCGGCGCACCGCGCAGCTCGAGCTCCACGCGCTCGCCGCCGACGCGCGAGCAGACGATCGGTGCCAGGCGCGCGAGCTCGCAGGGGAGCTCCGGCGCGGGGGAGCGCGCGCGCTGAAGACGGAGCAGGGCAGGAGCCAGCGCTTCGGCGATCGCGACGCCCAGGAGCCGCGTGCCTTGCGGAGAAGGGTGTACGAAGTCGCAGAACAGCGAGTCCTCCGACGCGCGCGCGGTGCGGAAGAGCTCCGCGGCGTCGAGCAGCGCAGCCTGCTCGGCGCGCGCCACGCGTCGCACGGTCTCCGCGTCCTCCAGCACGCGCGGATGTTCGAATCGCGTCTTCGGCGGATGCGCGGGGGCGACGCAGAGCAGCTCGGCGCCGGCTCCTCGCGAGGTGGTGATCATCGCGCGCAGCTCGCGCTCGACGTCGGGGGCGGGTACCCGGGTGCCGTAGGGCGGATTCCCTTGGCGCCAGCCGGAGAGGATCTCCTCGCGCGAGAGCTGCGGCGCTGGCGCGCCGAGCTCGCGCAGGAACGCGAAGGTCGCGCTGCCTTCCAGCGGATGCGGCGGCAGCCGCGTGCGCGTGCGGAGCGCGACGTCGTTCGTGCCCATCGCGGGAGACTGGTCGTTCCACGCGGCGGCGTAGAGCACCACGGCATCGAGGCGTTGCTCCGCCAACACTTCTTCGAGCAGCGCGCGGATCTGGACCGTGCTGTAGCCGGGGACGCCGTAGCTCGCGACCAAGACCTGGGTCGGCGCGAGGCCGCGTTCCTCCAACGCCTCGGCGAGCTGCTGGCCGAGCATGTCCGCGGTGTCGACGGCGGCGCCGTAGACGCACGAGTCGCCGAAAACGCCGATGCGGAGCAAGCCGGGAGGCGCGGGCTCGAGGGGGCGCCCGCGAAAGGCCCAGGTCCCGAGCGCGTAACGCCCGGGGCGCGTGGCCTCGCGGAACGGCGCCGCCAAGGTGAAGAAGCGGTGGGGGTGGTGCCGGTAGCGCCCCTGGTCCTCGACGGCGAGGCGGGAGCCCGCGAAGCGCTCGAAGCGGAACTCCGCGCGCTCGGGCGCGCCGCGGACGGTGCGCAGCGAGAGCTCGACCGCAGCGAGGGTCGCGCTGGCGCTGGCGAGCGCCAGGAGCAGCCTGAACAAGGAGCGTCGGAGCACGGCGAGGGGGACGAGGGCCAGAGGAAAGAGTGGCCGGGCAGTTTACGCGCCGGAGAGAGCGCCCGAGCTCGGAGAGTGCGGCTTTGCGCCGCCCGCGCGGGCGGATAAGTTTGGCTTGCAGCGGGAGGCGGACCGCGCGCCATCGGCGCGCGCCCCGACCGCGCCTCCCGCCTGGCGGATCCGCTCATGAGCTCCTCGTTCCCGCTCGTTCTCCGCGCGTGCGCCTTGCTCGCGCTCCCCGCGTTCGCCGCGGCCCAGTCGCCTCGCGCCTACTGGACCTTCGACAGCGACTTCCGCGCCGCGATCGGCGGGTCCAGCTTCGATGGCGTGGCGCAGAACGGGGTCTCGATCGACCCGGCGAACGCGCGCGTCGGCGGCGGCGCCGTGCGCGTCGATGCGGGCCTCGGCGAGGTGACCTACGGGGCGATGACGGTCGCGAGCGCGCAGTCGAACTTCAACTTCAGCGGCACCTCCTCGCTCGGCCCGATCGTCGGCAATCCGGCGAACTTCCAGCTCGCGGGCTCCCTCTCGGTGCTGGTCGATCGCGCGCGCGGGCCGATCGCCACGGCGTCCTTCACCGGCGGCGATCTCTCGACCGTGCCGGGGACGATCAACGCCTTCGTGCGGAACCCGATCGTCTGGTTGCCGCCGCTCGCGACGGTGTCGATCGCGGGCGCGCGCTTCGGCTTGCAGAGCGCGCCGTTCGCCGTGGCTCCCGGCGGCGGCTTCGTGGCGCAGGCGGTGCTGGTGCCGATCGCGGGCGTCGTGACCGTGACTCCGCTCGTCGGCACGCCGTCGACGATCAACCTCACCAGCGCCGGGCCGTCGACGCCCACGGCGGTGAACGGCACGCTCGCG
>JAEUHW010000067.1 GCA_016793245.1 Planctomycetota bacterium
AAGCGCGCCTTCGGAAGCTCGCGACGCGGACTTCGACCGCGCGCGTTCCGTCGGATACTCTCGTCGGCCACCTTCTCGAAGGGACCCCAGCGATGTCGAAGTCCTCCGGCGCACCGTCGAGGAACCCAGGGGGATTAGCTCAGCTGGGAGAGCGCTACAATGGCATTGTAGAGGTCAGGGGTTCGAACCCCCTATCCTCCAACCCCTCCGCGAGGGCCGGTGCGACGACCGGCCCTCGCGTCGTTTTTGGGAGCGCCGTTCTCTCCGGGCCGTGAGCAGGCTCTCCATCTCCCGAGCCCTGACTCCAGCTCGTCGCGACCTCGGATTGGACAACGCCTTCCGCGCCGCGCTACCTTGTTGAACCGTGGTTCAACCCGCCGCCCCCGAATCCACCGCCGAGCGCTTCGATGTGCGTCGGCGTGAGATCCTCCTCTCGGCCTCGCGCGCCTATCGCGAGCGGGGATTCCATGCCACGGGCATGCGCGAGATCGCGCAGGCCGCAGGCATGACGGCGGGGAACCTCTACCACTACTTCGCCGGCAAGGAAGCGCTGCTCGCGTTCTGCCAGGAGGAGAGCGCGCGTCGCTTGAACGAGCTCGCCGCGTGGGTGGAGGAGCAGCCGCTGCGCGCCGATGCGCGCCTGCACGCGCTGATCGTCGGCCACGTGCTCGTGCTGAACGAAGGCCTCCCCGGGTCGCTCGCGCACCTCGAGGTCGAGAGCCTGGAGGGCGAAGGCCGCCGCCGCGTGGTGGCGCTGCGCGATCGCTACGAGGAAGCCCTGCGGGGCATCCTGGGCGACGGCATGGACGCCGGCGTCCTACGCCGCGCCGACTTGAAGCTCACGGCGCTCGCCATCCTGGGCGCCATCAACTGGACCGTGAAGTGGTTCCGCCCCGGCGGCAAGAGCAGCGCGCGGGAGGTCGGCGAGCACTTCGCCGAGCAGCTCGTGCGCGGTTTGCTCGCGCCGGAGATGGAGCTTGCGCGGCCCGCGGGGGAGGTGCCGATCTTCGGCGCCACCGCGCGCCGCGAGCACGGAGCGACGCACACCGACCCCTCGAGGACGCGATGAGCTCTCCCGTTCCCCCCGGCACCTCCGTCGCCACGCTGCGCGTGAACGGCGAAGAGCGCACGGTGGCCTTCCCCACGCATCACACGCTGCTCGAAGTGCTCCGCGAGGAGCTCGGGCTCACCGGCACGAAGCACGGCTGCGAGCTCGGCGAGTGCGGCACCTGCACGGTGCTCGTCGACGGCAAGCCCGTGCTGAGCTGCCTCGTGCTCGCCGTCGAGGCCGAAGGGCACGCGGTCGAGACCGTGGAGGGGCTGCAGCAGGGGAACCAGCTCCATCCGCTGCAGAGCGCCTTCGCCGACCTCGGCGCCGCGCAGTGCGGCTACTGCACGCCGGGCATCCTCATGGCCTCGAAGGCTCTGCTCGCCGAGAACCCGGCCGCGTCGCGCGAGCAGATCGCCGTGGCGCTCTCCGGCAATCTCTGCCGCTGCACGGGCTATCAGAAGATCCTCGAAGCCGTGGAATGGGCGGGGCGCACGCTCTGCGGCGAGAACGCGCCGCCGGCGCGCGAGTGCTCGTTCGGCGCGCCGCTTCCGGAGGAGGTGCAGCGTGGCTGAGCGCTCCGAGAAGCAGGACGGCGCTGCGGCGAAGCCCGAAGCTGCGCGCGAGATCGCGGTCGCGCGCAACATCGTCGGGACGCCGTATCGCCGCGTCGATGGTCGCGCGAAGGTGACGGGGCAGACGCGCTTCGCCGACGACCTCTCGTTCCCGCGCATGGTGCACATGCGCCTCGTGCGCTCGATCGTGCCGCACGCGCGGATCGTCTCGATCGACACCTCGAAGGCCGCGGCGATGCCGGGCGTGCTCGCGTTCCTCGTCGGCAAGGACATGCCGAACACCTTCGGCATCTTGCCCGTGTCGCAGGACGAGCACGCGCTCTGCATCGACAAGGTGCGCTTCGTCGGCGATCCGGTCGTCGCGATCGCGGCGCTCACGGATGACCAGGCCTACGAGGCCTCGCTCGCGGTGCGCGTCGAGTACGAGTCGCTGGAGACGATCGCTACGGTGGAGGAGGCGATCGCGACGAGCGAGCCGCGGATCCACGACTATTCCGACGAAGGCAACATCCACAAGAAGGTCTCGATGCAGTTCGGCGAGCTCGAAGAGGGCTTCGCCGAGGCGGACGAGATCTTCGAGGACGTGCTGCTCTTCGAAGGGAACACGCACCTGCCGATGGAGCAGCACGCCACCGTCGCCGTGCCCGAGGACGACGGGCGCATCACGGTCTGGTCCTCTACGCAGACGCCGCACTACCTGCACCGCTCGCTCGCGAAGGTGCTCGAGCTCCCCGCGAGCCGGATCCGCGTGATCGCGTGTCCCAACGGCGGCGGCTTCGGCGGGAAGAGCGATCCGTTCAACCACGAGATCGCCGCGGCGAAGATGGCGCTCCGCCTCGGGCGCCCGGTCAAGATCTGTCTCACGCGCGAAGAGGTCTTCTACTGCCATCGCGGGCGGCATCCGGTGCTGATGAAGCTGCGCACGGGCTTCAAGCGCGACGGCCGCATGACCGCGCAGCATCTGCAGACCGCGCTCGACGGCGGGGCCTATGGTTCCTACGGCGTCGCGAGCACCTACTACACCGGTGCGCTGCAGACGGTGACCTACGAGCTGCCGCGCTACCGTTTCGACTCGGTGCGCTGCTTCACGAACAAGCCGCCGTGCGGGCCGAAGCGCGGCCACGGCACGCCGCAGCCGAGGTTCGGCCTCGAGGTGCATCTCGACAAGGTGGCGGTGAAGCTCGGCATCGATCCCGCCGACATCCGCTTGAACAACCTGGTCCAGCCCAACACGATCACCGCGAACTGGCTGAAGGTCGGTTCGATCGGGCTGAAGAAGTGCATCGAGGCGGTCGTCGCCGGCTCCGGCTGGCGCGAGCGCCGAGGCAAGCTCCCGCACGGGCGCGGCCTCGGGCTCGCGTGCGGTTCCTATCTCTCAGGAGCGGGCCTGCCGATCTACTGGAACCACATGCCGCAGTCGGGCGTGCAGTTGAAGCTCGATCGCTCGGGCTGCGTCGCCGCGTTCTGCGGACAGACCGAGATCGGGCAGGGCAGCGACAGCGTGCTCGCGGGCATCGTCGCCGAGGTGCTCGGCATCGAGCTCCTCGACATCCGGCTCTGCGTCGCCGACACCGATCTCACGCCGGTCGACCTCGGCTCCTACTCGTCGCGCGTGACGCTCATGATGGGCAACGCGGCGCTGCAGGCCGCGCAGCGCGCGCGTGAGCTCGTCGCCCGCGCCGTGAGCGAACAGTTGAAGGTCCCGCAGGATCGGCTCGTCTTCGCCGAGCGGCGCGTGTTCGACAGCGAGGACCCGAGCAAGGGGCTGAGCTGGCCCGAGGCCTGCGTCTGCGCCGAGTCGCGCTTCGGCACGCTCGGCACGACGGGCTCCTACATCCCGCCGCGCTCGCCCGGGCGCTATCGCGGCGCGGGCGTCGGTCCTTCGCCGGCGTACTCGTACTCGGCGACGGTCGTCGAGGTCGAAGTCGATCCCGAGACGGGGCTCTACCGCGTCGAGCACGTGTGGATGGCGCACGACGTCGGCAAGGCGATCAACCCGGTGCTCGTGATGGGGCAGATCGAGGGCTCGGTCTACATGGGCCTCGGCGAGGCGCTGATGGAGGAGCAGGTGTTCCGGCGCCTGCCGAAGAATCGCTCGAACGCGCTCGTGCACAAGCATCCCTCGATGCTCGAGTACAAGAGCCCGACCTTCCTCGAGATGCCGAAGGTCACCTCGTACATCATCGAGGACCCCGATCCCAACGGGCCCTTCGGCGCGAAGGAAGTCGGACAAGGTCCGCTGCTGCCGATGATGCCGGCGATCGCGAACGCGATCTTCGACGCGGTGGGTGTACGCGTGGACCAGATCCCCGTGCATCCGCACCTCGTGGCAAAGGCGCTCGAGGAGAAGGCTCGCGGCAAGGAGCCGCGGGTCGGGCCGCGCGCGTTCCCGAGCATCGACTTCGGGACGCCGCTGCGCGTGCCGACGCCGGCCGAGGGCGGCGATGGCCAAGCCGTGAATCAGGACGAAGCCAAGGTGCGCACCGGCACCGGCACCATGACCGAGCGCGAAGAAGCGCTGCGAGGGACCAAGCGATGATGCGCCTGCCGTCGTTCCGCTTCCACCGCCCGCAGAACCTGGCCGAGGCGGCGCGCCTGCTCGCCGCCTCGCCGCAGACGACGCGACTCGTCGCCGGCGGCACGGATCTCTGGCCCAACCTGAAGCGCCGCCATCAGCAAGCCGAGGACGTGGTCTCCCTCGCGCTCGTGCGCGAGCTCCACGGCGTCGAGCGCCGCGCGGACGGCTCGTTCGCGATCGGCGCGATGACGACGCTGAGCGCGGTCGCCGCCGATCGCCCGCTCGCCGCCGAGCATCCCGCGCTCTCCCGCGCGGTGCGCTCGATCTCCTCGCCCGTGCTGCAGAACATGGGCACGTTGGGCGGGAACCTCTGCCTCGATACGCGCTGTACCTACTACAACCAGAACGAGGAGTGGCGGCGCTCGATCGGCTACTGCAAGAAGGAGGTCGGCGAGACCTGCTGGGTGGCGCCCGGCTCGCCGCGCTGCTGGGCGATCTCGGCCTCGGACTCCGCTCCGATGCTCTGCGCGCTCGGCGCGAGCGTCCGCCTCGTCTCCGCGAGCGGCGAGCGCACGATCCCGCTCACCGCGCTCTATCAAGACGACGGCATCGCCTATCTCACGAAGCGTCCGGACGAGATCCTGACGCAGGTCTTCGTGCCGGCGGCGGCGGATCGGCATAGCGCCTTCTGGAAGCTGCGCCGCCGCGGTTCGATCGACTTCGGCGTGCTCTCCGTCGCGGGCACGATCGCGCTCGATGCGCAGCGTCGCGTGCGCTCGGCGCAGCTCTTCCTGGGCTGCGTCGCGTCCTTCCCGACGCCGTGCACCGAAGCGATGGAATCTCTCCAGGGCCAGATCTTCGACGAAGAGCACATCACCCGCGCCGCTGTGCTCGCGCGCAAGGCAGCCTCGCCGCTCAGCAACACCGACTTCCTTCCGCAGTGGCGCTCGAAGATGGTCGAGCCCTACACGGAGGCGGTCCTGCGCGAGATCGCCGGCTTGCCGCAGCAGCGCCTCGCTCCCGCGCACGCGTTCTGAATCGGAACGAACGCGGGGGCGCGCTTCCTGCAAAGCAGCGCTCGAAGGATGTCGCGAGAATTCGCGTCATTCGTCGATGCGCTGCACGCGCGCGTGAAGGCGAGAGGCGAGCGAACGCAAGACCGCGCAGGCGCTACGCCCGGCCCTCCTGCGAGCAAGCGCCGCGCCCGACGCGCGCGCTCGACGTCGATGGCGTTCGAGAGTCGGCGCGCGAACGACGCGAGCGAGAAACGCGGAGCATGGCGCGTCGTGCACGGCGCTTGCTGCGCCTCCGGGCGCGGCTTCGCTTCGTCGATAGACGTCGTGCGCCGTTCCGGAGCCCGCTGGAGGCGGGGGCTCCGGAACTCATGCTCATGGGTGCATTCGGACGTCGACGCGTGAACGACGTCGAGAGACAGGGGTTACGCGCCCGCGAGGCGGTAGTGAGGTGTGGTTCAGCGCGAGGCTGCTCGGCGACTTGAATCGGCGAGGTTCCCGCGCGGGCGACCGGCGTGCTTGTGGGGCCGCGGCAGCTCGCGGATCTCGAGCAGGCCGTGGCGGCGCCAGCCGGTGGTGAGCAGCCAGGTCGAGGCGGGCGCAACGGTGGCCATCGCCGGCGCGCTTGGGATCGAGGCGATCGACGGACGCTCCATCCAGCCATCGAACACGGGCGCGCTCGAGCACAGATCGATCGACGACTGCGCGACGACACCGTGCTTCTTGCCGTTCTGCAACACGTAGCGCAGTGCGTTCCGCGCCTGCGTCGGCGTCGAGATGACCTCGTCGTGGTAGCGCTCGGGGAACACCTTGCCGCGGCGGCCCCAGAGTTTGTTCAACGCGCGAGCCAGCGGACTCAGCAGCGCATTCATGCCACGCGCCACGCATTCGCGATCATCGGCCTCGACGAGAAGGTGCAAGTGGTCCCGCTGAATCGAGTACTGAACGATCCTCATTCCGTGCCGATTGCTGCTCGCGCTGAGCGCCGCGAGAACGACTTTCCGCGCTCCACCGCGGCGCAGCGAGGGCAGACCATCGCCGAGACGCACGGTGACGTGCAGCGGCTCGTTGCGCTTCTTCTTCGCGCGCTGACGGTGCGGCATGCCGGGCTCGGCGTTCTTGGGCTTTCGTCCCGCGCCCTTCCGCTTGCCGCCGTGCTGACGAAACTCAAACTCGAGCTGATGAAACTTGCGGCGCATCTGGCTTCCTCTGCCTCCTTGCGCGTCGCCTTCCCCGACTTCGTTCCAGCATGTAGAACGCAGAAGGGGTGTCGTAGGTTTCCTAGAAAGTCGGAATCTTGATTGCGCGACGTTGCTCGCGACGCGATCTCACAGCCGCCGCGCGGGCGGGGAACCCATGTCGTTCGACGTCGTTCTCGCCTCGACGTCCCGTCTCTCCCTTAGCATGAGTTCCGGAGCCCCCGCCTCCAGCGGGCTCCGGAACGGCGCACAAGGTCTAACGAGGTAGCGGAGCCGCATCCGGAGGCGATGCAGGCGACGTGACCGCCGCGCTCGCTCATGAATCGCGTTCGACGTCGGGCACGCTTCAACGCGCGGTGTCGTTCGACGTCGTTCACG
Source organism: Planctomycetota bacterium (assembly GCA_016793245.1). Lineage (GTDB taxonomy): Bacteria > Planctomycetota > UBA1135 > UBA1135 > JADKAF01 > JADKAF01. Next base: position 6,732 of record JAEUHW010000067.1, read on the forward strand.
CGCGGCGGGCGCGGCGCTTGCTTCGCCGGAGGGCTGGCGGAGCGGTCGTCGCGGAACTCGCGTTCGAGTGTTCGCGCTCGTCGTGGGTTCGGGTGCCGATCTCGCGTCGACGCGTCCACGGCGAAGGCGCGAGCGTGAAAGCGAGAAGCGTTCGGCCGCAAGACCGCGCATGCGCTACGCCCGGCCCTACGGCGAAGCAAGCGCCGCGCCCGACGCGCGCGAACTGCGTCGATGGCATTCGCGAGTCGACGCGCGAACGACGCGAGCGAGAAACGCGGAGCGTGGCGCGTCGTGCACGTCGCTTGCTTCGCCGGAGGGCTGGCGGAGCGGTCGTCGCGGACCTCGCTTCCGCATGTTCGCGCGCGTCACGGGTTCGGGTGCCGTTCTCGCGTCGACGCCCCAACACGTTGCCGTAGCGTAGGCAGCCTAGGCGCGGCAAGCGACGGCGCGCGGGCCTGCGGCATCGCAGGCCCGCGCCCGAAACCCAGCAGCGACAGGTCGCGCGCAGGCACCAGCCATCCTCGCAAGAGTCACCTTCGTCGGGTGCATTCGAGATGCACCGCGGAGATGGGCAATTGCCAGAAAGGACGGCGTTCGCGCGCGCCAGCCGCGCCTGGGTGATGCGAAACCCTCGGGCTCAGGCCTTGCCGTGCCTCTTGCCGCTCGCCTTCTCGCCACTGGCTTCCGTCGGCGCGGCGGCGGGATGCGCGGGAGCCGCCTCGCTCTCGTCGGCCGGCACGAGCTTGCCGAAGTAGCTCGGGAGCTCGACGCCGCCTACGTTGCGCATGATGTCCATGAGCGGGGGGATCGAGGAGCCCAAGCTGCGGAGGAACCCGCTCGCGCCGCCCTTGCCGTCGCCGTTGCCACCGTCCCAGACGGTGATCTTGTCGAACTTGATGTTCGAGATCGCCTCGGCGGACTTGTCGGCGAGGTGGTCCAGGTGCTCGAGCATGAGCAGGCGGAAGGCCTCTTCGGCGTTGCCGCAGGCGTTCACGATCTCGCGCAGACCCTGGCCCTTCTTCGCGAGGATCTCGAGCTGACCTCGCGCCTCGGCCTCGAGCTTCTTGTAGACGGCCATCGCCTCGCCCTCGGCCTCGCGGATGCGAGCCTGCGCGCGACCTTCGGCCTCGATCTTCATGCGCTCGGCTTCGGCTTCGGCGTCAACCATGATGCGCGCCTTCTGCGCTCGCGCCGGCGCTTCCAAGCGCGCGCGCTGCTCGGCTTCGACGCGCCGGGCCTCGGCTTCGGCGGCCTTGGCCTGCGCGAGGTACTGCGCCTCGAGCACTTGCGCTTCGGCCTCGCGCTTCTTCGTCTCGGAGAGCCCGTAGGCCTCGGCCTGTCGCACGCTGAGCTCGGCGTTCGTCGCGGCGACGCGCGCCTTCGCGAGGTTCTCACCCTCGACGGCGGTCGCGTCGGCGGCCGAGACCGAGATGCGCATCTCGCGCTCGCGCTCGCGCATCTCGGCGTCGCGTTGATACTCCGCGGCCTTCTCGCCGACCAGGCGCTCGCGCTGCAGGTCGGCGAGGCGCACGGCTTGATCGCGCTCCGCCTCGCTCGTGCCGATCTGACGATCCTTCGTCGCCTGCGCGACCTGGATCGCTTCTTCGCGCTGCGCGCGAGCGACGCCGATCGCGCCGATCTTGTTCTGCTCGGCGACGTCGACCTCGGCCTTCATGATCGCCTCGCTCGCGGCCTTGCGACCGAGCGCTTCGATGTAGCCCGACTCGTCGGTGATGTCGGTGATGTTCACGTTGATCAGCACGAGACCGATCTTGTTGAGCTCGGGCTCCAGGCCGAACTGGATCTTCTGGAGGAACTCGTCGCGGTCGCGGTTGATCTTCTCGATCGGCATCGAGGCGATCACTTGCCGGAGCTGCCCGAAGATGATGTCGCGCGCCTGCGCGGTGATCTCCTGCTGGGTCAAACCGAGCAAGCGCACCGCGGCGTTGCTCATGATCTCGGCTTGCGTGCCGATCGCGACGGTGAAGACGCTGGGCACGTTGACGCGGATGTTCTCGGACGAGAGCGCGCCCTTCAGCGGGATGTCGATCTGGATCGGATCGAGATCGAGGTAGGCGTAGTTCTGGATCAGCGGCCAGATGAAGGCGCCACCGCCCTGCAGGCAGCGCGAGGAGTGACCCGCGCCGACCTTGCCGTAGATCACGAGGATCTTGTTCGACGGGCAGCGGCGGAAGCGCGTCGCCAGCATCACCAAGAACCCGACGAAGACCAGGATCCCGGCGAGGATCAGGAAGGTCACGAAGGGATTGAGCGGCATCTCCTCGGCGGCGAGGAGGAGGCTCGGCGAAAGGGCATTCGGGCTCGGCATCGATCGGGCTCCGGTCGAGGTGCTCGGGCTAGAGGGAAAGGGACGGAACGAGAAGAGGAGAGCGAGAGTGTTCGGACTAGGCGGCGGTCTCCACCAGCACGAGATCCGGGCCGAGCACGCTCACGACGCGGCAGGGGCTGCCGGTGGGCAGCTCGGCCCCGCTCGTCTGCGCCTTGAACTCGACCGAGCGCCCTTGCACGGTGACGGTGATCTTGCCGGCGCCGGCCTTGTGGGCCGGGATCGTCAGGTAGACCTGGGCCTGCACGCCGACGGCGTTCTTGACGTCGATGTTGCCCGACGAACGCAGGCGGTGGAGCTGCAGCATGAGCCAGCCCACGCCGTAGAACGCGCCGATACCGAGGCCGCTCGCGAGCAGCAGCGTCCACGCCGGATCCCAGCCGCCTTCGTTCGCGGCGAGGCCGCCCAGACCGAAGAAGGTGAGGAACGCGACGATCGTGCGCAGCGAGATCTGGCCCACGCCGACGCCTTCGTGCACGGCGTTCACGGCGTCGACGTTCGCGACGTCGGCCTCGATGTCGTGATCGAAGCCCATCAGGGTCAGGAGGAACTGGAACACCATGAAGGCGCCTCCGACCAAGGCGCAGATCCAGTAGATCGTGACCATCGTGCAGCCTCCTCGGGCGGCGGAGCGCCCCGGGGAATTCAGATCCGCCGGAGAGCGGTTTCGCGCGGAATGCAGGCGCCTGCGCGCCCCCAGCCGCTCTATTCCCAGTCCGGTTCCGGCGGGACTCGTTCGGCCGGACGCGCTCCCCGCGCGACCGCCGCGACGAGGGCGGGATTGTGCCACGCGCGCGAAGCGCCTCGCAACGCGCGGAGCCGGTGGGCGCACGGGGGGGCGCGCGCGCGGGCCGTCGTCCGCCGGGACTCGGCTCAGCTCCCGCTGAAGTCGATGCCCTCGAACACGAGCGTCGGCGCGCGGAAGCTGCTCCACTTCTCGGGGTCGTTGCCGACGGCGACCAAGCGCTGCAGCAGGTCGAGGAAGTTCCCCGTCACGTTCATCTCCGAGATCGGCTCTTGGATCTCGCCGTGGCGTACCGCGTGCCCTTGCAAACCGAAGGAGTAGTCGCCGGTCGTCGTGTTCGCGTTGCCGCCGAGCCACGAGGTCACGTAGAGCCCCTCGCCGACGTCGCGCAAGAGCTCTTCGCGCGATTTCGACCCGAGCTCGACGACGAGGTTCGAGGGCGAGCCGGTGGTGGGCTCCCAGCCGAGCTTCCGACCGTAATAGGTATCGACGTAGAAGTTCCGGAGCACGCCGCGCTCGACGATGGGGAGCACGCGTGCGGCGATGCCCTCGCCGTCGAAGTGCCGCGAGCCCGCGAGCTTCGGCAGCAAGGGGTGATCCGTGATCGAGAGCAGCGGAGAGGCGATGCGCTCCCCCGCGCGCTCGGCGAGGAACGAGCGCTTCTGCTGCACGGCCGAGGCATAGATCGCGCCGAGCACTCGACCCAGCAGACCGGGAGCGGCTTCGCGATCGACGATGAGGTGCGTGCGCTGCGTCGGCGCCTTCGTCGCGCCGCGGCGCGCGAGCACGCGGCGCAGCGCTTCGGCCCCGACTTCCTCGACGCGCTCGAGATCGGCGAGGTGCGTCGCGCCGACCCAGCGCGAGGCCTCGGGTCGGCGGTGTTCGCCGTCGCGCGCGGTGACCTCGGCGCCGTACCAGAGACCGGTCGATTCGCGGGTGCCCTCGAAGCCGTTCGAGCTCACGCGCGCCGAGAGCGAGGTGCCGCTCATCACGCCGCTCGTCGCGGAGACGACATCGGCGTGGGCGCGCGCGCGCGCCTCGAGCGCGCGGCACCACTCGAGACAGCGCTCGCGCGGGAGATCGACCGCCGCGGGATCGACGAGGTCTAAGAGATCGCCCGGGCGCCCCGCGTAGAGCTTGGGATCGGGGATCACGCGAAAGGGATCCGGTGCGAGCAGGCGCGTGAGCTCCACCGCCTCCGCGACGAAGCTCGCCAAGCGGCGCGGCTCCAAGTCGTTCGTGGAGTGCGTGGAGAAGCGGCCATCGACGTAGAGCGCGAGGCCGAGCCCTTGGCTCGCGTTCTCCTGCACCTTCTCCAAGCGCTCGTCGCGCCACTGGAACTCGAGCGAGCGCCCGGCTCCGAGGCTCGCCACCGCGTCGCTCGCGCCGCAGCGCAAGGCCAGCTCCACGGCTTCGCGGGCGCGCGCCAACAGCTCCTTCTCACGCATGGCGACCTCCCACGGTGAGCTTCGAGACGAGCGCGGTCGGCATGCCCTGCGACACCGGTACGCTCTGGCCGTCCTTGCCGCAGGTCCAGCCGCCCGTGTCGAGCTTCAGATCGTTCGCGACCATCGTCACGTCGCGGAGCGCCTGCGGGCCGTTGCCGATGATGTTCACGTCCTTGATGGGGGCCGTGAGGCGGCCGCCTTCGATCAGCCAGCCGTTCTTGATGTAGAAGGTGAAGTCGCCCGCGCCGATCTGCACCTGCCCGTTGGAGAAGGTCTCGGCGAGGATGCCGCGCGAGACCGAGGCGATGATCTCCTCGCGCGCGTGCGGCCCGTTCTCCATGTAGGTGCAGCGCATGCGCGGCATCGGCACGTGGCGGAACGACTCGCGCCGACCCGAACCCGTGCTCGCCACACCGTAGTGCTTCGCGCTGATGCGGTCGTGCAGGTAGGAGCGCAGGATCCCGCCGTCGACGAGCACCGTGCGCTCGACCTCGCTCGCTTCGTCGTCGAAGTTGAGCGCGCCGCGCTCGTAGGGATGCAGCGCCGAGTCGACGACGGTCACGCAGTCGGCGGCGACGCGCTCGCCGAGCATGCGCGCGTAGATCGAGACGCCCTTGCGATTGAAGTCGGCCTCCATGCCGTGGCCGATCGCCTCGTGCAGGAGGATCCCGGAGGCGCCGGCGGCGAGCACGA
>JAEUHW010000069.1 GCA_016793245.1 Planctomycetota bacterium
GAGAGCGGCGACGACGTGGTGCTGGAGCGGATCGCGAAGGGCGCCGACAGCCACGAGCTCGCGGAGCTCGGCCTCCGCGTGCAAGCCGCGGGAGCGAAGCTCTCGTGCATGTTCCTCTCGGGCCTCGGCGGGCGCGAGCGCTGGGAAGAGCACGCGCTGGCCTCGGCGCGCCTCGCCTCCGCGATCTCGCCGCGCTATCTGAGCTTGCTCACCGTGACGCCCGTGGCGGGAACGCCGCTGCACGAGCAGTGGACTCGCGGTGAATTCGAGCTGCTCGATCCCGTCGAGATCACGCGCGAGATGCGGACCTTCGTCGCGGCGCTCGAGCCTAGAGCGGGCATCGTCTTCCGCGCGAACCACGCCTCGAACTACCTGCCGCTCGGCGGGACCTTGCCGAAGGACCGCGAGGCGATCCTCGGCGCGCTCGACGCCGCGCTCGCCGATCCCGAAGGCGCGCCCTTCGTGCCGGAAGAATGGCGCGGCCTCTGATCCTTTACCTCGCTCTGACGTAGGCTGCTCCGCGCCGCTCTAGCCTCGGGCGGTCCAGACGCAGGTGCCGCCATGTCTCGAGCTCTCGCCCTCGTTCTCGTCGTCGCTTCCTTCGCGACCTTCGTCGGCTGTCAGCGCGAACGCAACGAGGCTCCGCCGCTCTCGCCGGTCGCGCACGAGGTGCAGCAGGCCGCGCCGATCGAGGCGGGCGACGAGCTCCCCGAAGAAGTCCTCGATCAGCTCGCGGTGTACGTGCGCGAGTTCCCGCGCTGGCAGAAGGTCGACGACCTCGCGCACTGGGCGCCCGAGCTCTGCCGCCGGCCACCTGAACCCGCGCAACGCGTCTCGCAGAGCAAGGACGAGGAGACGCACGGCAAGAAGATCTACTACCTCTACGCGCGCGAGCGCGCGGCGTATCTCCGCGGCGGCGCCGAGGCCGAGGCCATCGGCCAGGTGCTGGTGAAGGAGTCCTTCGAAGCGCTGCCGATGCCGTCGGGCGCCGCGCACGCCTTCGAGCAAGGAGAAGCGCGCGAGCACTTCGTGATGGCGCGCTTCGATCCCAAGATCCCCGGCACCGACGACGGCTGGGTCTATGCGGTGTTCTCGCCGGGCTCTTCGAAACCCGTCGCGGCGGGGAAGCTCGAGAGCTGCATGAGCTGCCACGTCCGCGAAGGCAAGGGCCGCCTCTTCGGCATGGCCGAGGCCGAGCGCGCCGAGCTCGCGTTCTCCGCGCAGGAGCTGCCGCCGCAGCGGAAGCTCGAGCGCCTGCTCGCCGAGATCCCGAAGAGCTACGAGCACTGGTCGCGCGTCGACGAGCAGGTGCGCATCTCACCGCTCGACTGCGACCTACCCGATACGGGGAACGGTCGTCTCTCGCAGAGCCGCGACGAAGCCACGCACGGCCGCAAGCTCTACTACCTCTACGCGCGCGATCGCGCGGGCTATCTCCTCGGTGGCGAGCTCGCCGACCACGTCGGGCAGATCGTGGTGAAGGAAGCCTGGCAGCCGCAGCGCCTCGATCCCGCGCAGGGCATCCATCTTCTGCACCCTAAGACCCTGCGTCCGCCGAGCGCCGAGATCGACGGCGTGCGTTACGAGACGGGCGAGCCCGCGGGCCTCTTCGTCATGCTGAAGGTCGATCCGGCGACGCCGAACACCGATGACGGTTGGGTCTATGCCACCTATCCGGCGGGGAGTGCCAAGCCGAGCGAGTTCGGGCGCATCGCGAGTTGCATGGAGTGCCACGTGCGTGAGGGGCACGGGCGGTTGTTCGGGCTCGGGCGCTGAACTGGAGCGCGTTGCTCGGCGAGTCGAGGTCTCTCGTGAGCGATGCGCATCGCACGGTGCAATCCCTGAAGCGGAGGAGTATTGCGCCGGGCATCCGCTCGCCCGTCCGCCCATCGATGTTCCGCGTTGCGATCTGGCTTTCTCGCGTCTTTCGCCGTCGCTCGGTCGTCCTCAACGCCGCGGCAGGGTCACCGTCGCGCTGGCTTGCCCCGTCTCCGGTACGTCTAGCTCGACGATCGCCGTCTGGTGATCCGAAGCCGAGACGAAGATGCGCTGCGGACCAGGTTGCACACGGCGAATGCGGTTCAGGCCGAGCCCAATACTCGCGACCTCCGCTCCGATGGCGACGGTGATTTGGTCGGGTTCCGGCCCGGCGGTCCTCACGTCGAGCAAGAGCTCGCCCGCCGGGACCCGCAGGTGATAGGGCGGCTTCTCGCCGAGCAGCCAGGTCACGCGCAGGTCGTGACGCGGCGGCTGTTCGTCGAGAAGCTCGTTCTCTTCTCGTTCCGGTTCGAGGAGCTGCAGCACGTCGCCGGGCGCGAGGTCGGGGCCGGTCCATCGCCCCTGCGCGTCGAGCGGAAAGGCCCATAGGTCTTCTGGGGTGGACCAGCCGGGTCGCCACCAGCCGAGCTCGATCTCGCCTCGCGCGGCCTCTCCGCCGAGCGCGAGCACGAACGGCGACGGCGGATCGAGCACGAGATCGCCCATCTCGACGCTCTCTCCGTTCCCGCGACGAGGCAGCATCACGGGAACGACGCGCGAGATCGGCGCCTCTTCGTCGCGCCGCATCGTCAGGAAGTGCAGACCTTCCGCTTCGGCGTGCCACGCGAAGGAGCCGTTGGTCGCGGCGCGCATAGCTGGGTCCTCCTCCACGTGCCCCGACGGAAGCCGACGCACGAGGGCCAGGCAGGCGCGAGCAGGGGCTCCGTGGCGATCGACGACGCGACCGGATACGAGCGTCCGGTCGAACCACTCGAGCTCCAAGGAGCCTGCAGCGAGCGCGGCTTCGCGATCGGGCGTGAACACGCGCCGTCGCCGATGCTCATCGGTGAGGACAAAACGAAATGGCTCTTCAGGCAAGGCGATCGGCTCGCCCCGCGAGATTTCCAGCGAGATGTCGTTCGCGCCGTGTCTCGTCTCGAGCACGACGTCTCCGAGGAAGTCGCCACGGGCGCCGAAGAATCCTCGGACGCCCACGCGGACCGTCGGCAAGCGCGTGGGCTGGAGCACGATCACGGCCGGGGCCGTCGACGTCACTTGGAGCTCGGTGCGTACCAGGGATCGACCGTAGGCATGGTACGTGGCTTCGTAGCGCCCGAAGGGAAGTCGCGCGGGTGATGCCGAATCGGCATCGCGGCGGCTCTCGTAGCGCGATGGAAGCGGCCCGACGAGAACGACGCATCCATCGCCCAGAACCTCGCCAGTCTCGTCCTCGACTCGAAAGGCGACGGAGCCGATCGACGGCGAGGTGCTGCTCCACGCGACGTGCTGCGTGCGTTCCCCCGTGGCGTTCGGCAGTCGCAGGAGAGCAGGCGCGTGCTCGAGCAATTCGAAGCGGACGTGCTGCATATCGTGGCGCGCTTCGATCTCCGTGATCGAACCCCGACGCCAGAAACCGCCGAAGAGATGAAACGATCCGTCGGCGTTCGTGCGTGTCCACGGACCACGGTGCACGAGCCCGAGTCCTACGTACGCATCGCCGAGAGGCTTGCCGAGCGGATCGCACAACACTCCGCTGACGGAATCACCGGGCGGAACACGCAGCTCGTACGGCGCCTCCCCGCGCACCCAATGGAAGCCTTCCTCGTACGCGATCCACAGGTCCGGATGCGAGACGTAGAGATCCCGGATCCGCGTGTAGATGCTCACGCCCTCGAGGAGCGCGAGCCCACGATCGTCGGTCCGAGCGGACGTCAGGTCGGGTGAACCCCCGCCGCCGGCGCAGAAGCTGACGAGCGCACCCGATACCGGTCGATCCATCCAGTCGCGCACGACGACGGGCAGCGTCTCTGACGGCGCGAGCTCGGTGACCTCGTTGACATACCTGTCGACCCACGGTGCATAGCCCGGCGCGCGCACGAGGACCTTGTAGGAATGTTCGAATGGCAGTCGGGCGAAGCCGTCGGTGTCGGCGAGGCTGCGCCGCCACGAGCGGAACTCGCCCATGAGCTGAGTCATGGATCCCACGATCAGATGTAGCTCCGCAGCCGGGATCGGAGCCTTCGTGCGTGCATCGACGACGCGAGTGGCGATCCAGCTCTCCTCGCCATGGAGAGCCAAGTTCCCACGCAGTGGATGGACCTCGCTCGTGTAGGAAACGCGGGGCTCCTGCGCGACCGCAGGGATCGCGATCAGCGTGAGCCAAGCGAGGAGAGGTAGACGGCGGGCGCGGTCTGGAGTCATACGTCGATGCTCAGGACCTTCACTTCGTGAAGAACGGGAACGCCGTCCGAGTACTCCCGTGGTCCTGTTCGAAAGTCCACTGACTGTCGCGCGGCGCGTGGGAGCATCGCTTCACTCACCGCCTCCGGATCCTTTCCCCGCAACCTCGAGCACGCATCATGGGGTTCGCCCCAACACCCGATGCTCATGCAGCGGCCCCGCATCATGCCCCAGCGCTTCCAACCTCTCGCGCACCTGCCGATAGAGATGGAAGCGCAGCGGACCGAGGAAGGTGAGATCGGAGGTGCGGAGCAGCGGCGCTTCGTCGCCGTCGGGCGGGAAGGCCTGCTCCAGGATCTCGAGGCGCTCCTGGTACCACTTCTCCGTCGTCCGGCCGGAGGCGCGGCGCTCCTCGAGCACCGTTCGGAAGCGGTCGCGGCCGACGACCTCGGGGTGGAAGTTCGTGCCGTAGACCCGCGGCATCACGCCTTCGCGGTCGCGCGCGAATTCGATCAGGGTCACCGCATCGCCGCGCTCGCCGCTCGTGGGCAGCGTCTCGTGCGCGAGCACCGTGTAGGTCGCAGTTCCGTTGGCGCCTTCGGGCGGCAGGAGATCGCAGAGGCGGCTGTCGAGCGCGCGGAAGCGCCCGCCGATCGCGCCGCGCGCGAGGCGGCCGAACCAGGGGTGCTGCAGCGCCTCGTCCGTGAGCGCGATCATCTTCTGCCCGGAGCTCTTGCCGCCCTTCTCGGGGCCGCGCACGGAGATGCGCGCGCGACCGAGGTGGCGATAGAGCAAGCCGAAGGAGTGGCAGATGGCGAGGAACGCCGCGTTCTCGTCGGCGAGAACGTCCTCGAAGAGCTGACCGAGCGGCGCTTCCCAGGACAGATCGTCGAGGACGCCTTGCGAGATCTCGCTCGCGCCGTCGTTCTGGCGCGGGTCGATGTGGCCGGGACCGCCGCTGCTCAAGTAGAGCGCGATGCGCCCCGGCTCGTGGCGCGGCACGTAGGCGTCGCAGCGCACGTCGACGGTGAGCACGCGGACGCGCAGGTTCTTGCCCTCGAGGAGTGCGGCGAGGTCGCAGACCGCGTCGCGCACCGCGAAGAGCATCGAGTCGAAGCCCAGGTTGGGCCAGCCCGCGTTCATGTCGAGGGCGACGACGTCGATCGCGCCTCTCTCCGCCGGCGGGAGGCCGCGCTGCGGATCGACCGGCCGCACCTCGAAGGCGCGAGCGCTGCTCGTCATGGGGCAGCGGTAGAGGCAGTAGCCGATGCCGTGGGCGTGCTTCAGATCGCAGCGGATGGGCAAGGGGCTCCGACCTCCATCGGTTCGCGGTGCGGCATTGTGGGTGATCGGACGTGGCGTCCACAAGCTGGAGTCGGGGGTAGAGGCGGGGCCGAATTCTCCTTCCGGAACGGCGCGTGCTTCGTCGCGAGCATGCGCTCGCTCGAACGCTCGCTCCTCGGTGCCGCCGCCGCTCTGATCGCGGCCGCCCTCTGGGTCCTCGCTTCCGCGGAGGGCCCGCCGCGCTTGGAGCCGTCGGCCTGGGCAGCGGATACGGAGCCGAAGGAGCGCACGGCGCGCGCGCCGTGGCTCGCGGCCGCGCTGCGTTCCGCGAGCGACGCGCCGCGTTCCGCTCCCGCAACGCTCGAGCCGAGCGCGAACGCTGGCGCGCCGCTCGAGGCGAAAGGCCTCGCCGACCTGGCGGTGCTGGTCCTCGGACCCGCCGGACCCTGCGCGGAGCAGCGGCTCGAGCTCTGGCGCATCGAACGCGCGAGCGGATCCACGGAAGGCGGGTCCGAGGAGAACCTGATCGCGCTCGGCGTCGACTCGACCGACGCGCGCGGCTGGCTGCTCTGGCCCGCGCTGCCCTACGGTCGCTATCTCGTCTGCCTGCCGCCCGCGCCGGGACAGCGCGGTTATCGCGGGCCCGGCGTCACGGGCCGGCGCTTGCTCGAGCTCGAACATCGCTCGGACCTGCTCGCCGAGCGCGTGCTCGAGCTGCAGCCCTGAGCGAACGAGGCGCGCTCAGTCCGCGAGCTCGGCGAGCTTGCGTTGCAGCTGGCGCGCATCGACCTCGGTGCGCGCCAGCGCGAGCGCGCGCTCGAGCGCTCCTCGTGCTTCGTCGCGACGAGAGAGGCGCCGCAGCATCTCGGCGCGCGCGACGTGCGCGTAGACGTAGTCGGCCATCCGCGGCTCGCGCGCGAGCAGCGCGTCGATGGTCGCGAGCGCGTGCGCGGGGCCGTGCACGTGCAGCAGCGCGGCGGCGCGATTGAGCTCGCCGACGGGCGAGGGGCGCAGCGCGAGCAGGCGATCGTAGAGGGCCGCGATCTCGGCCCAGTCGGTGTCCTCGAAGCGCTGGGCATCGGCGTGCACCGCCGCGATCGCGGCCTCGAGCTGGTAAGGGCCGAGGCGCTGGCGCGAGAGCGTGTGCAACAGGAGGGAGCGGCCTTCTTCGATCTGCCGCGCGTTCCACCGCGCGCGATCTTGGTGCTCGAGCAGCACGAGCTCGCCGTCGGCGTCGAGGCGCGCCGCGCGGCGCGCATCGCTGAGCAAGAGCAGCGCGAGCAAGCCCTGCGCTTCCTCTTCGTCGGGCATCCAGCCCGCGACGAGCTTCGCCAAGCGCAGCGCTTCGTCGCAGAGCTCCTCGCGCAGCACGCGATCGCCGCCGCTCGCGCTGTAGCCTTCGTTGAAGACCAGATAGAGCACCGCGAGCACGGAGGGCAAGCGCTCGGGCAGCTCCGACTCGCGCGGCCGGCGGAACGGGATCTTCGCCTCGGCGATCTTCTGCTTCGCGCGCAGCAGGCGCTGCGAGACGGCGCTCTCGGGTTGCAGGAACGCGCGCGCGATGGCGCGCGTGTCGAGGCCGCCGAGCGTGCGTAAGGTGAGCGCTACTTGCGCTTCCCGCGCGAGTGCGGGATGGCAGCAGAGGAAGATCATCTGCAGGCGATCGTCGGCGATCGGCCAATCGAGCTGCTGCTCGAGCTCGCGCAGCGGATCGCGCGGATCGGGTGTGGCCTCCTCGATCATGGCCTCTTGCTCCGGACGCCGACGCCGCGAACGCAGGCGATCGAGCGCGCGCCGCCTCGCCGCGGTGGTGAGCCACGCCGCGGGTTGGCGTGGCAGCCCATCGCGCGGCCAGGCGGTCAGCGCTTCGGCGCACGCGTCCTGCAGCGCGTCCTCGGCGAGGTCCATATCGCCGAGCACGCGCATCAAGTGGCTGAGTACGCGGCCGGATTCGCTGCGGAAGACCGCTTCGATCTCGTTCCGCGTGCTCGAGCTCAAGTGCTCAACCCTCCATCTCCCAGATGGGGCGCACTTCGACACAGCCGTACTTGGCGCTCGGGATCTTGGAGGCCCAGCGGATCGCCTCGTCGAGATCGGGCACGTCGATCAAGTAGTAGCCGCCGAACTGCTCCTTCGTCTCCGCGAAGGGGCCGTCGGTGGTCAGAGTGTCGCCGTTCCGGACGCGCACGGTCGTAGCACTCGTCGTCGGGCGCAGGCGGTCGCCGGCGCGCAGGGCACCCGACTTCATCAGCTCCTCGGTGAAGGTGTAGTACTCGGCCATGATCTTGCCCATGGCCTCTTCAGACATGCCGGCTTCTTGGATCTCGTTCGAGTGGATGAGGAGCATGTAGCGCATGGCGGAACCTCGCGTGACGGGACAGGGGGTGACTCGAGCAGCCGCGCTGCTCGCCGAGGGCTACGTCTCCGCGTCGCCTGCCGCGACGACACTCCGCCGGTTTTTTTTCGGCGCGGGGGAGCGCCGCGACGCTCAGGCCGACGGACGCCCGGGCAGATCGGGTGTCTTCTCGACCTCGCGCGCCATGCCGAGCGCGTCCTCGCGGAGGCGCGCCTTCAGGGCTGCTACGCGCTCGCGCAGTGCTTCGTCGCTCGTCCCGAGGATCTGCGCGGCGAGGATCCCCGCGTTCCGCCCGCCGTCGATCGCCACGGTCGCGACGGGGACGCCCTTCGGCATCTGCACGATCGAGAGCAGGGAATCGAGCCCGTCCAAGCGCGAGCCGCGGACGGGGACGCCGATCACCGGGAGCGGCGTCAGCGACGCGAGCATGCCGGGCAGATGCGCGGCACCTCCGGCGCCGGCGATCAGCACGCGGAGCCCGCGGCCCTCGGCCTGCTTGGCGTACTCGAAGAGCCGCTCGGGCGTGCGATGCGCGGAGACGACGGTGATCTCGTAGCCGACGCCGAGCTCGGCGAGTGATTCGGCGGCGCCGCGCATCACGGGCAGGTCGGAGGAGCTGCCCATCGTGATGCCGACCAGGATGCGTGGCTTCTCGCTCATGAGCTCGGCTCTTCGGGACTCGCGGAGGTGATCGTGAGGGCATCGCGCGCGGCGCACGCGAGGCGCACCGCTTCGTCGATGTCGCGGTGCAGCGCGGTGACGTGGCCCATCTTGCGCCCGCGGCGGTTCTGCGCCTTGCCGTAGAGATGCAGGGCGACGCCGGGGAGCGCCAGCGCCGCGCGCAGACCCTCGACGCGCGTCGGGCCCGCGTGCGCGCCGGTGCCGATCAGGTTCGCCATCGCGGCGGGGAGGATCTGCTGCGTCGAGCCGAGCGGCAGACCGGCCACCGCGCGCAGATGCTGCTCGAACTGGCTCGTGAGGCTCGCTTCGATCGTGTGGTGCCCGCTGTTGTGCGGGCGCGGCGCGAGCTCGTTCACCCAGAGCTTGCCGTCGCGATCGAGGAAGAGCTCCACCGCGAGGACGCCGACGGCCTGCACGGCCTCCGCCGCCGCGAGCGCGAGCTCGCGCGCCTCGGCGAAGTGCGCGTGCGCGATCGGCCCCGGAGCGCGCACGTAGTCGAGGCGATTGGCCTCCGGGTCGAAGACCATCTCCACCGGATCGTAAGTCGCGACCTCGCCGCTCTTGCCGCGCGCGACGAGCACGCCGAGCTCGCACTCGATCGCGATCGGGCGCTCGATCATCGAAGGGCCGGGGAGCGCGCGCGAGAGCTCCGCGGCGCTCGCGAGCCGACGCACGCCGTAGCCGTCGTAGCCCGCCTTCCGCACCTTCTGGAACACCGGGAACCCGAGGGCGGAGAGGCTCTGCGCATCGCCCCCGTCGGCCGCGCGGAACTCGGGCACCGGCAAGCCGTGCTGCGCCAAGCGCTGTTTCTGCACGAGCTTGTCCTGGATCCACGCCATCGTCTGCAGCGACGGCGCGAACTCGATGCCCGCGGCCGCGAGCGGCTGCAGCGCCTCCACGTCGACGTGCTCGAGATCGAAGGTGGTGACGTCGACGTGCGAGCAGATGCGGCGCAGCGCTTCGATGTCGCCGAAGGCCGCGGCGATCGCGTGATCGGCGAAGGGCAGCGCGGGTGCTTGCGGATCGGGATCGAGCACGGAGAGGCCGAAGCCCATGCGCCGCGCGTCCTGCGCCATCATCTTCGCGAGCTGGCCGCCGCCCAAGATCGCGATGCGCGGAACGCCGCGCGTGAAACGTGCCGAGGCCATGACATCCTGCGGTGGGAGAACCGAGAGAATGCCATGGCCCCGGGGGCCGGCGCGAGAGCGCGAGCGCTCAGCCGAAGAGGTCGCCGAGGCCCTCGAGCCAGCCCTTCTTGCGCCGCGGTCGGTGGCGCTCGAAGTCCGCGGGCGGCGGCCCGTCCCAGCTCTCGTCGTCGCGCGGAGAGCGGCGCGCGGCGTCGTCGCGATCGAGCGGAGCGCTTCGCGAACCGGGGCTCGTGCGCGCCGGCGGGCGCCAGAGCTGCTGCTCTTCTTCGAAGCGCGCGGTCTCCCGCGCGAGCAACTTCTCGAGCTCGCCGCGATCGAGCCAGATGCCGCGGCAGCTCCTGCAGCCGTCGATCATGATCCCGTCGCGCTCGCGCTCCTCGAGCACGCCTTGGTCGCAACGCGGGCACTTCATCGATCGACCGCCTTCCGCTGGCGCGGATGCGTGACTTGCAGCGTCCTGGCGCGGTCGAGCGCGCGGGCGACCATGCGCCCGATCTTCTCGGCGGCGCCGTCGATCGCGGCCGTGGCGCTGGTCGCGGTCTCCTCGGCGATCAGCCCCTCGAGGCGCCGGCCGTGGAGCCGGATGCGGCAGCGCAGGTCGACGCCGCCGCGCGGGCCGTTCTCGTCGGAGAGGTGCACCATGGCCGAGCTGATGGCGGGGGCGAAGCGCCCGAGGGCGAAGCCCAGGCGGCGCTCGACATGCGTGGTGAGCTCCTCGTTTCCGTCGACGCCGTTCGTGCGGATCTCGATCTTCATCGCGGCCTCCGAAGCGTGGATCGCAGCGCGGAGCGCGCTGCACGGCGCCTGTACTAAGAGCCCGATCCGTGCTCGACAATCTGGAAGATCGCGCGCGAAGATGCGGAAAATCCGAACGGTGCCGCGATGGACTGGCTGAACTACCACCACCTCCTCTACTTCTGCACGGCGGCGCGCGCCGGCGGGCTCACGGCGGCCGCGCGCGAGCTGCACCTCTCGCCGTCGACGCTGAGCGGGCAGATCAAGGAGCTAGAGCAGATGTTGGGCGAGCCGCTCTTCCGGCGCAGCGGGCGCCGCATCGAGCCCACCGAGATGGGGCGCATCGTGCTGCGTTACGGCGAGGAGATCTTCTCGCTCGGTCGCGAGCTCTTGGACACCGTGCGCGGTCGACCGACGGGCCGCCCGGTGCGCTGCACCGTCGGGGTCGTCGATACGCTGCCGAAGACCCTGGTGCGGCGCCTCTTGCAGCCGGCGCTAGCACTTCCGGAGCCCTTGCGCCTCATCTGTCGTGAAGACGCGCACGAGCGCTTGCTCGCGCGCCTCGCGCTGCACGAGCTCGATCTCGTGCTCGCCGATGCGGGCGTTCCGGCGGGCAGCAAGATCCGCGCGTTCGCGCATCCGCTCGGCGAGTGCGGGGTCAGCTTCTTCGCCACCGCGGAGTTGCGCGACGCGTCGTCGGCGCCGTTCCCGCAATGCTTGGGCGAGCTGCCGCTGCTCCTGCCCGCGGAGGGCCTGCCGCTGCGGCGGGCGCTCGATGCGTGGTTCGATCGCGTCGAGCTCCGGCCGCAGATCCGCGGCGAGTTCGAGGACAGCGCGCTGCTGAAAGCGTTCGGCGCCAGCGGCGCAGGGGTGTTCCCCGCGCCGAGCGCCGTCGAGACCGACGTCGCGGCGCACTATCGCGTGGCGCTCGTCGGTCGCCTCGACGAGGTCCGCGAGCGCTTCTTCGCGATCTCCGCCGCGCGGCGCCTCGATCACCCCGCCGTGCGCGTGCTGCTCGAGCGGGCGCGCGAGGTCTTCGCCGCGGCTGCGCCGAAGGCGAATGCGGCGCGTGCAACGCCGCGGCGGAAGCGCTAGAACGAAGCGACCCTTCGCCCGGAGCTTCGATGCGCCTCGCGTTCCTCTCCCCGCTGTTCCTGATCGCGCTCGCGTCGTGCACGAGCGACGAGCGCTACGACGAAGTCGTGCCGCAGGTCGTCGCCCAGAACCACCGCGAGTACATCCGCGCGAACGTCGCCGAGCCCGAGCGCGCTTCGGCGATGATCGCCCTCGTCGATCGCTGCGAGGCGCTGACGCTCGAGCTCGATCGCGGGCAGCAGGCGTTCCTCGCCGAGGTCGAGCGCGTGAACGCGCGCCCCGACGCGACCGAGGCCGAGCTCAGCGCCGTGCTCCATCGCGCGCTGGAGGCGCGGAGCAAGACCTCCGATCAGCTCTTCGACGCGCTGCTCGAGCTCCGCGGCGTCGCGCGGCCCGAGGAATGGCAGCGCATCGTGGAGATGGAAGGCGAAGGGCTCGGCGCGAACGTGCGCCGCGAGCGTCGCGCCGCGTTCACGAAGGGAGGTGGCGCGTGATCTGGTTCCTCGTGAGCTTCCTCCTCGTCGGCGTTCTGAGCGTGCCCGGCGATCTGCCCCTCCAGCGTTCGACCGCGGAACCGCGTCGCCGCGCGGCCGAGGTGGTGACGGACCTCGAGCGCTCGATCCGCCTCGAGCGCGCGTTCGACGAGCTCGACGCGCTGCGCAGCGCCTCGGCCGGCGAGCTCGAGCGGCACGCGATCCTCTTCGGCGATGCCCTCGCGCGTCCCGCGACGACGAAGCAGGAGCTTCAGGCCCTGCGGGGCGACCTCGATCGAGCCTTGCGCGCCGCTTGGACGAAGCAGATCGAGGTCCGCGCGCGTCTCCGCGCCGCGGTCTCGGCCGAGGAGTGGCAGCGGATCTTCCCCGCGCCGCGCTAAGGAAGGCGCTCGCGGCGACCGAGGTAGCGACGTCTCGTGTTCGAGGCTCGCATGCGTTTCGTCACCCTGCTCTGCTCGGCCATCGCCGTCTTCCTCCTCGCCGCGCTCACGCGCTCGCAGGACCCGGTCGAGACGCGTCCCTCGGACGCCGTCCTCGCCCGGCTCGAGATCCTGGAGAAGCAGATGACCCAGGTGCAGACCTGGATCCAAGCGCAGGCGAAGCAGGCCGAGGGCCTCGCCGCCGCGCTCGACACCTCCGAGAAGGAGGGCTTCATCTACGGGATCAACCCGAAGTCGCGCGAGGTGCTCCTCGAGGCCTTCCGCGCGCACGCCTCCACGCTGCGCACCGCGGTGCCGGGCCAGGCGCCCGCGAACGTGGCGGACGCGGAGAAGGGCGCGGACGAGAAGGGCGGGCGCTGAGAGCTTGTCGATCCATCGACGAGCTCTCCGCGCCAACACCGTCAGGTGTTGGGCCAGCAGGCCGCGCCAACACCGTCAGATGTTGGGCCAGCAGGCCGCGCCAACACCGTTAGGTGTTGGGCCAGCAGGCATCGAAGAGCCTGTCGGAGCCATTCTCCGACAGGCTCTGAGCCTCAGCTCTCGGCTCGCTGGCCTTCGCGATCGCGCTCGCGCGCGAGGCGGAAGCCCTCGAACCAGATCCCGACATCGCGCGGGAGCACGAGCAGCGCCAGCGCCGCGATCCAGAGCGGCAGCGAAGCGGCGAGGCCGATGAGGCGCCACGTCGCGAAGCCCTGCTGCAGCAGCACCACGACGCCCGCGATCGCGCCGATCGCGACGAGCCCGACCGAGATCCAACGCGCGAGGCGGCGCGCGTCGAGCACGTAGAAGACCAGCACGCCACCGAAGCAGGCGCGCGAGAAGGGCAGGCGCACGCCATCGGCGTAGCAGCTCGCGAGATCGATCGCGAAGCCCGTGACCAGCAGTGCCGTCGCGATGCGCACGTAGAGCTGCCCGCGGAAGAAGTGCGAGCGCGCGGCCGAGCTCGATAACGACGGGCGCTCGTTCCAGATCCAGCGCAGCTCCTCCTCATCGAAAACGTCCTCGAGGTCGCCTTCGCCCGCGCGAGCGTCCGCGAGCTCCTCGGCGTGGAGCGGTACCACTTGATAGAGAGCGATCTCCTCGCCGTTCGGCGCGCGCAGGCGGCGGGCTTCGCGATCCAGCGGAACGAGCAACGCGAGCGCCGCGAAGGGCGTGTCCTCCGCGTAGGGCTTCGGCGGATCGTCCGAGGTCGTATGTCGAGCCGCGAGGAAGGTCCCGCTGCGCGAGGGCCAGCGCGCCAGGATCTTCAATTGGCGAATGGGCCAATAGTGGCGTTCGTCGCTCCAACGCTCCTGATCCATCTCCCAGCCCGGATCGAGCGTCATCAGGAGCTCCGCTCGCCGCGGCGCCGTCTGGCCCTCCGGCACGTTCATCGGCATTTCGCTCATGCCGCTCGTGACCAGCGTCCAGCACGGGCGCTCGTCGCGCGGCGCGACGATCAACACGTCGATGTGTAGCTCATCCGAGATGAGCTCGTGGAAGACGAGCTCGACCTTGCCGAAGTGCTTCTCGACGTGGGCGGTGATCGCGTCGAGATGGCTTGCTTCTTCTGGCATGAAGGTCGTGCGGTGGCCGGCCGGTTCGGGGTGCGCGGTCTCCGCCGCGGCGACGCTGGTTCGGTCGCTTCGCGATGGTAGCAAGCGCGGCGTTGGACTCCAGCCTCGATGGCTCGGACTTCGGGCCCACTCCGCCCAGCGCGAGATTCCTTCCGCGTGGAGCTCAGTTCTCTTCGAGCCGGATCTCCAGCGGCTCCGCGCGCCAGGAGAACCGCACCGCACGATAGCCAGCTACGCGGAGCTCGAAGGCGTCGAGCTCAGAGGCGCTCCAGGCGATCAGCTCGCCATCGGGTCCCGTGATCAGCTCGCGCTTCGCGCGATGCGCCTCGTCGACGGACGAGAGCGTGATCTCCGCGCTCACGAGGGGCTCGCCGTTCGGTGCTCGCAGACGGAGGTGTTGGGCGCGCACGCGTTGCCGCAGATCGATCGGCTCGAGACGCACGGAACCTTGGAACGAAGGTTCTAGATCGACGTGTTCGGTGGCGACGACGATGCCCTGCACCAAGACCTCGACACGCACCGGGCCCGGCCGAACTCCGCTGAAGGAGAACCCGTCTTCGTTCCTGCTCCTCGTGCGTCGAAGGCCGCGTTCCGCGAGGTCGTGGTCGACGACGCGCGACGAGGGATCGATGAGCTTCGGTTGCCACCAGCTCTCGACGGCGCGCACTTCGACCTCGCGCAGCTCCGGTGGGCGGAGCAGCTTGCCCCAGACCCAGATGCAGGGCTGCATCACCACTCGCCAGTCGCCGCAGCCCTCGGGGCGCGCGGCGAGCTCGAGCTGAACGAAGTTGTCGGACTCGGCAAAGAGGCGCACGGTCCCGAGCTCCGGCGCTCCGCGCAGCGCGAAAGTCCCATCGCTGCGCGAGCGCGTCGTGAGGGACGTCGAGCTCCAAGTGCGCCTCGTCCAGCCCTGTGCATCGACGAATTCGCTGCGGCGATCGAGTGTGAGGCGCACGTTGGCGAGCGGTCGACCCGCGGCATCGACGACGATGCCTGCGGCGAGCAGCGGCTCGCGGTTCGGGCGCAGGATCGCGATACCGAGGTCGTGGTCGCCGAGAGACAGCGCCGCGCTGAGATCGATCTCGGCGTGCAGCGTGTCTTGCTGCTCCGTGCGTGAGCTCGGCGAACCGAAGTCGAGGCGGCGATCGGCGAAGCCGCGGAGTCGCAGCACGCGGCGCGCGGTCGGTGGGCAGTCCATGCCGAGGGCGACGCGCAGCGTTCCCGAGGTGTCGGTCGCGAGAGCTCGGCTCTGCGAGTGCTCTTCGTCGCCACCTTGGATCACTTCCGTTGCTTCGACTCCCGCGGAAGCGAAAGGGGAACCTGTCTCCTCGCGGATCTGCACGATGGCGACAGGGCACAACGCTCCGAGATCGAGCTCGATCACGCCGTTGTCTCCTGGCCCGAGGGGAGCCGGGAACCTGCCCTGCATCGGCGCGAAACGCTCGGCAGCGTCGCTGAGGAAATAGGTGTATTCGCCCGGTGAGCCGACCCAGGTGCTGGGCATCGCGCCGCCGGAGATGCGGAAGCTGCGAGCAACCGATGGCCTCGCTTCCTTCGGGAGTCCCGCGCTCGTCGAAGGTCGACGAGTGATCTGGAGGTCGACTTGCTCCGGTGGAGGGATCGATGCGGGGGCGCGGATGCGGAAGGCGACCCGCGCCAGGTGGGGCACGGTGAGTTCGATCACTTCGACGGGCGGTCGGGCGAGATCGATCAGGCGGGACGACCCGGGTTCGATCGGCAGCCTGACGAAGATCGAGGCGTGTCCTTCTCGACTCCACGACTCTTCGATCGCGATGCTCGCGAGAGGGTCGGGTGAGGGCTGCGTCTCGCTGCGTGCCAGGATCGTCCAGGCCTGCTGGCGGAATTGGTACTGTTGCAGCAGCACGGGAATGCCTTCGAGCGCGACACCGTTCGGATCGACGACGCGGATCCTCAGCCTCGTTCCGCCGCTCGCCTCGGCCGCGGGCCCTGCGTTGCGCGCGGGCGCCGCGGGGACGTCAGAAGACGAACTCGCCAGGTCGTCCTCTTCCACCGGCGAGCGCACGGTCGAGGCGAGCGCGGACTTGCTCGGCTCTTCTCGCAGCGCGACTTCCTCGCGAACGACGGAGCTCGGCGACTCCGCTGGGCTCGTCGTGCTCTGGTACCAGAGCCAGGTGGCAGGCACGGCGATGCAGAGCAACGCGATCGTTCCCGCGAGCCGGAGCGGTGCGGTCATCGCCCATCCTCCTGCGCAGACCCAGCCGAAATGCACCCGACCTTCGAGCCGACGCCTGAGCTCCGCGAGCGAGCGTTGCAAACGCGACTTCACGGTCGCGACGGGGAGCGCGAGCCGCTCGGCGATCTCCGTCGGCGCGAGATCCTCGTAGTAGCGGAGCAGCACGATCTTGCGATTCGGCGGCGAGAGCTGGCGCAGGGCTTCGACCACGAGCTCGATCTGCTCGAAGCGCTCGAGGCTCGCGGGAGAATCCTCGGCCGTCGGCCTCGGGGCCTCGGCCTCATGGCGCCGGCGCCGCACCGTCGAACGCGCGAAGTCCCGCGCGCGACGGCGCGCGATGCCGCGGAGCCACTCGCGCAGGCTCCAGCCCGCGCGTGGTGGTCGCGAGAGGAGCGTGATCCACGTCTCCTGAGCGACGTCCTCGGCGTCCTGCCGATCACCGAGGAGGTCGCGCAAGAGCTCGCGAATGCCGTTGGCGTGTTGGCGCCAGGAGGATGCGAGAGCGTCGGGGTCCATTTGGTCGCGCCTCTATGGCCGCTCGCGGGCCAGAGGATGCACCGAAAACCACGCGCGCGCAGAACGGCGTCCCGAGATTCGGGGTGCGGCGAGCGGCCCGGGCGGCTCTACGTCGTCCGCTTCTCGCCGAAGACGAGGCGATGCCCATCGGGAGTGGTGATCGCGAACTCGCGCATCCCCCACGGCGTATCGCGCAGAGGGTGCCAGATCTCGACGCGGCGCTCCACGAGCTGGCGATAGATGGTCGCGGCATCATCCACGTGCAGATACGCGAACCACGAGTGATCGGGGCAGCGCGACATCGGCACCGCGTCGGGGCAGTGCCCCAAGCGCAGCCGGCACGCGCCCCGTCGCAGGAACGACCAGCCCTCGACGCGCAGGTCCTCGGTGAAGCCGAGCTGCTCGATGTAGAAGCGCCGCGAGCGTTCGAGGTCGAGGACGGCGAGGACGAAGGTGGAGGAGAGGACTTCGCTCATCCGCGCAAGCTAGGGCGCGCTAGCGTCCTCCGTCCAGAGCGGCGCGGAGCTCGGCCTCGGTGATCCGCAGCGGGGGGAAGCTCTGCTGTGGTGCATCGACCACCTCCAGTACGGGCGGAGAGAGGAGATCCAGACGTGAGCCGCTCTCATACATGACGATCCCTGCGCTCAGCGTGTAGCGGCCTGGCTCCGGCACCACGAGCTCGACCTTGCCTTGGAGGAGGTCGGAGGCCGCGCCCCGGCGCCCGTCGGCTCCGACGAGAGAGAAGCGCAGTCCCCGGATGGGCGAGATGAGGGTGACCTCGACGGGCACGGTCACGCGGATTCCGTCGCGCAAGCGCAGCACGAGGTGCTCCTCAGACCAGGTGAAATCGAGCGCTCGAAAGGCCGGAGAACGCAGCGAGAGCTCTTTTGCCGTCGGCGGGAGCCAGAGCTTGCACTGACCCTTGGCGTTCGTTCGGGCGTGTTCGCGATAACCGCTGACGGAGCTGAGCTCGAACGCGAAGTTGGTCAGCGGTTGGTTATCGTGGCGCACGAGCTCCAGGGAGAGCGGTCGCCAATCCACGCACAAGGGGATCGCCTGGGCGCGGGGATCGCGGTTCTCGATACCCTGCTCGAAGACGAGGTCGCGCACTCCGCCAAGCTTGACCGCCGCGCGACTCCGGAAGAGGACGTGCGCTTTGCCCGGGGGGATTCCCTCCAGCGAGAAGCTGCCGTTCTCCGAGACCGAGCCGAAGGCCACCGGTCTCGCGTTCTCGTCCGCTGCATCGGCCGCGAAGAGGTGGAGGTGGATTCCCGTGGGGTCCATGTCGTCGGGTACGTGGACCGAGCCACGGAGGCTCGCCCCGCGCGCGAGCTCGATATGTACGTCGCTCCGGCCGATCGGGAACTCGAGCTTCGAGCCACTCAGGTAGGGGTTCGACCTCTCTTCGATCACGACGATGGTGGCGCTGGTGAAACCGCGCACCTGGAAGCGCCCCTCCTGGTCGGTTTGAGTCGCGAGGATCTGATCGGCGGTGGAGTTCTGCTCTGGCTTGGCCTTCCACAGCTCGAGCCCGAGATTCAGATTCGAGAGCGGGCGCCCCGACGCATCGACGACTTCGCCGCTGACGATCAACGGTTCCTCGCCGAGCAGCACCTCGCCGAAGGAAGTCTCGCCACTGGGGAACTCGCGCGAGAGGTCGAGCATGACGGCCAGCGGAGAGGATTGGCGGTCCTCGAGGCTCACGATCATCGTGCGCACGAGGCGGTTGCCGCCCGAGGGGTCTTTCAGCTCGATGCGCAGCCAGCCGTCGGCGTCGGCGACCGCTTCGGGGACCGGGATCGACTTCGTCGAGATCATGCTCGCGGTCTGACGCTTCTCGGAGAGCGCGATCTGGAACTTGCGCTCGGGGAGCGGTTTCCCCGGCGGAGCGAGCGGTCGCAGGAGC
Organism: Planctomycetota bacterium; assembly: GCA_016793245.1. Taxonomy (GTDB): domain Bacteria; phylum Planctomycetota; class UBA1135; order UBA1135; family JADKAF01; genus JADKAF01. Next base: position 18,585 of record JAEUHW010000069.1, read on the forward strand.
AGGATCGTGGCAGCGTTCTTCGCCTGCAGCGCGATCGTGCGTGTCTCGCCCGTGGTCTCCGGACCGCGCGCGAGCTTCTGCTCGAGCTGCGCACCGTTCTCGAGGGTGCCCTCGATCGCGAGCTCGAAGCCGAGCTCGCAGGCGATCCGCTCGCTGCTGCCTTGGTGGAGGCGCAGCTCCATCGTCGCTCGACCGAGGGTGGGCGCTTCTGCGCGCACGCGGACCGCGCCATCGACGGCGATCCGGTTCTCCGCTTCGTCGTGCACCACGATCTGCACGTTGCCATGGAGCGGGAGCCGGATCTCCACCGGTTCCGCGGGCCAGGAAGCGAGCTCGATCCTCCGCTCCGGTGGCGCCGCGAAGAGTCCGACGACCGTCGCGAAGAGCGCGCCGTCGCCGTGGCGCTCGCGCGAGGCTTCGACGCGGCTCTTCGGGATCCGCAGCTCCAGCTCCTCACCCGACGGTCGAGCGAGCTCGATCTGCTCTTCGGCGCGAACGCCTGCGCGCTCCGCCACCCAACGCAAGCGCACCGGGAGATCGCCGAGGCGTCGGCCGCTCTCGCGGTCGATCACGCACACGCGCAGATCGTCGGTTCGCGGAGCTACTGATGCGCTCGCTGCCTCCGGTGTCGCGGGCTCGGCGCCCGAAAAGGAGCTTCGGTCGCGCCGGAGCTCGAGTTCCTCGCTCGCAACCGAGACTTCGGAAGGTGCCGAGCGGAGCCCGACATCGAGAGGATCGGACGACGAGGGCTCCTGCCGCGGCGCGAGCGCGGAAGAGAGCCAGAGAGCGGCAGCGATGAGCGCCGCGGCGATCAGGGCGAAGACGGTCTTCTGCATGGGGCGTAGCTCCTTGCTCGGGCCAACTTCGGCGGCGAGGGATCAGCCTTGGTTGCGTCGCTGCCCTGCTGCGGGGGCGCAGAAATGCGGACGGATTTCGCATCCCGTCGCTGCCGCCGTTCTGCTGCGCGGGATGTGGGCGTCTCGAGAGGCTGGTCCGGGGCACGAAGCAGCGCGCGTGAATGCGCCAACGCGGCGCGCACCGGAGAGTGCGTCGGCAGTGCCTCCGGTTCGTCGCCTCGTCGGGAGATCCGACGCGCGGCCTCGGCTCCGCGGCACCTCCTCCGCGAGCGGCCCGGATACGACGCGGGAGCGCGGATCTGCCCGCGAGCTCGAAACTCGCTTCGCGGTCGCGCTCTGGGCTCGCGGCGCCGATTCCGTAGCATCTCCGCCATGAACTGGGACGCGATCGTGATCGGCCTCGGCGGTGTCGGCAGCTCCGCGTTGCACGCGTTCGCGCGCCGCGGACTGCGCGTGCTCGGCCTCGAAGCGCGCGGCATTGCGCACGCGCTGGGCTCTTCGCACGGGCAGACGCGGCTCTGGCGCCGCGGCTACTACGAGCACCCCGACTACGTGCCGCTCGTCGACGCGGCGCTGCGCGGCTGGCGCGCGCTGGAGGCCGAGACGGGCGCGCGACTGGTGGAACCCGTCGAGCTGCTGCAGATCGGTCCGCCGAGCGGCTCGCTCGTACCGGGAACCTTGCGCAGCGCCGCCGAGCACGGCGTCGCGGTGGAGGAGCTCGAGGCCCGCGAAGTAGAGCGCCGCTATCGCGGCGCGCTGCGCGTGCCCGACGGCCTGCAGGCCTTGAGCGAGCGCGGCGCGCATCTGCTGTGGGGCGAGCGCTGCGTCGCGACGGCGGTCGCCGCGGCCGAACGCGCGGGGGCTCGCGTGCAGAGCGACGCAGAAGTGCGTGCGTGGCGCGCGGAAGGCGAGGGCTTCACCGTCGAGACTACGCGCGGTAAGGAACGCTCTGGCGCGCTCGCGATCGCGGCCGGACCTTGGGCGGGGACCTTGCTCCGCGAGCTCGGCGCGAAGCTCGACGTGCGGCGGAAGCCCGTTTTCTGGTTCGAGCGCGAAGCCGGTGCCGCGCCCTTGCCCGCGCTCTTCGTCGAGCAGGAGGACGCGAGCTCTTACTACGCGTTTCCGCTGCCGGGCGGCGCGCGCGCGAAGGCCGCCGAGCACAGCGGCGGCGATCCGGTAGCGGATCCTTCGCGCGTCGCGCGTGAAGAGCTGCCGCAAGATCGCGCCGGCGTGCGCGGCTTCCTCGAGCGCTTCGTACCCGGCTGGCGCGGCGTCGCCGCGGGCTTCGAGGTCTGCTTGTACACCATGAGCCCCGACGGGCATTTCTTCGTCGATCGCCATCCCGAGCACGCGCGCCTCGCCTTTGCCGCGGGGCTCTCGGGCCACGGCTTCAAGTTCTCACCCGCGCTCGGCGAGCTCCTCGCCGGACTGGCGCTCGGCGAGAGCCAGATCGCGCCACCGCCGTTCCTCGCGCTGCGATGAGCCTTCTCCACACGCACGATCACGGCCGCGAACACGCGCCTGGAGCCGGGCCCGCGCACGGCCACGGACCCGCGCACTCACATGGCCACGGCGGCAGCGCCTTCGCCTGGGGCATCGGGCTGAACGCGATCTACATCGCGGTCGAGCTCTGGGCCGGCTGGTACGCCGACTCGCTGGCGCTGCTCTCGGATGCGCTGCACAACCTCTCCGACGTCGTGGCCCTCGCCGTCGCGTGGCTCGCCGCGGCGCTCGCGCGGCGGAAGCCCTCCGCGCATCGCACCTACGGCTTTACCCGCGCCACGATCCTCTCCGCGCTCTTCTCCTCGGCGCTGCTCTGCGCGGCGATGGGCGCCATCGCCTGGGAATCGCTCCACCGCCTGCTCGCGCCGCGGCCGGTCGAGGGCGGCGTCGTGGCGCTCGTCGCAGCCTTCGGCGTGCTGATCAACACCGCGACCGCGCTCTTCTTGGCCAAGGAGCGCGAGCGCGACCTCAACATCCGCAGCGTCTGGCTCAACATGATGGCCGACGCGGGCTTGTCCGCGCTGGTCGCCCTCGCGGGCGTCGCGATCGCGCTCACCGGCTGGTACGGCATCGACGCCGCGGCGAGCTTCGTCCTGGCCCTCGCGATCCTGGCACTCGCCGCGAGCGTGCTCCGCGACGCCTTGAACCTCGCCACCGACGCCGTCCCGCGCGGCATCGATCCCACGCAAGTGCGCGAGCTCCTCTCCGCGCAGCCCGGCGTGCGCGAGGTGCATGACTTACATATCTGGCCGCTCGGCACCACGCACATCGCGCTCACGGTCCATCTCGTGATGCCGGAGCCGCCCGCGAGCGATGCGTTCTTGCGCGAGCTCAACGCCGGGCTGCTCGAGCGCTTCGGGATCGATCACACGGCGATCCAGGTGGAGCGGGGGGACGGGCCGGGCGGGTGTCCGGATGCGGCGGTGGATCGGATCTGAGGGTGCGGGCGGAATCGGATTTCCTCTGTGACGCGCGGCCTCGCAGCTCGTCCTGCCGCCAGCGGCACGTGTCGTGGCGCCCCGAGCTCTGGTGATCGGCAGGCTCTTGCGCTTCTCCCCGAGGTCGGCATACCCTCTCCGTAGCGCCTCCGGGTGCTATATCACAATCGGCTCCGCACGTTCGTACACATCCAAGAGCCTTCGGGCCGCGAGCGTGCGGGGTCACCCTTCTTGGTGCGGCCGTGAAGTTCGCGCTGCTGCTCGATGGGGGATTCGTGCTGAAGCGCTTGAGGTCGAAGCTCAGCAGGCACGCTTCCGAATCTGATGTCTTGGCGGAGTGCGCTCGAATCCGAGCTCATCCGCGCCTCGATGGGCATGAGCTCTTGCGCATCTACTGGTACGACGCACCTCCGGCCAAGGACTCTGTGCGCAATCCCATTGATGGGACGAAGATGGAGCTGGCGGGGACTGCGGTGTACAGCCGAGCTACGTCGCTCTTGGACAGATTAGAGCTGACCCCTGATTTCTCGCTGAGGCTCGGCGACCTGGTCGCCCGCGACTGGAAGCTGCGAGCTGGAGTGTTGAAGTCCATCGCCAAGAATCCGCGCCTGCTCGAGGCCAGCGATCTCGAACCCGATCTGAAGCAGAAGGGGGTAGATCTGCGCATCGGCCTCGATATCGCCAGGCTCGCTTTGAGGCAGCTCGTAGACGTCATTGTCGTCGTCACCGGCGACAGCGACATCGTACCCGCGTTCAAGTTCGCTCGACGAGAGGGGGTGCGCGTCTACCTGGATCACCTCGAGGGCGCGGTCAAGCGGGACCTGATGGCCCACGTCGACTTCGTTCT
>JAEUHW010000089.1 GCA_016793245.1 Planctomycetota bacterium
GGGCCGCTCGCGCGGAACTCGAAGCGCATGGGAGCGACCTCGATGCAGGCGCCGAAGCAGAGCGGCGTCTTCGTCAAGAGATGCAGGAGCGCGATCGCGGTGTGCGAGGAGGCCGGGCGGCCGAAGAAGTCGACCAGCATGCCGCGGTCCTTCGCGTTCTGGTCGATCATGATCGCGAGGACCTTGCCGTCCTTCAGCGCGCCGGCGAGCCGCAATAGATTGGCGTCGCGCTTCGGTGTCAGCTCGAAGCGGCCGCGGGGTTTCCGGCTCACCATCAGGCGATCGACGTAGGGGTTGTTCATCCGCCGCGTGATACCGACCACGGGCTTGCGATGCGAGAGGAGCTGTGCCCCGATCTCCCAGCTCCCGAGGTGCCCGCACGCGAGGATCAGCCCTTGCTGCGGATCGTCGAGGATCGCCGCGAGCTCGGGCGGGAGCTTCCAGGTGACGCAGCTCTCGGGCGGGTACTTCTGGAACCAGGAGTCCGACTTCACCGAGGTCACGACGAGGCGTGAAAACTGGCGGAACACCGCGCGCGTCAGGCGGCGCGCGTCGCGCTCGTCGCGCGCTTCGCCCGCGGCGAGCAGGTTCTCCATCGCGGTGCGCCGGCGCGGACCATGCAGCAGATAGAAGAGGTCGCCGATGCCGTGCGCGAGGGCGACGCACGCGCGGAGCGGGAGGAGGTCGACCAGGAAGAGCAGGACCCGGACGACGGCGTACTCGAGGAGGTGCTGGACGCGCTTCACGCGCCCTTCCGCTCCCCGATGAAGCTCACCATCTGGCCGACCGTCGTGACCGCGACCAGATCGCGCGGGTCGAGCTCGATGCCGAACTCCTGCTGGATGTCGTAGAGGAAGTCGAGCATCGCCAGCGAGTCGATGCCGAGGGCCGCGATCGCGTCGGCTTCGCTGACCTTCGCCCACTCGGTCTTGCCGGGGCCGGTGCGCGCCATCAACGAGCGCAGCTTCTCCAAGATCTCCTGGCGCGACACGCGGGGGCTCCGAGCTCTGAGGGGTGGATGCCGATCAAGACGGCGAGGACGAAGGCCGGGCGAGGATCAGCGTCGAGTTGCTGCCGCCGAAGCCGAAGCTGTTCTTCAGGCAGACGCGCGGTGAGCGCTCCAGGCGATCCAGGCCGGTGAGGCGAAGATTGCACACCGGGTCGGGTTCTTCAAGGTTGAGGTTGGCGTGCAGGCGGCCGTGCTCGAGGCAGAGGATCGAGGCGATCGTCTCCACGATGCCGGCCGCGCCAAGGAGGTGCCCGAAGTAGGACTTCGAGGAGTGCACCGGCAGCGCGTCGGTCCGCGCGCCGAAGACCTTGCGGATCGCCTCGGCCTCGGTGGCGTCGTTCGCCTTGGTGGCGGTGCCGTGCGCGTTCACGAAGTCGACGGCATCGGGCTCGAGGCGCGCGGAGCGCAGCGCGTTCCGCATGCAGAGGGCCTGCCCGTCGATGCTCGGGCGCGTGATGTGCGTGCCGTCCGAGGACTCGCCGAAGCCGAGGACCTCGGCGCGGAGCGCGGCGCCGCGCTCGAGCGCCGCTCCGCGCTCCTCCAGCAGCAGCGCGCCCGCACCCTCGCCGAGGACGAAGCCGTCGCGCTGCGCATCGAAGGGGCGGCAGGCGCGAGAGGGGTCCGCGTTCCGCGACATGACGCCCAGGTTGTCCCAGCTCGCGTAGAGCGCGGGGGTGAACATCGACTCGCTGCCGACCACCAGCACGCGCCGCGCATCGCCGCTGCGGATCATGCGGAACGCGATGCCGAGCGCGATCGTCGACGACGAGCACGCCGAGACGATCACGTAGTTCGTGCCCTTCAGTCCGTACTGGATCGATACGGCCGAGCTCACGGCGTTCAGCATGCAGCGCGGCACGGTCGTCGGTCGCAGCGACTTACCCCCTTGGGTGAAGAAGGTCTGCCACGACTCCTGCAGCGCGTGCGACGGACCGGAGCCGGTGCCGACGAGCACGCAGGTCTCCTCGCCCGGCGAGCCCGGCGTCGCGGGCAGGAGCCGCGCTTGCTCGAGCGCCTGACCGGCCGCGATCAGCGCGAGATCGCTCGTGCGATCGCCCGGCCGCGTGCCGCGCGAGGCGATCGCGCTCGCGAAGCTCGAGGCATCGACCTCGGCGGAGCTCTGCGACTTGTAGAGGCTCGCGTCGAGACAGCGGAGGCGTTCGATGGCGCTCCGCCCCGCGAAGAGATGCTCGGCGACGGTGCCTTCGTCGAAGCCGATCGGCGTCGCGAGCCCGATGCCGGTGACGACGACGCGTTGGAGCTCGTGCATGGGGTTCCTGGATCTTCGATCGTCAGCTGCCCTTCATCGACTCGCTGATGCGCGAGGCGGGAGCATAGGGCGGTCGACGCCGAGGTGCAATCGGGCGAGCGGTGCCCCTCTGCGGACGGACCGAGCGCGCTCGATGGAGCCTCAAGTGCCCGGAGCGAGGAGGTTGCGCAGTTGCTTGCTCGTATTGGTCGCTTGCCGCACGAAGAAGCGCATCATGGCCGCGTACGGCTGATCCGCCGCTTGCAAGCGCGCGATCTCGTCCAGCGTGCGCTGCCGCACCGACTTCGAGAGGCCGTTCTCCGTCGCAACCGCGAGCAAGGTGTCGATCATCGACCAACGCAGGAAGCGCTCGCGAAGCAGCTCTTCGCGGTTGAGGCCCAGGATCTCTTCGGCCACCTGCACGATCCGCTTGGACTTCGGGCTACGGGGGATCGGGACGGCGCGCGTCTCGCGCAGCACCGCGTCGGAGCTCCAGGCGATCCAGCGCTCGGGATCCTCGCGATAGGGATCGAGCAGCCAGGCCTTCTCCGCATCGCAGCGCTTCCAGAAGTGCTTCCGTGCCGGCTCGTCGTCGGCTGCGGGAGCCAGGCTCGCGGCGAAGGCCAGGCGCGCCGTCTTCGCGGAGCTCGCCGGCTTCTTCGGCGCCGCCATCGCCTTCGCGGCGATGGGGAATTGGTTCCCTTTGAACGACTGATTGCAGATCTGGCAGGCGAAGACGTAGTTGTCGTAGCAGAAGGCCAGCCACCAGTAGAGGCTCTTCGGCCGGAAGTGCTCGACGTCGCCGTGCGCGACGGTGGCGGTCGGCGACTCGCAGTACACGCACTTGTCGAAGCTCTCGCGCCGCAGCGCGGCCTTCGCCCTCTTCCAATGTGCGCTCTCCCGCTTGCCGAACGCTGGCTTCGCAGCGGCGGCGAAGCGGACCAGGGCCAGCGCCTTCTCGGGCTGCTTGGCCTTGCGGAAGTCCGCGGGGACATTCGCGAGCAGACGTTCGAGCAGGATCATCGGGTGCTGGGCTTCCGCGAGCGCTTCGCGCGCTTCGCCGTCGGCGCGGCGCTCTCGGAGCCGTTTCCGTTCGAGCTCCCGTTCGAGAGCTGCTGCTTCACGCTGCGCAGGAGACCTACGAGCTCGAGATCGGTCTGGTTCTCGCGCGACCAGTCGGGCACGACCTCCAGCACCGCGGCGATGTCGTTCATCTCGCGCTTCTCGGCAGCGGAGTGCGAACGCTTGGCGCGGAGAACGCGGTAGCGCTCGCGCTGCGCCTCGATCTGCGGGGAGTTCAGCGAGGGGAGGCCGAAGACATCGCTCAGCAGGAGCTGGTGCAGCATCAGCTTCTGGGGATCGCCGGCGAAGGCCTCGAGCTTCGGCTCGGCCTTCTTCCCCTGGCGGCGGAGATAGAAGAGCTCGCCTTGGCCGGCTTGCTGTGCGGTGAGCGCGGCGTGCGTCGTGGCGATGATCTGGAAGTTCGGGAGCTTCTCGCTGAGGAAGGTGCGCAATCGGCGCTGCCAGATCGGATGCAGATGGAGCTCGAGCTCGTCGATGAGCAGGACGCCGCGCGCCTCGAGCGGTCGGCGATAGTCTTCGAAGGTCTCCGTGATGCGATGCAGGAGATCGCCGATCCACGCGGCGACGCTCTGGTAGCCGTCGCTCAGGTTCTCGAGGGGGACCAAGCCGTCCGGCGTCGTGAAGAGCAAGCGCCGCGACTGGCGATCGATCTTCGCGAAGCGCATCCCGGGCAAGAGCTCATCGAGGGCGTCGTGCAGGATGCCGATGCTGCCCTCGCCATGGCGGTACTCGAGGTCCATCGCCCAGGTCTGTACGGAGTGCAGTCGCTGATCCGCGCGGAAGAGCGTCGCGAGAGCGCGTGCCCGCGGGTGGCGCAGCGACTCCTCGATGGTCGACTTCGGCGCGCTCTCGAGGCGCCGCGAGACGCCGTAGCCCACGGTGAGATAGGAGCGCGCGGTGTGCTTCAACGCGCGGTCGAGCTGCGCGAGCGAGCGCGCGTTGCGGCGCAGGAGCGAGGGAATCCCATCGTCGGGTTTGATCGTGAGGCCGATGGTGCGCGGATCCCCTTCCGCCGTCGCGAGCTCGACCTCGATCTCCGCCTGCTTCGCCCCATGGCGGACCCAGGCGCTGGGATCGCCGAGGATCTCGGGCAGCGCTTCGCTGCCGACCATCGCGAGGCCGAGGGCGCGGAGCAAGGTGCTCTTCCCCGTGCCGTTCTCGCCGATGAGCAAGGTCCACTTGCGACCCTCGCCGTCCTCGTCGCGGAACGAGAGCTCCGCGGATCTCAGCGAGCGGAGGTTCTTCACGTGGACGGAACGCAGGAACATGGCGCTTCTCGTGCGGTCGCCTGCAACGGCGACGGGGATCAGCGGGATTCTAGGTGCGCGAAGGAGCGGCTCCAAGCGGTCGAAGGAGGCGAGTCGCGCGCTGCCCTTCGCCAGGACGAGCCATGCAGGCGAGGCTCACGCTCTCGACCAGAGGCCGCCGTCCACGTGCAGCACTTGGCCCGTGATGTACGACGATTCGTCCGCGAGCAGGAAGCGCACGACGGTGGCGACCTCCCGCGGCTCCGCGAAGCGCCCGAGCGGGATCCCGATCGCGGCCTTCTTCTCCGGCGTGAGCACCGCGGTCATGTCGGTCTCGACCATGCCGGGCGAGACGGCGTTCACGCGGATCTTCAGCCGCGCGGCCTCGAGCGCCAAGCTCTGCGTCAGGCTCACCAGACCGGCCTTGCTCGCGGCATAGTCGGCGCCCATCCAGCGCCCCGGTCCGTGCGCGGCGAGCGAGGCGATGTTCACGATCGCGCCGCGGCCCTGCTTCCGCATCTCGACGTACGCCTCGCGGGTCGCGAGGAGCGCGGCCTCGAGATTCACGCGGAACGTTGCGCGCCAGCCCTCGAGCGTCAGCGCGCGGAAGGCCTTCGCCTCGCCGCCACCCGCGCAGTTCACGAGCCCGTCGATGCGCCCGGCGGCGGCGACGAAGCGCTGCACCGCGGCCTTCGCTTGGTCCGGATCGGCGAAGTCGGCCGGGCACGCGACGGTGCGCTCGCCGCCGGGGTCGAGCGCGGCGCACGCCGCGCGCACCTTCGCCTCGTCGCGGCCGTGCACGCCGACGCGCGCGCCGGCCTCGAGCAGCTCCCGCGCGATGGCGAGGCCGATGCCGCGGGTCGAGCCGGTGACGAGGATCGCGCGGTCTTCTAGGGCGTGCATGGGGAGCGGTGCCGAAGGAGCCCGGAGTGGATCGGGATCGCTTCGTGCAGCCGGAGGATAGGGAGGATGCAGAGTCGAGGCAAGCCGCGCGCGGAGCTGCCCGTGTTCCGCAGCAGCGCCATCGGCTCGCCGTGGCATCTGCGGTAGAACTCCGCCCATGATCTACCGCTTCGAGATCTCCCTCGCCGACGTCGACCGCGGCCTCTACACCGACCTCGATCTCCGCGTCGCGAAGCACCCGTCGGAGGACCTGCCGTACCTCCTGACGCGCGTGCTCGCGTTCGTGGGCGAGCAGCAGGAGGGCCTCGCGTTTGGGAAGGGGCTCTCGGAGCCGGACGAGCCGGCGCTGCTCGTGCGCGAGGGCGATGGGCGTGTGCGCGCGTGGATCGAGGTCGGCTCCCCGGCACCGGAGCGGCTGCACCGCGCGAGCAAGCTCGCGGAGAGTGTCGTGATCTACTGCCACCGCCGGCCCGATCTCCTGCAGCAGCGCTGCGCGAAGGAGAAGGTGCACAAGGCCGAGGCGATCCGCGTGGTGAAGGTGCCGCCCGAGCTCATCGCGGCGCTCGAGCCGCTGCTCGCGCGCAACAACCGCTGGGACCTCTCGGTGAACGAGGGCGTCACGACGATCGTGTGTGGCGGGCAGGTGGTGGAGGCGCGCTTGGAGTCCGTGCCGCTCGCCTTGCCGCCGAGCTGAGAGAGCGCGCGCGTTCGCTCGCTGCGCGAGGCGTCACTGATCCGTCGTGTCCTGCTCCGCGGCCGAGCCGAACAAGTACGCGTCGCCGAGGTACTTCAGGATCACGCGGCCGATCTGGGGATGCGTGCGCTCCGTGATCGGCTTCACCACCACGCCTTCGCGGACGTCCGGCCCGCCGAGCAACGAGGGGCCTTCGGAGAGGCGTCTCACCGCGGCCAGATCGTACGCGCCGCGATGGAGCGCGGGCGCGAGCTCGACGCCGTGCCGCGCGCAGGTGGCCGCGAAGTCGTCGTGGTCGAGGAAGCCGTCATCGACGAGGAGATCGAAAGCGCGGAAGCCGATCGTCGCCTGGCCATAGCGGTACGCCTGGATGCCCGGGCCGAAGACCTCGCCGTAGAGCACGGCGCGCTCGTGTCCCTGCTCGAAGAGCTCGCGCAGCAGAGCCTCTACTCCCAGGAGAGCGAGCGGGAACCAGTAGGTGTTCTGGGCCCGCGCCGCGGCGTCGAGCGGCTCCTTCCGGCGCACCGTTCGCGAACCCGCTCTCCAGCGCAGCACGCGTTCCCCGTCGTGGCTCTCGGCGACGAAGCCCACGCGCGCATTGGTGCCGTGGATCTTCTCGCTGATCACGACTTCTTCGCCAGGCTGGAGCACATCGGGGTAGCTGCGCAGGTTCTCGATCTCGGTGTACGCGGGGAAGCGCGGGTCATCGCTCTCCGCGTCGCCGGCCGTGGTGCGCAGCGGTGGGAAGAACTTGGTCGCGCCGTAGTGCTCTCGCACGTCCTGGCCGAGCTGCATGCCCGGCTCGGGCAGGACGGCGAGCCCGAACGAGGCCTCGCCGCGCAGCTTGATGCGCTGGACGACGAGCACGCGCTGGCCGAACGCGTCGGTCTTCTCGGCGAGGTAGCGCCGGACTAAGAGCCGGTCGGCGACCTCCGGCGGTAGCGCCGTGCCCGCTTCGAAGTAGACGACCGCGTCGCCGTTGCGATGGGCGCCCTTCTTCACGCAGAGCTGCCAGCCGCCGACGGTGGCCAGCTCCAGCGCGTCGGCGTTGGGATGGGGGCGGAGATCGCGGAGGGCGATGACTTCGACCTTGATGTGGCTCATGGGGTGCCGCCTGTCTCTGGAGGACGAGTTCCGGAACGAGCTCGCACGGCGCGAGCCATGGAGGCCAGGACGCAGAGCGGCCGAGGCGGTCACACCGGAGTCGCCGCGATCGCGCGAGGCGGAGCTTCTTCTATTCTCGCGGCCGCGCGTCGCGCACGATAGGCGGGCCATGACTCGCCCGCTCCTCCTCCGCTACGAAGCCTCCGTCGTCGACGTAGAGGCTCTGCCCGCCTCCCGCGCCGAGGTCGCGTTCATCGGCCGCTCGAACGTCGGCAAGTCTTCGCTGCTGAACGCGCTCGCGGGCGAGGAGCAGCTCGCGCGCGTCTCGAGCAAGCCGGGGCGCACGCAGGTGCTGACCTGCTTCCGCGTCGAGGACACCGGCGCCACGCTGATCGATTGCCCCGGCTTCGGCTACGCGAAGGTCTCGAAGGAGCTGCGAGCGGGGTTCGCGGCGATGGTCGAGCGCTACTTGCTGGAGCGCGAGGTGCTGCGCTGCGCGCTGCTGCTCGTCGATGGCGAGGTGGGGCCCACCGACTCGGATCTCGGGATGCTGGAGTGGCTGCGCGAGAACGAGCGCACGCATCTCGTCGTCGCGACGAAGCTCGACAAGCTGAAGCGCTCGCAGCGCGGGAAGCGCCAGAAGGAGCTCGCCGCGAGCTGCGGCCTAGGTCTCGAGGAGATCGCCTGGGTGAGCTCGAGCGAGCACCTGGGCATCCCCGCGCTGCGCGAGCGCGTGCGCGCTTACCTCAAGCTCCGCGATTGATGAGGAAGGTCGCGATGCCGCCGAGGAAGCGCTCGAGGTAGCCGCGCAGATCCTCCCGGATCCCGAGCTCGTCGATCGAGGCGAGCATGAGCTCCATCCAGCGATCGCGCGCGGCGGTGTCGATCGCGAAGGGCGCGTGGCGCGCGCGGAGACGCGGATGCCCGCGCTCGGCGAGGTAGTCCGTCGGCCCGCCGAAGCGATAGATGAGGAACCCGCGCAGGCGGTGCTCCGCGCCGGCGAGATCGTCCGGCGGGTACATCGGGCCCAGGATCGGATCCGTGGGCACGCGGCGGTAGAACCCGCGCACCATGGCGGAGATCTGCTCCTCGCCGAGGAGCTGGTAGATGGGGAGCTCGGCTTCGGTCACGCGCGGCAGTTTCGTTTCCGGGCGTGCGAACGCAAGCCTCCTCCGTCGATCAAATAGGGGTCAGACCCCTTCTTGATCGATGACCTCAT
>JAEUHW010000134.1 GCA_016793245.1 Planctomycetota bacterium
CGATCAGAACGGGGCCTGGCCCCTTTCTGATCGCCCGGAGAACGATCAACCGGGGTCAGCGCACCTGCAGCCGCAGGCCGTTGCTGAGCTCGACCCCGCTGGAGGAGAGCGCGAGCGCTTGCACATGGAAGTCGATCTGGAGCCAGGGATCGCGGCTCCAGATCGGCAGCGGGAAGAGGTGGCCGCCGCTGCAGCGACCAGGGATGCTGCCGCTCGTCGCTGCGTAGGGGCCCAGCAGCGCCCAGGGCTGGCGTAGCTCGAGCTGCAGCGGACCGCAGAGTCCGGCGATCGGGGTCGGGCCGCCCGGTGCGCCGATGAGGTAGACGACGCTCGATTGCGGATCGAGACCTTCGAGCAGCAAGCGAAAGCTCGTGTTGTCGCGCGCGGGGACGCCGCCGAGGGTTCGCAAGTGCGGGAAGCACCAGAGGCCACACGACGTGCCGATCTCCTCCGCTGCAGGTGGGCGCAGCGTGAGGTCGAGGAGAACTTCGCCTGCCTGCAACGGCAGTTGGAAGCGGCGCCGAGGAGCACCCGTGAGATCGACGGCGAAGACTTGGCCCCGCGTATCACCGCAGAGCAACTCTTCGCGCGTCGGATCGAAGGCGAGTCCGCGGAACGGGAGCTGCGGCGGAGGCTCGGAGGGTGGGGCGGTGACGAGGAACGAGCCGGAATAGCCGCGCGCGAGCGAGCCCTGCACGGCTTCGCCCTCGCTGGTCAACGCGACGACGTTCCCTGGACGTACCCCGCGGAGATAGGCGACGTCCGCGGCCGCGCCTCGCACGGTGCTGGGGAAGGCTTGGAGCAGCAACACCCAGCTCGTCGCGGCGCAGCTCGTGCTCGCTCGCCACGAGGCGCGCAGCACGCCATCGGCTTCGATCGCGAGCAAGCCATAGAAGGGCTCGTCGTCGAGGCCGGAGAACCGCGGCTGACCGGCGCTCGGAGGGCAATCGTCGAGCAGGCGACCCTCGCCGTCACAGCGCTGGAGCAGATCCGTCCGCGTCGATACCCAGAATTCACCGCTCGTCCGCTCGCTGCGCAGCTCGAAGTGCAGCGCGCCTTCGCCGAGCGGGTCGAGCGCGGGAGCGTGACTCAGCTCCGACCGCCGAAGGAGGTGCCCGTTCGAGTCGACCTCGACCAGCGCGCTCCGGCAGCGCGTGGGATCGGCGACGAGCGCCACGAGGCTCTGTGCACGCGCTTCGCTCTGCGCTCCCGAGAGCGCCGTTGCGGCGAGAGCGAGGTGCAGAAACGCGGGCGTTCGCAAGGATCGCGGAGGAGTCATGGCACGGTCTCGATCGCAGAGAGCCTCGATCGAAACCCATCGTTCCCCCGAGCGCATTGCCCCTTCTGCCGTAGAAGCCACTCGTGGCGCTTCTCTCGAGGCTCGGCCTCGCGGGGCTCCGTGGCTGGACGAAGAGCCGTGAGCTGCGCTTCTTCTATGCGCGCCGCCCATCGACGTACGTTTCCGAGAGTCTCTCTCTCGATCCGGCTCCAGCGGATGTGCAGTGCTTCGAGCCTCTCCCGAAGGAGCGTCTGGCGCGCGTCGATCTACCCAGCTCCGCGCTCACCCTCGACGTCGACGTGCGCTACCCGATGGGGGACGAGACGATCTCTCTGCGAGAGGATCACGGGCTGCTGCGGCTGGGTGGCGGCGAGCCACTCTTGGTCTTCCCGACGGCGTCGCGCCTCTCCGTGAGCTTCGATCCCCTGAACGATCGGATGCACGAGTGCTCGTCGTCGTGGCGCTGGCTCCCGGCTGAGCTGGAGATCGATCCTGCTCCGGGGCAGAACCTCGAAGTGAATGTGGCGCAACGCCAGGGCGCTCGAGTGCGCCTCGATCTCGACCAGCTTCGAGATCCGCAGACCAGGCTGGCGGGCATCACCATCAACGGCTCGACTCCGACTTGGCTCTATGTCGATCGGTGCGGACAGATCCGCGAGCTCGCGAGCGCCGTCCACCGCCACGGTCGCGTCTTCTCCTGCGAGCTCTTCGAGCCGGGGACGGTGGTGCTCCAGCACACCCTGGAGCCGTGGCGACTGGAGGTCGAGCTCGAGCCCGGCATGAACGATCTCCGCATCGACTGAGTCCCCGGAGGTCGCGGGGCTCAGGCAAACTGGAGGCGATAGAGCCGCGCGTAGATGCCGTTCTTGGCGAGCAGCTCCGCGTGCGTGCCGATCTCGCGGATTTCGCCGTGGTGGAAGACCAGGATGCGATCCGAGGAGGTGATCGTGGAGAGGCGGTGCGCGATCACGACGGCGGTGCGTCCGTCGAGGAGGCGCTTCAGGCCCTCTTGGATCCAGTCCTCGGTCTCGGTGTCGATGTGCGCGGTCGCTTCGTCGAGGACGATGAGGTCGGGATCGCCGGCCAAGGCGCGGGCGAACGCGAGGAGCTGGCGCTGACCGGTGGAGAAGGTGGCGCCGCGTTCGGCGACGGGGGCGGCGTAGCCGCCGGGCAGGCGCTCGATGAAGCGCGAGGCGAGCACGGCTTCGGCCGCGCGCACGACGCGCGCGTGGTCGATGCCCTCGCGGCCGAGCGAGATGTTCTCCTCGATCGTGCCGGCGAAGAGGAAGACGTCCTGCGGTACCACCGCGATGCGTTGGCGCAGCTCGCGCGGGTCGTAGTCGCGGACGTCCTGGCCGTCGACGGTGATGCGCCCGCTCTGCGCGTCGTAGAAGCGCGCGAGCAGCGAGATCACCGTCGACTTGCCGGCGCCGGTGGCGCCCACGAGCGCGATCTTCTCGCCGGGGGCGGCGGAGAAGTCGATCCCGCGCAGCACCGGCGTCACGCCGTCGTAGGAGAAGCCCACCTGCTCGAAGCGGATCGCGCCGCGCTTCGCGACGCGCGGCGAGCGCGGCTCGGCGGGCGGTCGCACCTCGCTCGGCGTGTCGAGCACGCGGAAGATGCGCTCCGAGGAGGCCATCGCGGCCTGCAGCACGTTGTACTTCTCGCCGAGCTCGCGGATCGGGCCGGCCATGACTTCGACGATGAGCCAGAACTGCAGGAGCCGCCCCGGGGTCAGCGTATCGAGCGAGATCGCGTGCGCGGCGCGCCAGATCACCGTGCCTTCCATCGCGTAGAGCACGAACTCGACCAGCGGATAGAAGAGCGCGAACCAGAAGATGGTGCGGAGATTGGCGCGCAGATAGTCGTCGGTCAGCTTCGCGAACTTCGAGCGCGCTTTGCCCTCCTGCCCGAAGAGCTGGATCACCCGCATGCCCATCACGGCTTCGGTGGTGTAGCCGTTCAGCAAGGCGTTCTTGCCGCGCACGAGGTGGTGCGAGCTGCGCGCTTGGTTGCGGAACGCGAGCGAGAGGCCGATCAGCGGCGGCACGAAGAGGCAGACGATCAGCGCGAGCCCCGCGTGGATCCAGAAGAGGAACGCGACGACGCCCAGGATCTTCACCACGTCGCGGATCAGGATCACGACGCCGGAGGTGAAGAGCTCGTTCAGCGCCTCGACGTCGCCCGTCACGCGCGTGACCAGGCGGCCGACGGGGTTCTTGTCGTAGAAGGACGGGGACAGCGCCTGCAGGTGCCGGAACAGCGCGCGGCGGATGTCGAGCACGACCGCTTGGCCGGTCGCGGCCATCAAGGTCACCTCGCCGTAGCGCACCCAAGCGATCAGCCCGAGGGCCAAGAGGTAGGCGCCGATCCAGAGCAGGAGTCCCTCTCGCGCATCGACGAAGTCGAGCGTGCCCGCGAGGTAGCCGGCGATGGGGCCGTCGATCGCGAGCTGCACGATCGTCGGCCCGATGAGCTCCACGCCGAAGCCGAGGAAGAGCACGAGCACGGAGGTCGCGAAGAGCCTCCGATGCGGCGTCGCGTACGCGAGCAAGCGCCGCAGCAGCGCGCGGTCGATGCGGCCCAGCGCGTCTTCGTCGTGGGCGGAGCTCAAAGGGACTCCAGCTCGCCTTCTAGGCTTTGGCGGTTCCATGTCTTCGCGTACCAGCCGCCGGTCGCGAGGAGCTCCGCGTGCTTGCCGCGCTCCACGATGCGGCCCTCGTCGAGGACCAGGATCTGATCGGCCTCCATCACGCTGGAGAGGCGGTGCGCGACGATGATCGTGGTCTTGCCGCGCGCGACCTCGCGCAGCGTCGCGAGCAGCGCCGCCTCCGTCGAGGTGTCGACGGCGGAGAGGCTGTCGTCGAAGACCAGGATCTTCGGATCGTGCAGCAGCGCGCGCGCGATGCAGGCGCGCTGGCGCTGGCCGCCGGAGAGGGTGATCCCGCGCTCGCCGACGAGCGTCTCGTAGCCCTTCGGGAAGCCGCGGATCTCGCCCGCGAGCTGCGCGAGCTCGGCGGTGCGCACGATCTCCTCCAGCGACGGAGGCTCGCTGCGGCCGTAGGCGAGGTTCTCGCGGATCGTCTCGGCGAAGAGGAAGCCGTCCTGCGGCACGAAGCCGAAGAGGCGTCGGAGCCCCGCGCGACTCCAGTCGAGCAGATCGACGCCGTCGATCACGACCGTGCCGCGCGGCAGGGGATAGAGGTGTGCGAGGAGATGCAGCAGCGTGCTCTTCCCGCTGCCCGTGCGCCCGACCAAGCCGAGCGTCGTGCCGGCGGGAATCTGGAACGAGAGCTCGTGCAGAATGGGCCGCTCGGGCGAGTAACCGAACGAGAGCCGGCGCACCTCGATCTCACCGCGCGGATGCGCGGGCTCGCGGCCTTGCGCGGGCCACTGCACCGCGGGCACGGCGTCGAAGATCGCGTCCAGGCGCTTCGCGGCGGCTCCGGCGCGGTGGTACATGCCGAGCCACCAGCCGATCGCGATGAGCGGCCAGTAGAGCTGGCCGACGTAGCTCGTGAAGAGGAAGTAGTCGCCGGCGCTGAAGTCCGCGCCGAGCATCGCCATGCCGCCCACCGCGAGGATCAGGATCGCGGCCAAGTCGCGCGAGGAGGAGAGCAAGGTGCCCAAGCGCGCGCGCGAGCGCGCGAGCGCCAGGTTCTTCTCGAGGTAGGTCTCGCTGAGCCCGCTCCACGCGGCGCACTCGGCTTCCTCGCGGCCGAAGGCCTTCACGACGCGTTGGCCGGAGAAGTTCTCCTGCGCCTTGTCGGAGAGGGCGCCCAGGCTCTCCTGCACGGCGAGCGAATCCTGCTCCAAGCGCGGCGAGAGGCGGCGCATCACCACCGCGATCAGCAGCAGCGGGATCCCGACCACGAGCACGACCCACCACGGCGCCTCGCGCAGCAGCAGCGCGATAGCGATCGGCACCGCGACGATCGGCTTCGCGATGTACATCACGCCGGGGCCCAAGAACATGCGCAGCGCTTCGACATCGGAGGTCGCGCGCGAGAGCAGGTCGCCCGAGCGGTTCTGGTGGAAGAAGGGCGGGTCGAGGCGCGTGAGCTTCTCGAAGAGCGCTTCCTTGAGATCGCGCTCGGCATAGCGCGAGGCCCCGACCAGATACCACCGCTGCAGGAAGCGCAGGACGCCGGAGCCCAGCCCGAGCGCCAGCACCAGCAATACCAAGTCGCGCACGCGCGAGAGGTCGTGCGGGTGATCGATCGCCTCCTTCAAGAGGAGCGGGATCCAGAGCTCGGCGATCGAAACCAGGGCCACGAGGGCCAGGCCCGCGCCGATGCGCACGCGATAGCGCCAGAAGAAGGGCAGGATGCGCGCGAACCGGCTCATGGGGCGTGGAAGTGTAGTCGTTCCTGCGTAGCATGGAAGCCATGCCCCGTGACCGATCGTCGCAGCCGAAGCCCCAGCCGAAGCTCGAGGCGCTGATCCTCGATCTCGACGGCACCCTCGTCTCTTCTTCGCAGCTCTTCCATCGGGCCGCCACCCGAGTGCTCCGCCGCCTCGCCGAAGCGCGCGCTCGCACCTACGAGCCCGTGCCGCACGCGTTCACCGACCGGCTCCTCGGCCTGCCCTGGCGCGAGCTGATCGCCGGCCTCGCTCCCGATGCCGACGCCGACGAACGCGAGCGCTTGACCCTCTGGCTCCATGAGGAAGAGTCGAGCTTGCTGCGCAGCGAGCTCGGTCCCGACATCCTCTTCCCCGGCGCTCTCGCGGCGCTCGACGCCGCGCGCGCGCGCGGCATCCGCCTCGCCATCGCCTCCAACTGCCAGGACTTCTATCTCCAGGCGGTCCTGCGCTCGACCGGCCTCGGCGCCCGCATCGACCTGCCGCTCTGCCTCTCGACGCCGGGCATTCGCAGCAAGACCGACATGGTCGCGCACGCGCTCGCGCACTTCGGTACGCGGAAAGCCCTCGTGATCGGCGACCGCATCCACGACCTCGAGGCCGCCGCGGCGCACGGCGTGCCGTTCCTGCGCTTCGCGGGAGCGAGCTACGGCGCGGGCGACGAGCTCGCCGACGCGGCGAGCTTCGATCACTGGAACGACTTCGAGGCGGCGTTGGGCAAGCTCGCCTAGGACAGGCGACGCGGTCTCACTCCACCGCGGGCGGAAACGCCGAGAGCTTCACCTTGGTGTTCCTGCTCTGGAAGTACTCGACCGCCCAGGTGTCGTGGAAGAGCAGGACCTTCCGGCCTTCGGAGTCGGTCGCTTGCGCGGTTCCCGTCGCGAGCGCAATCGGATCGAAGGTGCCGCTCTCGATCCAGCGCAGCACGGTCCACGGCGCGCGTTCCAGGCGCGACTCCGCGCCGTACTCGGACTGCATGCGGAATTGCACGACATCGAACTGCAGCGGCCCGACCGCTCCAAGCAGCGTCACGCGTTGCTGCGCGTTGTCGACGAGGAAGGAGTGGACGACGCCTTCCTGGAGGAGCTGCTCCAAGCCCTTCGAGAAGCGCTTGTGCTGCGCCGTCTGCGGATTGTGGATGTAGCTGAAGCACTCGGGCGCGAACGCGCGGATCGTGTCGAACTCGATCTTGCCGTCCTCCGCGAGCGTGTCGCCGATCCGGAACTCCGGGCGCCCGATGATGCCGATGATGTCGCCCGGATAGGCCTCGTCGACCGTCTCGCGATCGCGGCCGAAGATCTTGTGCGAGCTGGAGAGGCGCACTTGCTCGCCGGTGCGCGTGTGCGTGACCAGCATGTCCCGCTCGAACTTGCCCGAGCAGACGCGCACGAAGACCAGGCGATCGCGGTGCCGCGGATCCATGTTCGCCTGGATCTTGAAGATGAACCCGGAGAAGCCGGGGTCGGTCGGCGCGATCACGCGACCGTGCGCGGGGCGCGGGCGCGGCGAAGGTGCGAACTCGACCAGCGCGTTCAGCAGGAGCTCGATGCCGAAGTTGTTGACCGCGCTGCCGAAGAAGACCGGGGTCAGCTCGCCGCGTGAGATCGCCTCGCGATCGTAGGTGGCGCCCGCGCCGTCGAGGAGCTCCAGCTCCCCGACCAGCTGCTTGTGCAGATCTTCGCTGAGCTCGGCCTTCAAGCCGTCGTCGTGGACGCCGCGCACCTTCACCGCCGCGCGGTAAGCGCCGCGCGGCGTCTTCTCGAAGAGATGCACTTGCTGCTCGCGCCGATCGATCACCCCGCGGAAGTCCGGCCCATTGCCCATCGGCCAGTTGACCGGGATCGCGTGGATGCCGAGCACGCGCTCGAGCTCGTCCAGCAGCTCGAACGGATCGCGCGCCGGTCGGTCGAGCTTGTTCATGAAGGTGATGATCGGGACGCCGCGCTTCCGGCAGACCTCGAAGAGCTTCAAGGTCTGGCTCTCGATGCCCTTCCCCGCGTCGATCACCATCACCGCCGCGTCGACCGCGGTGAGCACGCGATAGGTGTCCTCCGAGAAGTCCTTGTGGCCCGGCGTGTCGAGCAAGTTCATACAGTGATCGCGGTACTCGAATTGGAGCACCGTCGAGCTCACCGAGATGCCGCGCTGCTTCTCGAGCTCCATCCAGTCCGAGGCGGTGGCGCGCTGGTTCTTGCGCGCGGTGACCGAGCCCGCGAGCTGGAGCGCTCCGCCGTAGAGCAGGAGCTTCTCCGTGAGCGTGGTCTTGCCCGCGTCGGGGTGCGAGATGATGGCGAAGGTGCGCCGGCGCTGGATCTGATCGAGCATTGCGGAGAGCAGGGCTGAGAGAGGGCAGCCGACACTGAGCGACGGCGGCCTCCGAACCCCTCATTGTGGCCCGCGGACCGGGTCGCTCCGAAGAGAGAATTCGGAGCGGCGGAGCTCAACGCCCCGCGTCGCGCAGCGCGTAGAGGTGCCGATCCGAGCGGAGGTAGAGGGTCTTCCCCAGCGCCACCGGGCTCGCGTCGATGCCGTCCGCGAGGGAGTTCACCGCCAGCACCTCCAGCTTCTCGCCGTGTCGGAGGACGACCGTCGTGCCATCCCGTCCGACGACATAGATCCGGCCGCCGGCGAAGAGCGGGGACGCGTAGATCGAGGCCAGCTCCAGCCGCTCGCGATCGAGCTGTACCGCACCCGACTTGGCGTCGAGGCAGGTGAGGAGCCCCGCGTTCCCGGCGAGGAAGTAGAGCCGGCCCTCGGCGAGGAGGGGCGAGGGCACGTACGGCGTGCCGCGCGCGTAGCTCCACACCACGCCGTCCGCGAGGCTCTTCAAGTCGCCGCGCCGATCGAGCCGGAGCGCCGCTCCCGCTTGCCCCTGATAGCCGCTCAGCGCGAACGCGAGCGCGCCATCGCTCACCACGGACGGGATCGCGTTCACCGTCTGGCCGCCGCAGCTCCAGAGCTCCTCACCGCTCGTGAGTGAATAGCTGCGCACCGCGTTCGTGCCGTTCACGATCACCTGGGTGGTACCACCGCCATCGACGACGAGCGGCGTCGTCCACGTGCTCACCTCGTCGCGCGTGCGCTTCCAACGCACCGCTCCGGTGCGCGCATCGAGCGCCACGATGTAAGAGTTCGCCTCTTGATCCGCGACGACGACCAGCGTCTCGCCGCGCAGCGCGGGCGAGCCCGCTTCGCCCCAACCGCGGCGCAGGCGCTGCGGCCCGAGCTCGTGCGACCAGAGCACCTTTCCGCTCTGCGCGTCGAGCGCATGGACGCCGTAGCTGCCGAACGACGCGTAGACGCGCTCGCCATCCGCGACGGGCGAGAACGACGCATAGCCGTTCGTCTCGTGGATCCCGGCCACCGGCAGGCGCTCCGCGACGGTGCGCTGCCAGAGCTGAGCGCCGCTCGTGCGGTCGAACGCGAGCACGTGGAAGCGCATCTTCGTGCTCGGCGCCTCGGTGAGCTGCCCTTCGAACAACGTCCGCTCGGCGAGCTCCTCCGCGCTCGCCTCCGCGCCGGGCTCCGCCGCGAGGAGGAAGAGGCGCGAGCCGACGACGATCGGCGTCGACTTGCCGTGCCCGGGCAGCGCGATCTTCCACGCGAGGTTTTCCGTCTCGCTCCAGCGGATCGGCGGGTCGGCGTCAGGTGCAGAGCCGCTGCCGTCGCTCCCGCGCCAGGCGGGCCAGTCGCCCTCGGGCTTGGCTTGCTGGGCGAGCAGCGGAGAGCCCGAGAGGGCGGACGCGAGCAGGAGCGCTAGCGCGCGAGTGCGGTGGTGCGGAGTGTCGTGCATGAAGATCGCGGGAACGAAGGCGTTGAGCTGCGGTGCCGAAGAAGGACCGCAGCCTAAGAGGTTCTAGCTCCGCACACCAAGCCTTCGCAGTGCTCTTGCCTCGTCGTCGGTGAGCGCGTGAAATGCGCGCGTATCCCTCGACGAGGTGGAAGGATGGATCCGCAGTCGCCCGAACTCGAGCCCGAGTCCTACGATAACGCTTTGATCTCTGCCGGTCAGGCTTCACGGGGCGCGCTCGCGCTGCCCGCCGCTGCCGGCGCCGCGCTGCTCGGCGCGCTGGTCTGGGCCGCGATCTCGCACTTCGCGAACTTCGAGATCGGATGGATCGCGTGGGGGATCGGCGCCGGCGCGGGCGCGGCCTGTGCGGCACTCGGTGGGCGCACGCAGGTCCACGCCATCCTTTGCGCTGCGATCGCGCTCGCGGGCATCGCGGGCGGCAAGGCGCTCGC
>JAEUHW010000154.1 GCA_016793245.1 Planctomycetota bacterium
ACGTGGCATACCTACGCGACGCTCGAGCTCGGCACGTTCGCCGCGGGTGACGTGGCCGACGCGGTACGTCTGACCGCGAAGCGCATCCCCGGTGAGGGCGCTCTCAACCTCCGCGCCTTGATCCTCCGCCCCGCGAGCTAACCCCCCACTGTACAGTAAAGGTGCCAGGCACCTTTACTGTACAGTGACACTGATCGGAGACCCTCACCGATCCATGTACGGGCAGGTCTTAGCCTGGGGCTTGGGTCTCGTCGTAATAGCCGATGGGGATGTTGTCGAGAGCGTCGATGTCGTCCATGAGATTGATGTCGAAAGGCGCGATGCGCACGGTGCGCAGACCCAAGAGCTCGCCGAGCACGACAATGCGCGGAGGGAGGCCAGGGCTCGCCGGCGTGGTGAGGATGTCGCCCGGGTTGATGGGCTGGCCGAGGGCGCTGTCGAGGGTGCCTACGATCGGGGAATCCGGCGTCACCGAGAAGAAGATCTGGTCCGAGGTGAACGCGCCGGTAAAGGGCTGCACGGCGACCCCCAGGTGCTCGGCATCCCCATTCGCTTCGATGGGGATGGTTCCGTCGGGCAGAACGAGGCCGCCCGTACGCTGGAAGCCCGTGATCTTGTTCTCGTGAACCACGAGAGCGTCGACGTCGTCCGCGAAGGTCAGGCCGAGGTCGGAGGGCAGCAGGTAAACGTAAGTACCGGCGAGCACCGTGTTCCCCAGCACGGTGAACGTAACGGGGTTGCGCCAGAAGACATGCGCTCCCGAGTATCCGTAGGCCGCAGCGTGCGAACGGGAGAGAGAGTGGAAGTAGAGCTGCCGAAGCGAGTTCGCGACGATCGAGAAGCAACTCAGCTCGTCGTTCGCCGCGGGGCGCTCAACGAGGCCGAAGCCGAAGTCCGGCGGGCCGTTCAGTCCGCCGTTGCCATCGATCGAGAGCAGGTTCCCGATGGGGGGCGTCGTGATTGGCAAGAAGAGCTGAGGGACGTCGGCTTGGAAGATGTCGGCATGTCCTTGGAATCCCGCGGCCTCGAGCAACAGATCGTTGGGTGTGATCGCGGCGACGCCTGTGCTACCCGCGGTCACCGAGAAGAGCCATCGGGCTTGGTTCACGACGCGCACCTTGAACCAAGTACGCCAACTGATCATCGACAGAGCATCCACCTCATCGTCGTTCGCCCAGGTCGGCGCCGAGCCGTTCGGCGGGCCGCCCGGGATGCGTCCGCGTCCGAAGGGCGCGGTCGTCGGGCCGAAGGATGGCAGGAGGAAGTTGTGGGCGAAGACGGGTCCTGGAGGGGAATTCGGCGTCAGGAGGATGCCGGAGTCGATCAACTGGCCTGGAGTGCTCGACGGGCGGCCGATGTTCACGCTGTTCGGTCCGATCAGGAATGCGACCGGGATGTTCAGCCAGTCCTGTGCGTGCACGCAGGGCGCGGCGGAAAGCGCGGCGATCGCGCCGAAGAGTGGAA
This sequence comes from Planctomycetota bacterium, assembly GCA_016793245.1. Taxonomy (GTDB): domain Bacteria; phylum Planctomycetota; class UBA1135; order UBA1135; family JADKAF01; genus JADKAF01. Next base: position 1,465 of record JAEUHW010000154.1, read on the forward strand.
GGGAGCGAGAGAACGCAGTCATGAGAGAGGCTCGTGGAGGGTGGCGAAGACCGATCGGAGGATCGGCGTCGGGATAGGCGTCGCGACCTTCGCGATGGTTGCGGAATCCTGATTTATCCGCGTTGCTTCGTTGGCGCGCTCGACAGGTCCCGCGCCGCCGGGCAACCTGACCCGCGGTCCCCATGAGCCCCTCGTCCAATGTCCGAGCTGCCGACTGAATCCGACTCCGTCTCTTGTGCCGAGGGCGTGCGCGCTCTGGCCGAGGAGCAGCGCTCTCTCGCCAAAGTCGCCTCGGCGTTGCGTCCCCTGCCGAAGCTCCTCGAGAGCAGCGATCTGGTCGCGGCGCTGAAGAAGCTCGCGAAGTTGGAGACCAAGCTCGCGGCCCTCGGCGTGGCGAGCTCGCGAGGGCTGGCACTCGTGCAGGCCGCGCGCCGCGAGATCGAGCTGCGTCGCCAGCACTTGCGAGAGCGGCTCTCGACGGAGCTCATCGGAGAGTGCCAGAGCCGCGGCATCAGCCTGCGGGTGGTGAGCCGCGAGGAGCCGGTGGAGGTGCGCATTGCGCCGCTCAGCGTCGTGATCGATCGCGAGAAGGGCCGCGCCGAGCTGCGCTTTGCGAAGGAGCCGCTCGCCGTCTGTGCTGCCGATGCGAAAGCGATCCTCGAGGCGCGCGAAGAAGCGCTGGCGGAGCTGCAGAAGGGCTTCGATCCCGCGGTGTTCTTCACGGCGTGTCAGCGCGCCTGGCGCGCAGCGAAGAGCCTCGGTGGGCCCGATGCGGCCGAACGCGTGGAGCTGCTGCAGTTCTTGCCGCAGCTCGCGTTGCAGATGCAGAGCGACAGCTTTCGCGGGCGTCCGAGCACCAAGAACTACCGCGAGTACACGCGCGCGCGCTTCGCGTTCGATGTGCTGCAGTTGCAGCGCGCGGGCAAGCTCGTGCAGGGCGGCCAGCGCTTGAACTTCGGCGTAGCCACGGGCACCAGCGCGTCGAATCGCAACCGTTCGGTCTGGCTCGAGAACGAGCAAGGCGAAGGCGAGTTCAAGCTCACCGTGTACTTTACGGCGGCCGAGTAGCCGCCGCGGCGCAAGGAGAGACGCGATGCAGAAGATCGAGGATCTGCCGAAGGGCTTCGCCGCCCACATCGTGGACCGCATGGGCACGAACGGTCAGCCGCCGGAGCGCGGCGCGCGCTTCGTGAACGTCGGCACCGACGCGATCTTGGAGCTCTTGCGCGACGAGTACTTGCGCCCCATCAAGGCCAGCGGGCGGAACTCGGCGTTCAAGCTCGTGCAGGCCACCTTCGGCGGCGGGAAGACGCACTTCCTGCATTGCATGCGCGAGCTCGCCTGGAGCGAGGGCTTCGCGACCTCGCTGGTCGGCCTCTCGCCGAAGGAGTGCCCGTTCGATCAGCCGACGAAGATCTACCAGGCCGTCGCCGCGCGCCTCGAGTACCCGGTCGCCGAGCTCGAGCAAGAGCCGCACGCGGGCGTGCGCTCGGTGCTGCGCCAGATCGCGCAGCGGCGCATCGAGGAGAACGGGAAGGACGCCTTCGCGAGCTGGCTGCGCGAGGAGTTCCAAGAGCGTCCGATCGAGAGCGCCACCGTGCATCGCGCGGTGCGGCTCTTCTTGCAGGCCATCGTCGATGGCAATCTGGACGCGCAGGAGATCCTGGGCGATGTCTTGCTCGGCGAGGGCGTCCCTGCCGACGAGACGGCGCCGTATCGCCTGCGCGAAGCGCTCACCGATGACGTCGCCTTCCGCTGGCTGCGCTCGCTCGCGCAGTGCCTGACGGCGCTCGGGATGCCCGGCACCGTGCTCATGTTCGACGAGATGGATCGGAACATGAGCCTCGGGGTCCGGCGCCGCCGCGAGATCGGGGACAACCTGCGCCAGATGATCGATTACTGTGGTCAGTCGCACTTGCCCGGCGTGCTCTGGCTCTACGCGGTGCCGCCCGAGTTCTTCACGACGATCGTGCCCGAGTACCCCGCGCTGGCGCAGCGCTTGAAGCGCGCGGCGCAGTTCTCGGCGTTGAGCCCGCTCGAGCCGATCATCGACTTGGAGCATCTCGCGTTGGCGCCGGAGGAGCTGCTCTTCCAGATCGGCGGGAAGCTCCTCGAGCTCGAGCAGCACGTGCATGGAAACGCGCTCGAGGGCGAGCTGCAGCGCGCGAACCTGCGGAAGCTCGCGAAGAGCTTCGCCGCGAAAGCGCTCGAGAGCGGGGTCCGGCGCGAGTTCGTGAAGGCCGCGGTCGGCCTGCTCGAGCGACAGCGTCGCGGCGGCGAGAGCGCGGTGAAGGAGAGCGAGCTCCAAGGCGGCGTCTCGATCGAGCCCATGCTGTCCGGCGAGACCGAGTTCTGAGAGGCGATCACGTGAAGCGCGGCGATCGCGTGGTGCACCCGACCTGGGGGCCGGGTGAGTTCCTGATGCTCACCATCACGGGCAAGGCCCGCGTGCGCTTCGATGACGAGCCCACGCTGCCGCGTACGGTGATGCGCTCCGAGCTCCGCGCGTTCGCGCCGCAGCCGGCACCGAGCGCGGCGACGCCCACCGCCGAGACGCCGCTCTACATCTCCGCCGACGTCGAGACGGCAGCGGAGCCGTGGCAAGTCGTCGAGGCCTTGCGCACCGGCGTCGTTCCCGCTCGCGGCGTCCGCGAATACACGGTGGGGCGCGAGCAATCGCTGAAGAGCCTGGATGAGCTGCTCGCGGGAGGGAGCGGTTGTCGCGTCGTTTGGGGCGACTACGGCGAGGGCAAGACGCACTTCCTCGAGATCGCCGAGCAGGCGGCGCTCGACCTCGGCTATGCCACGGCCCGCATCGTGCTCGATCTCCACGAGCAACCGCTGCACAAGCCGCTACGGCTCTATCGCGCCCTGCTGCAGCGCTTGCAGCTCCCGGGGCTGCTCGGCCGCGGCTTCGAGCCGCTCTTGGAACGCCTCCGCGATAGCCGTGAGCACTACGAGGGGAACGGCGCGCGCGCGAGCCGTTTCCTGAGCCCATACTTGCACGCGCTGCGATCCGAAGATGAACCCGCGCTCGCACTGCTTCGCGATTACGTCGCCGGTGAAGACGTGCCCATGCACATGGTGCGCTGGGAGCTCGATCGCATCGGCTGGCGCGGACAGAGCCCGCTCACGATGTCGGACTTTCGCACCTACGGCCGCATGTACTCGCTGCTGCTCAGCACCTGGGCGTGCTGGGCACGCGACGCCGGGATGAAGGGCTTGGTGCTGCTCTTCGACGAGGTCGAGCGCGTCGACGTCTATGACGCGAATGACTATCTGCACGCGTTCGAGGTGTTGAAGCACTTCGCGGCGATCACGATGGAGCGAGAAGATCTCAGCTTCGACCCCGACTATCTCTATCGCGGAGGGCAGTCGATCCACCGAGCGCTACCGCTGCGCTTCGCCGACGATCATCCTCTGACCACCGTCTTCGCGCTGACGCCCCTCGGCGAGATTCGTTACCTGTTCCAAGGCGTGACGCTGAGCCGCCGCTACGACATCGAGCTCGGACCGTTGAAGCGCAAGTGGCTGCGCGCGCTGGTGCTGAAGGTCGCCGGGGTCTATCGCCGCGCGTATCCGCGCTTCGAGCTCGCCGAGGAGGCGCTGGAGGGCATCGTCGATGTGCTGCCGCGCGAGCTCGACGCAAGCCAGGACAGCTTCCGCTTCGCGGTGCGCGCCGCGGTGTATCACTTGGATGCGCTGCGCCTGGCGCCGCGCTTCCCGCACCTGAATCAGCCGCCCCGCTCCGAAGACATCGCGCCCTTCTGATGGATTCACCCGTCGATCGCCGCCTGCTGCCGCACACCTTCGGTCCCTGGTTCGGACGCTTCGAGAACCTGCGCGAGATCCAGCGCCGCGCGATCCCCGCGATCCTCCACCGCCGCGATGCGCTGCTCTGCTCCGCGACGGCGAGCGGCAAGACGGAGGCCTATGCCGCCCCTGCCGCGGAGATCGCGATCGCGGCGGGGCGACCCAGCGCGGCCGTGGTCGTGGTGTGCCCGACACGTGCGCTCGCGAACGATTTGAAGCGCCGCCTAGAAGGCCCGATGCAGCTCGTCGAGCTCTCGTTCGGGCGTTACACCGGCGAGCACAAAGAGCGCGTGGCGGGGCACTTCCCGAGCGTCGTCGTCACGACACCGGAGGCGCTCGACTCCATCCTCGCGCGGCGCGCCGCGCTCTTGCGAGCGCTGCAAGTCGTCGTCGTCGACGAGATCCACGTGCTCGACGGCACGCCGCGCGGAGATCACCTGCGGCTCCTGCTGCAGCGCCTCGACTTCGCGGCGGGACGAGCGGTGCAACGCGTCGCTGCTAGCGCCACCGTCGAAGCGCCGGAGACGCTCGCCGCGCGCTATCTGCGCGACGCGGCGATCGCGGTCGTGCCGGGCGCGCGCACGATCCTCGGGCGTGCGTTCGCGGGTTCCTCGAATGCCGCGATGGCGCTGCACCTCGACGAGCTCGCCGAGGCCGGCTTCAAGAAGCTGCTCGTCTTCTGCAACGCGCGGAACGCCGTCGAGCGCTACGCGGCGGCTCTCCCGGGCGCGACGCGCTTCGGCGAGCACGTCTACGCGCACCACGGCTCGCTGGCGAAGATCCGCCGCGAGCGCACGGAGCGTTTGTTCCAGAGCGCTCCCGTCGGCGTTTGCTTCGCGACGCTGACACTCGAGATGGGCATCGACATCGGCACGGTGGATTACGTGCTGCTCGCGAGTCCGCCCTCCAGCGTCGCGGGCCTCTTGCAGCGCATCGGGCGCGGTGGACGGCGCGGCGACACGACACGCGCCGGTTACTGCGCGAGCGATGCCGGAGAGGAGTTCCTATTCCGGAAGCTCTTCGAGCTCGGCAAGGCCGGCCAACTGTGCGCTCCGCCCTACGCGTTCCGCCTCTCGACGCTGGCTCAGCAAGCGCTCGTGCTCGCCGCGGCGCAAGGCTATCTCGAGCGCAGCGAGCTCGCCGCGATCGTCCCTCCTGCGCTCGCTCGCGAGATCGACGCGGAAGTGCTCGTTGGCGTGCTCGACGCCTTGGTGGAAGCGGAGCTGCTGGAGCGCAGCGGCGCGCGGCGTTGGGTGCCGACCGAGCAGACCGAGCTCCGCTACGAGCGCGGCACCTTGCACTCCAACATCGACGACAACCCCGGCATCGAGGTCGTCGATCGCATGACCGGCGATTCGCTCGGTCATGTCGATCAAGTCCCGGGCCGCAAGTTCGGCATCGGCGGCAGCCGCCGCGACTTCGCGGGCGAGGTCGCCGGCCGCTATCTCACCGACGCGAGCGACAGCGCCGAGCCAGCGCGTTTCCTTCCCCGCGCCGCGGCCGTGATCTCGCTGCGGCTCGCGCGCGCCGTCGTCGAAGGGCTCGGCCTCGCGCCGCAAGAGCTCCTCCTCGCGCGTGGCTCGCAGAGCTGGCTCCTCCTCCACGGCCTCGGCACCGCCGGCTTCGAGCTCTTGCAAGCGCTCTTGCGCGAGCAGCGCTCGATCCCCGTCCTGCGCGCGAACCCCTATGTGCTCCACCTCGGCAAGCCGCTGGAGATGCTGCCCGCGATCGACGAGGACTTCTACGCGCGCTTCCTCGACGAACGCGCTCCGAAGCTCGAAGAGCTCGCGCAGCCTGGTCCGCTGGCGCGCCATCTCCCGACCGAACTCCGCTGGGACTTCGTGCGCCGCGCGCTCGGCTTCGACGAGGTGCTCCGCTTCCTCGAGAACGCCAGCTTGCGCCGCCTCGCCGAGCCGACCGCCGAGCTGCTCGCGATCGCCGAAACCCTCTGACTCCACTGTACAGATAAGGTGCCAGGCACCTCTTCTGTACAGTGGTCAGCGCTACCCCTGAGTAACCCCGAACGAAACTCCCTCGCCTCCCGAGATCCCCCTTGCCGATCTCAGGTTCAGCGGATTAGGCTCCGACTCCTGGATAGCCCCTGGGAGATTCCGTCATGGCTCGCCCCGACGTGATGGCCACCGACCTCTACTGCCCGCATGCGAAGTGCGGCCGGAGGATGGTGCGCGATGAATGCGGCATCTTCTGCCAAGGCTGCGGCCACGAGGCCGTGACCTGGGCAGATCCCGTAGATGCCGACGTTCCGATGAACCTGCTCGTCCGCCGCGAGCAGAAGCAGCGCCTCGTGCGCTTCGCGCTCAGCGCGGCGGCTGTGCTCGCGCTTGCGACGGGAGGCACCTTCCTCGCGCGGCCATACTTCGCTGCTCCCGCCGCAGCGTCTACGAAGCGCGACATCGCCACCATCTCGATGGAGGAGATGCGGCAGTCGTGGGCCCAGCGGAAGTTCCCCGACGGAGTCGAGCTGCGCTCCTACTACCGCGACCCCGAGCTCTTCCTGCTGAAGCGCGAGCGCACGAGCCATACGGATCTCGTGAACTGGTGGAACCTCCGGACGGTGGACGAGAAGCTCGAGCTGCTGAACCTGGCGAAGGACAGCGAAGATCCGTTTTTCGTCCTGCCGATGATCTTCGAGGTGACGTACTTCACCGCGGCGCAGGAGAACGATCTGCTGGTCGCGCGGAGCTTGCTGAGCACGCTCTATCTGTGCAGCGACAACTACCTCGACGTCTGTCGCTTCGTCTGCGATCACCTGGGCAGTACCACGAGCGTTCCCGAGGTCCGGATCGATGCGACTCGCTACGTTGCTGATCTTGACGAACGTCGTCGCAACCGCGGCCAGTAGCCTTGGGGCGAACGGCTCGGAAGTGAGGATCGAGGGCTCTCGCGCTGGAGCTCCGCTGCAGCTCAGTCTGCTGGGTGAAGGGAGAGAGCGCATCAAGGTGCGCACGACGGTGAAGCGCCGCGACGGCACGCGCACCGAGCTGCCGAGCGTACTCGTCGAGAACCCCACACCCAACACGCCGATCGAAGGCCCGGTCCTGCCAGGCGACTCGGGAGGCGATAGCGTGATCGTCGAGTTCCTCGACGCCGATACCGGCGAGCGCCTGGGGAAGGGGGGCGCGCCGATCGGGTACTAGGCGCGCGCGCAGCTCCCGCTCTGGCATGTTCTCACCGCCTTCCACGGTGCTATCGAGATCGAGAGCTTCCAGACCGCCAGCATTGCCGAGGTGGTTGCTCCAAGCGCCAACGGCGACACACCAAGCTCCGCACGATCGTGAAGCGCCGCGGCAGCACGCGCATCGAGCTACCGAGCGAGCTTCTCGAGAGCCCACCTGCGAACACGCCGATCCAAGGCCCCGTGTTGCCGGCGAGATCCGCTGGCGACACGGTGATCGTCGCGACGCCGGCCCTCGCCCTTCGTCCTGCCCGCGAGCCCCCCGCGGTCGGTGCACGCAAAGCCAGCCGTCTATGTAGCTTCTGGAAGTGCAGCGGGATTGCACTTTGGATCTGCGCAGCGGCCGAACTCCGGCTGACGGCCCGTGCCGAGCCGTCGTCACGTTGGATTCGGGCGAGCGAGAGGGCCACGAAGAGCCGAAGAGCGAAGTGCGACAGACTCGCTCGCGTGGTGGTGAGCGCGGAGAGCTCTCGCCGCTCGCTGGTTGCGTTACGAGGCACGGGATGCTGCCTGACGTGGTCGATGCGCATACCGCGCCGAAGAGGGGACCATGGCTCGGCCAAGCTCTACTCACAGCCATTGCCGATCTAGACGACTGGCGGACGCCCATCTAGCCTTGGCGTGACGGGCGTCCTCGCCTTGGTTCAGAAGAGGATTCGACGCGATGGATGAGCATGTGTGGTCGGAACGCCACCGCCAGGCTCTCCGCGATCGCTATGGGGTTGCGATCGCGGAAGAAGTGCTGCAGCACTACTGGTCGCGTTATCAAAGGTCCGGTGACGAGCGCTTCCTTTCCGAGGGCCTCTTGCTCTCTCGAGGCTTCGGACTCGAGTGCGAGAGCATGCTTCCGCTGTCGAAGCAGAGGCGACTCCACAAGCAGAAGGTGCGCGCGCGAGCGCATGACTTTCATCGCTCCCCGACGGAGGATAGATATCACGAGGAGCCGAAGCCGAGCGCGGCGCGTTTGGATCACGAGCTGGCGGATTTTGCCTTCTCCGCACTCGGAGAACAGAGACTCGAGGACTTCCGCGCGCGGAGCATGCAGCGCTGCTCGCGGCGCGCGCAGCGCTCCGACGAAGAGCAGGCCCTCGCGGAGCAGGGGTTCGCGAGGATCCAATCGCTGCGTGCGGACGCCACGGTCCTCTACCTTCGCGCATGCCTGCTAGAGAATGAGAACCGGCTCGAGTTCCAAGGGGTCCTCGAGCTTGGCGCGCTGTTTTGCATCTACGAGCAGAAGGCGGAACACTTGGGTTCCGTTGCGCGCTGCGGCCAGCTCCTGCTGCGCGATGGCGTCCTGCGCGGTTGGGCTCGGCTCGATCTCGAAGAAGCAGCAGCGCGCTGCGCTACCAGGGCGCGCTGGGGCCTGCTCGTAGCGAACGATACCGAAGGGCTGCCGCGCGTCGGAGCCGGAGTGCAGGTCGACCTGCGGGCTCTCGGCAAGGGTAGCTTCGCGCTCGAGTTCGACGACTGCCTGGACGTGCCCGATGGAGAACGAGTGCTCGAAGAACACCGCTTGATGCTGCTCGGGTGCGTTCCGCCGGAAGGCCGGCCCACGGCATAGCACCGCCTTGCCCCTCACGCCGCCGCCGGCTCGCAGGGCGCGCGATGCAGGTTCTCCGTCGTCAGCACGCGGGTGCGCCTCTCGAGCCCGAGCGCAGCAGGAGCCCGCTCTTGGGATTGCGCGTGGAGGCATTCTTTCGCGTGTGGCCATGGTGCAAGCGGTCCCTGCACGAATGGCTCGTTGCGTGAAGCCGGCTCGACTCCGCCGAAGCGGCAGTGCTGAGAGCAGGCTGGGATGCGCTCGGAGACGGCAGAACTGAGGGCGGCACGGCATCCGGAGACAGGCGAATGAAGCGCGTAACCGGCGAAGCCCGATCCCGTCCGGCTCTCGCGGCCTTTCGCCTCGAGGCGCCGCGGCTGCCGCGGTCGTCGCCCGGTCAGTCCTCACGAGGCGCCACTCGATCCGGACCGCGCTCCATGTCCATCCACCCCCTCCAGCGCCCCGAGGGCTACGACGACCTCCTCCGCGACCTGAAGGAGCGCGTGCGCACCGCCCGCGTCCGCGCCGCCCTCGCGGTGAACCGCGAGCTCGTCCTGCTGTACTGGTCGATCGGCCGGGAGATCCTGGAACGGCAGGAGCGGCTCGGCTGGGGAACCCAGGTCATCGAGCGACTCGCACTCGACTTGAGGACGGAGTTCCCCGATTTACGGGGGTTCTCGGCTCGAAACCTGAAGTACATGCGCCGATTCGCCCGAGCCTGGCCCGACGCGGCAATTGTGCAACAGCTTGTTGCACAATTGCCGTGGGGTCACAACGTGCGTCTCTTGGAGCAGCTCCGCGACCCCGACCAACGTCTCTGGTACGCCCGAGAAGCCCTCGAGCACGGCTGGAGCCGGAACGTCCTCGTCCTCCAGATCGAGCGCCGACTCTTCGAGGCCCGCGGCAGCGCGACGACCAACTTCGCGACCACGCTCCCCGCGCCGCAATCCGACCTCGCGCGAGAGACGTTGAAGGACCCCTACCTGCTCGACTTCCTCGGCATCGCCGACGACGCCGAGGAGCGCGCGATCGAGCGCGAGTTGGTGCGGCAGATCCGCGACTTCTTGCTGGAGCTCGGTCAAGGCTTCGCGTTCGTCGGGAGCCAGGTGCCGCTCCAGGTGGGGCGCGAGGAGTTCCGCATCGACCTGCTCTTCTATCACTTGAAGCTGCGCTGCTTCGTCGTGATCGAGTTGAAAGCAGGAAGCTTCCGACCGGAGCACATGGGCAAGCTCCACTTCTATCTCTCTGCCGTCGACGAGCTCCTGCGGCACCCCGACGACCAGCCGAGCATCGGCCTCATCCTCTGCAAGGACCGCGATGCCACGGTCGCCGAGTACGCCTTGCGCGGCACGACGCAGCCGATGGCGGTCTCGCAGTTCGAGTTGCGTCGAGCCTTGCCCTTGGAGCTGCAAGGGAAGCTCCCGAGCGTGGAACAGCTCGAGGCCGAGCTCGGAGCTCGGCCTCGAGGCGTAGGAGGACACAGGAGCACGGCGCGAAGCGGTCCCGCGTGAGTCATCGGCGTCGAATAGCGTCTGGTAGCTCTATCGAAGGTCGCGATCTCCACGCGCGGGGCGGGCAAAATCTCGAGCGAATGGCCCCGGCCACGGCGTTGGCGCCCTAGCTTTCTGAGTCCCTGGCCTGGAGTTCTGCCATGTCGATGGAGCTGGTGTTCGAGGACGCGGCGCTCGGAGCGTCGCTGAGCACCCACGAGGGGTTCTTGGAGCGCGCCGAAGCCGACGCGCTGCTCGCCTGGATGCTGGAGCGCGCACCGTGGCAGCGCGAAGCGCCGGTGATGTTCGGCGTCGTGCGCGAGGTGCGGCGGAGGACGTGTGCGTTCGGCGAGGCGGGGCGGAGCTATCGCTACTCCGGGATCGAGCGGCGAGCGGAACCTTGGCCCGAGCTCTTGCGGCCGGTCGTCGAGCGCGTGCGCTCGCTCTGCGCGACGCGCTTCGACTTCGCGCTCGCGAACTACTATCCCGATGGGGAGGCGGCGCTCGGGAAGCACGCCGACGATGAGCGCGACATCGTCGCGGGGAGCGCGATCGCGGGGCTCTCGCTCGGCGCGGAGCGCGACTTCGTGCTGTATCGCAAGGGACCGCGCGGCGAACGCGTGGCGTCGGTGGCGCTCGCGCACGGCTCGCTCGTCGTGATGTGGGGCACCACGCAGCAGCACTTCGTGCACGCGGTGCCGGCGCGGAAGCGCGTGCAATCGCCCCGCGTCAGCCTGACCTTCCGCGCAATGTCACTGTACAGATAAGGTGCCTGGCACCTTATCTGTACAGTGGGCGGAGGAGCCAGCGCCAGAGTGCTTGCACCTCGAGGCCTTTCGGCGCTTGCCAGCCTCGCGGGATCGGACCGCTCACCAAGAGGAGTCGCTCCGCGTCGGGGTGCTCCTCGGTCGCTTCGGCCAGAGCCGCGAGCTCGCGCTCGCGCGTGTCGGCGGAGCCCAGATCATCGACGACTTGCACGAGCGTCTGCTCGCCCTCGCGCGTCGTCGCGAGGAAGTCGACTTCGCGGCCCGAGCTGGTCTTCACGTACGCGAGGGCGTGTCCGCGGCGAAGGAGCTCGCAGGCGACGAGGTTCTCGACGTGGAAGCCGCGATCGGTGTGCGCGCGCACCTGATGCGCCGCGGCGAGACCGTGGTCCGCGAGGTAGAGCTTCCGCGGATTGACTTGGCGACGTCGCTCCGAGTCCGTCGCCACGGGCAAGGTAAAGCAGAGGAAGGCGTCTTCCAGATGATCGAGGAAGGCGAGCAAGGTCTCCTTAGCGACGCCGATCCCGCGCGAGCGGAAGTCGGCGTGCATCTTGCTCACGCTGAAGCTGCGGGCCGGCTGTCGCACGAGCTGGCGCACGAAGGCGCGCAGCGCGACCAGGTTCGCGATGCCGTGGCGCTCGGCGACGTCACGGAAGAGCACACTCTCGACGTACCCCTGCAAGAGCTCGGCGCGCTGCGGCGCGAGATCCGCGCGCGAAGCTTCGGGGAACCCGCCGATCTCGAGGTAGCTCTCGAAGCAGGCTTCCCAGGCCGAGACCTCGCGCGCGCTGAGCACGAAGGGATCGGCGGGGATCTTCCGCCCGTGTGCGCGTCCGAACTCGCGCAGGCTGAACGGCGTGATCACGGTCTCCAACGCGCGGCCGCGAAGCGTGGTCGCGATCTCGCGGCTCAGCATCTTCGCCGAAGAGCCGCTGACGAAGATCTCGACCTTTTCGCTGTCGAGCATGCGGCGGATGAACTTCTCCCATCCGGGGACGAGCTGGATCTCGTCGAAGCACCAGGTCACGCGCTGACCACGGCGGTGCTGCGGGTAGCTGCGGTAATACTCGTCGAGGAGGACGCCGAGGTCCGCGGCCTGCAGTCCCTCGAGCCGCTCGTCTTCGAAGTTGAAGTAGAGCAGTCGCTCGCGCTCGATGCCGGCGGCCAATCGATCCGCCAGGCATTGGAAGAGGAAGGTCGTCTTGCCCGCCCGACGCATCCCGATCACGGCGCGGACCTTGCCAGGAACTTCGGCCGTGTCCACGTCTCGCGGCGTGTGAGGCGGGAGCTCGAAGCTGATGGCGTCCCCGAGCTTCTCGCGGATGGCGGAGAGGATTCGGTCGTTCATGGCGACCGAATTGGAGCAAAAGCGGTCGCCGGTGGCGACTGAATTGTCTGCGTCGCGTCCTTCGCTCCGGGACGCCTACGACCGCCCCGGCTGCCTCCGCTGCAGCAACGCGCGCCGCCGATCGAGCCCTTCCTGCCGCGCCTGCACGCGCTCGGCCGAAACCGTCGTGGCACTCGCCGCCGGATCGCCGGACTTCCGCAGGAAGTCCGCGAGCGAACGCACCGTGGGGAAGCGGAAGAGGTCGGTGATCGAGGCGTGGACCTCGAGCTGGCGCTTCAAGCGCCCTTGCACCTGTACGGTGAGCAGCGAGTGGCCACCGAGGTCGAAGAAGTTGTCGTCGCGGCCGACGCTGGGGAGCGTCAGCACCTCGGCCCAGATGGCGGCGATGGCGCGTTCGAGATCGTCCTCGAGCTTGGTGTTCGACGGGGCCTTGGGGGCGGCGAGCTGCTCGGGATCGGGCAGGGCCTTCCGGTCGATCTTCTGGTTCGGCGTGTGCGGGAGCTCGGGGAGCGCCATCACGCGCGCGGGGATCATGAACTCGGGCAGCGACTCGCGGAGCTCCAAGCGCAGCGCGTCGGGCGCGAGGACGGCACCGGGCTTCGGCGAGACG
>JAEUHW010000198.1 GCA_016793245.1 Planctomycetota bacterium
GGCGCCCTCGCCGGAGATCGAAGCGTAATCGAAGCGACCGCGGAGATCGGTGTAGCCATCCTTGTGGAAGCGCACCTTACCACCCGGCTCTCTCGCGTAGACCTTCACGTAGACCTTTGGCAGCGGCTGACTCGAAGTGGAGTCGCTGACCTGCACCTGGCCGTAGCTCTCGATCCAGCGCACGGCGAGCGAGTTCGCGTAGAAGGGGGTGCGGCGCACGAGCCCGCCACCAGTGAGCTCGATCCACACGTTCTTCGCGCGGAACTCCGCCGGGAGCTCGAGCGCGAGCTCGCTCTGCCCAGCGGGCAGCTCGAGCGCGCGGCTCAGGTTCGGCTTCACGTAGGCGAAGGAGCCCTTGGCCTGATCGACGAAGGGGCGCGTCGAGAAGAGCAGCTCGACGTCCATGGCGAAGAAGCTGAGCTGCGCCTGGGCGATGTTCCGGTAGCGCACGCGGAGGGCGCTGCCTTCCACGGCGAGCTCGAGCGAGGGTTCGCGCTCGGCGAGGTCGGTCTGCTGCCGGACGGGATCTTCGCTGGCACCCGCCGCGGCGAGCTTGCCTTCGGCTTCGTCGGCCTGCTTCAAGACCTCGCCGAAGAGGGCCCGCCAGCGCGCGACCGGGTGCTCGCGATGCGCGGCGGCGACGCGGCGCGCCGTCGCGAGGTCGCCCGTCGTGAACGCGAGGTAGGCGCGGAGGTAATCGTATTGCAGCTTCGTCGCGAGCTGCGTCGCGTCGATCGCCGCGAAGTGCGCGAGCGCCTCCTCGAAGCGCTCTTGCAGCAGCAGGTAGTAGACGAGGCCCAAGCGATCGAGAGCGCCGATCGAAGGGCGATGCGCGAGGATGTCGAGGAACGCGAGGTACTGGCGCGCGACACCTTCGTTCAGGATCGTGCGCTCGCGGCCGAAGCGGTGCGCGCGCGCGTTCACCAGCGGCTCGAACTCGACGATCTGGTAGGTCTTGCGCTCGACCGGATCGATCGTGAGTAGCTCCGCCTCGAGCGCGCTGCCGCAGCTCGCGAGGAAGCGGTCGGCATGGCTCAGGAACTCGCGGAGCCCCGCTTCGTCGCGGTGCTGGATCGCGTACGACCAGAGGAGGTGGTCATAGTGCTTCCGCGCGCGTAACAGGCGGAGCACCTCGGAGTGGAAGCCGCGCTCGCGGCAGCGCCAGGCGATCTTCCCGAGATCGAGGCGCTGCAAGTTCGCGGTGCTCAAGAAGGCGAGCACTTCCGCGCTCGAGCCGTTCTGCGAGACGTGCGCCCACGAGCTCGTGTCGAACGTGCTCGGTACGGCGACGACCTTCAACATGATCGGCGCCGCCGCGGCGACGATGGCGCCGGCGCTCGCGACGTGCACCGGGTAGTGCGCGCGCTCGCCGGTGCCGGGGAAGTAGAACGCGTACTCGAGCGCCTGTGTAGCGTAGGGCTGCAGCACGACGCTGACGCCGCGCGTCACGAACCCGCGGGTCACCGGCAACGCGCCCTGCGGGATCTGCAGGAGTAGCTCGAGCTTCCGCGGCGCAGAGCTCGGGTTCGTGATCACGACTTGCGCGCCGTAGGCGACGTCGCTCAGGAACTCCTCGCGCACCACCTTCTCGCGCTGCTCGTTGCCTTCGAAGAGGTAGCGATCGTCGAGGCGGAAGAAGCTCTGGTTCACCAGCACGGGTGCCGCGTCCGCCGGAGCGGCCGGCGCGGGCGCGATCTCCTGGCGCACGAGCAGGACAGGAGTCTTCGGGCGCAGCGTGATCTGCACGCCGTCGATCTGGATCTCGGGCTCGTCGGCTCGGAGCGGGAGATCGAGGACCGCGAGGGCGAGCAGCATCTCGGCGAAGCAGGTGCTCGCCTGCGCGAAGTGCGGCGAGGCGAAGCGCGCGCCATCGCTCGCGAGGGCGTAGTCGAGCCAGAACGCGTTCGGCCCGATCAACGCGGCTCCTTGCTCTTCGATGCGGCGCTTCCAGTAGTTCGACTCGACGTAGCGCTGCGTGGTCTCCGGTGCGCGGTAGAGCCCGCGGGCGGACTTCCGCAGCTCGAGCTCGCGGCTCAAGCTCGGGAGATCGGCCTTCGCGACGTCCTTCAGGCTTTCCTCGACCTCCGCGAGCCCTTCTTCGTGCATGGGGACGACTTCGAAGGCATCCTTGGGGGCGCGGGACGACGAGGCATCGTTGCGCTGGAACTTCGGATCGACGAGTCGGAACTTGTCTTCTCCGAGCGTGTTGCCCTGCGGCTCGATCTCGCCGCGATCCCCCCAGGCGAACCCGTGGCTCAGCGCCTCGCTCTCCAACACGCGGCGGAAGAGCCGCTGGTCCTGCTCCGGATCGGGCGGCCTGAGCTCGAGCGTCTCGCGGAGCGCGCGCGCGATGTTCGCGCGCTCGGCGGGGAAGCGCTGCGCGAGGAGGATCCTCTCGAAGGTGTTGAGCTCGGCGAACGCGCGGCTCTCGAGGTAGCGCGAGAGATCGGCCTCGAGCAGCCACTCGTCGAGGAAGGTCTTCGCGGCCTTGTTCGCGAGGTAGGGCCGCACGATCGCATCGAAGAACGTGCGGTCCTTGCGGTAGAGGAAGAAGTGCAGCTCGTGGCAGGCGTGCTCGGCGTAGCGGGCGAGCTTCTCCTCGGGCTCCAGCTCGCTCCAATCGAGCACGAAGGCGAAGCGCGCGAGCTCCTCGTTCGCCGAGAGCGTGCGGAAGAGGCGGTGCACTTCGGCGAGCGAGCCGAAGGTCTCAAACTTCGAGACGCGCCGGTCCGGGATCACGGCCTCAGCGCCAGCGGCCAGGTACTCGATCTTCTGCCGCTCGGCGAGCTTCTGCGCGGGGTCGAGCGCGCGGGCGAGCTGCTGCGTGCGCGGCTGCAAGGCGCGCTCGGGGAGCGCCAGCGTCGCGTAGATGTCGCCGCGCTCGTCGAGCGCTAGCACATGCAGGTGCTGACCTTCGCCGAGTGCCTGGCGCCCGATCGTCACGATGCCCTGCGCATCGGGGCGGAGATTGAGGAGCAGCGGCGCGGGAGCGGGCAGAAAGGCGAGGTTCGCGAATGCTCCTAAGGCTCTTTCCGCAACGGCGGTGCTTTTGGGACTCGGATGGGGGCTCGGGCGACCCGAGGGACCGCTAGGCGCCGAGAAGCCCTCGCCGCTTCGACCCTCGCCACCCATGCGGGTCGCCTCCTCGTCGAGCGCCCAGGGGTTCAGCAGCAGGCCAGCGCGGCGCAGCATGTTGCCCGCGTAGATCGTCGCGGAGCGGCGATCGAGGATGTAGCGGTGCTCGTCGCTGATCGCGCGATCGGAATGGTAGGACGAGAGCGCGTCCTCGATCCAACGCTGGGCGGGCCCGCGACGCGAGCTCGCGCGGAGATCCTCGAAGAAGTTCTCCGGCGGCAGATAGCGCGTCGCGACCACGTGCACGCGCGCTTCGCGGCCGGCGCCGGAGAGGCGCACGCGCACGCTGTCCGCGTTGCTCTCGATGACGAGGATCTGCAGCGGGAGCTCGTCTGAGAGCTCGAGGCGACGCTCGCCACCGTGCACGTAGCCACCGTCGCGCGGGCCGCGAACCACGCGCACCTCGATCCTCCGCTCCACTTCGCCGAGCCAAAGCGCGTAGTCGCCTTCGACGAGGTCGCGGAGCTCGAGATAGCCGCTCGCCACCGTCATTCGCTCGAACTCGTCGCGCTGCGGATGGCCTCCGATCAGACGTGCGAGTCCGGCGTTGGCGCGCGTGAGTTCGCCGTAGCGCGCAGGCCACGCCAGGCGCAGAGTTTCCCCGACGGCGCCATGCAGGGCCGAGGGCAGAGTTTCGCTGCCCGCGCTCAAGTGCCAAGGCGGGCTCTGTTTGGCGAGCTCGCTCGTCGTCACCGAGACGATGCCCTCCAACGCGCCGAGCGCGATACGCCCACGCTCGTCGGTGCGCAGCGTCGTGCTCACGATGTCGCGGAAATCGCGGTGCTCGAGGTGCAGCGTCACCGCGCGACCGGGCTTGGGCTCGCCGTCCTTGCCGAGGAGATCGAGCATGTAGCCCTCGGCGCTGCGGCCGAGCAGCGCCGTGTGGGTCAGCGGGGTGGCATCGATGCCGTTGCGTGCCAAGCTCCTGGTCGCGGAGGTGAGCTCGACGGGTTCGGCAGTCGTGAGGCTCGGCACACGCCCATGCAGGGTCACTTCGAGGGAAGCGAGGTTCTCCGGCACCAGGATCTCGTGCACCGATTCGCGATCGTCGTGCAGCGCGAAGCTCGGCACGTCGAGGCTCGTCGCGATGCCGTCGTGGTCGCGCGCCGTGATCGTGAGGCGCGGCGCTTCGAGCAATCCGACCGCGACGGGGACTCCGTTCGCGAGCAAGCGCGGGCGCACGACGATCGGCGCGCGACGTCCGGGGAGCAGTGCTTCGGCTTCGACGTGGATCGCCGCCGTCAAGGCATAGCTCTCCGCCGCGTGCTCGATCGTCTCCAGCGTCGAGAACGCGCCGTGGCACAACACGATCGCTTTCTCGCCCGGGGCGGTCGACCACGGCAGCAGGATCTCGCCGTTCGCATCGGCGGAGAGCTCGCGGCCGCTGAGGATCAAGGTGGCGTCCTGCAGGTGGCGTCCCTGCTCGTCGAGTACGCGCACGAGCTGGCCGGCGGAGCTCGAGCGCTGGACGTAGCCCAGGCGGCCCTTCTTCACCAGCGCGCGGCTCGAGACGCCGTTGCCGATGAGCTCGATCATCCAGGTTCCGCGGCGATCGAGGTTGGGGAACTCGAGCCGCTGCGTGGTGCGCCGCAGCGGGTTCGGCTCCGTGGCGAGCTCGCGCTCCTCGTTGGCGACCAAGCCATCCAGATCGATCGCGACGTCGATCTCGCGCTGCTGTTCGCGGTGGAAGTTGCGCGTGTGGATCTCGAAGACGCGGACCAGCAAGGTGCCCGCGTTCTTGAGCTCGAGGTCGAACGCGACCGGCTCATCGATCGCAAAGTGCGAGTTCGCCGTGGGCGTGAAGCGGATCTCCACTCGATCGCGGAGTTCCTCGTAGTACGCCGGGTCATCGAGTAGTGCGTACCAGCGCTGCATGTCGCCGACGCCCGCCAAGATCTTCGCCTCGGCGAAGACGCGCCGCACCCAGTCGCCGTTCAGCAGCTCGGCGTACGCGTCGTAGTCGGGTGCGTCGACGAAGAGGCGCTCGCAGATGCGGCGCACCAAGGGCTCGACATCACCGGCGGGAGCGAGGCCGATCCCGTAGGGCACGTTGGAGTCGACGAGCAGGCTCGGACGCGTGGCGCCCTCGGTGACTCGCGGATGCGTCCAGCTCGTGCGGCGCGGCAGGCGGAGGAAGCTCTGGAAGCGCGCTGCGTCGATCTGGCCTCCCGCGAGATCGTGCTGCAGGCGGTGGTAGAGGACGTGCGCCTTCAGGGAGTTCTGCGATGGAGAGAGACGCTGCGTGAACGCTTCGAGGCGCTCGAGGAAGGCGCCGCGCAGGGCGGGATCGCGTTGCCAGTCCTCGTCGGCGCTCGGGCGCAAGCGCTGGAGATAGGCGGCGATGAATCGATGGTCGTCGAGGAGGTTCGGCAGCTCTCGCGCGCAGGTTTCGAGCTGCTCCAGATAAAGCAACTTGTGGATCGCCAGCGAGCCGAAGGGCTTGGCTTGCGGCAAGCGCAGTTGCCGCACGACCAGCGCGGGCAGATTCGGCACGTCGGGTGTGCGCAGGCGTTCGAGCAGGGCGCCGAGGCGCGCGTCGTCGAGCGGCGTTGCCGCGAGGGCGCGCAGCGCGCGATCCTGGAATCCATCCAGGGTGCCGGGGTGTTGCTGAAGCGCACGCTCTCGCAGCGTCCCTTCAGAGTAGAGAGAAGGGTCGAGCGCGGTCGGCAGATTGGGATCGACACCGCCCGTCTCGCGTTGGTGCTGGAAGTCCAGGCTCAGGCGCTGGCGCAAGTGCTCGGCCGTCATCGCGGGGTCTTGCTTCCAGAGCAAGAGCGCGCGGCGGTCTTCGATCTCGATCACGCGCGGCGTGCGGCCATGACGCTCGAGCCACTGCGCGAGCAATCGAGCCTGCTCCTCGAAGCGCCCCTCGTGCTCCGCGAGCAAGCACGAATAGTAGAAGTGCTCTTCGGTGCCGGGGATCAGCTTCGCGAGGGTCGCGGCGCGATCCCTCGCGAGCGCGAACTCCTCGAGGAAGCCGATCGGCGTGCCTTGCGCACAGATCCGCGGAGCGACGCTCAGCGCCGCCATGGCGGACAGCGCTCCGAGCGCGCGGATCGAGCCGAAGAGCTTGCGGGGCATGGCGGTTCCTGCGTTTCGAATGCGGCGGGGCGAAGCCTGAGTGCGGGGGGAAGAAGAGGGGCGAGCTCAGCGCGCGGGAGGTACCAGCTCGCGGATCATGGCGCCCTGCGCGTCGGAGAGGACGAGCACGGCATAGCGCTCGACGTTCGCGGCGCCCTCGCCGGAGATCGAGGCGTAGTCGAAGCGGCCGCGGAGATCGGTGTAACCGTCTTTGTGAAAGCGCACGTTGCCTCCGGGCTCCTTGGCGTAGACCTTCACGTAGACCTTCGGTAGAGGTTGCTTCGTCGTCGCGTCGCTGACCTGCACCTGGCCGTAGCTCTCGATCCAGCGCACGGCGAGGGAATTCGCGTAGAAGGGGGTGCGGCGCACGAGCCCGCCACCGGCGAGCTCGATCCACACGTTCTTCGCGCGGAACTCCGCGGGGAGCTCGAGCAAGAGCTCGCTTTGCCCGGCGGGCAGCTCGAGCGTGCGGCTCTGGTTCGGCTTCACGTAGGCGAAGGAGCCGGTGGCCTGGTCGACGAAGGGCCGCGTCGAGAAGAGGAGCTCCACGTCCATCGCGAAGAAGCTGAGCTGCGCCTGGGCCATGTTCTGGTAGCGCACGCGAAGGGCGCTGCCTTCCACGGCGAGCTCGAGCGTGGGCTCGCGCTCGGCGAGGTCGGTCTGTTGCCGCACGGGATCTTCGCTGGCACCCGCCGCGGAGAGCTTGCCTTCGGCTTCGTCGGCCTGCTTCAGGACCTCGCCGAAGAGGGCCCGCCAGCGCGCGACCGGGTGCTCGCGATGAGCGGCGGCGACGTTGCGCGCCGTCGCGAGATCGCCGGAGGAGAACGCGAGGTAGGCGCGCAGGTAGTCGTGCTGGAGCTTCGTCGCGAGAGCCGCGGCATCGACCTTCTCGAAGTGGGCGAGCGTCTCTTCGATGCGGTCCTGCAGCAAGAGGTGATAGACGACGCTCAGGCGATCCAGCGCGTCGAGCGCGGGGCGATGCGCGAGGATGTCCAACAACGCCAGATACTGGCGCGCGACGCCCTCGTTCAGGATCGTGCGCTCGCGGCCGAAGCGATGCGCGCGCGCGTTCACCAGCGGCTCGAACTCGACGAGCTGATAGCTGCGGCGCTCGGTCGGATCGATCGTGAGCAGCTCGCTCGCGAAGGCGCTGCCGCAGCTCGCGAGGAACTCTTCCGCGCGGCTCAAGAACTCGCGGAGCCCGCGCTCATCGCGGTGCATCACGGCGTAGGACCAGAGCGTCGGATCGAAGTGCTTCCGGGCGCGCAGCGCCTGCAGAGCCGCGTCGTAGAAGCTCCGCTCGTGGCAGCGCCAGGCGATCTTCGCGAGCTCGAGGCGCTGGAGGTTCGCTCCCGCGAGGAACGCGAGCACCTCGGCGCTGGTCCCGTTCTGCGAGACGTGCGCCCACGAGCCTGTATCGAGGAGCGTCGGCTCGGCGACCACGTGGAACGAGAACGCGCTCGCGGCCGCGATGGAGGCGCCGGCCGCGGTCACGTGCACCGGGTAGTGCGCGCGCTCACCCGGCGTGGGGAAGTAGAAGGCATACTCGAGCGCCTGCGTGGCGTAGGGTGCCAAGACCAAGCTCTGACCGCGCGTGTAGAAGCCGCGCTGCAAGGGGAGGGCGCCCTCGGGGATCTGGAGCAGGAGCTCGAGCTTCCGCGTCGAGGAGCTCGGGTTCGTCACCACGATGCGCGCGCCGTAGGCGACGTCGATCAGGAACTCCTGCGCGACGACCTTGTCGCGCTGCTCGTTGCCTTCGTAGGCGTAGCGATCGTCGAGGCGGAAGAAGCTCTGGCTGACCAGGATCGGCGCGCTCGCCGCCACCGGCGGCGCCGCGGGCGCGATCTCCTGGCGCACGAGCAGGATCGGCGTCTTCGGTCGCAAGGTGACCTGGATGCCGTCGACCTGCAGCTCGGGCTTCTCCGCTTGTAGCGGTAGGTCGAGCACGGCGAGTGCGAGCAGCATCTCGGCGAAGCAGGTGCTCGCCTGCGCGAAGTGCGCCGAGGCGAAGGGCGTGCCTTCCGCCGTCTGCGCGTAGTCGAGCCAGAAGGCGTTCGGCGCGATCATCGCAGCGTCTTGCTCTTCGATGCGCCGCTGCCAGTAGTTCGACTCGACGTAGCGCTTCGTGGTCTCGGGCGCGCGGTAGAGCTGGCGCACTTCGTTCCGGCGTTCGAGCTCGACATCGAGAGCAAGGCCGGCTGAGAACTTGCTCTCCTTCGCCTTCTCGCTGGGGGCATCCTCGGCCGATACGGCCTGCTTCTTCGGCTGCGGCGCCGCGCCTGCAGGCGGCGCACTCGGCTCTGCCGCGGCACCCAGGTACCTGAGGGCTCGCAGCTCGTCGACCTCGCCTCCCGCGGGCTTGCCACTTGCTTCGGCTTGCTCGAGCGCCGGCAAGCCGGCGGCGTCCTCGAGCGCGTCGCCGAAGAGTGCGCCCTTGAAGAAGTAGGCCGCGCGCTCGGGATTCGGAGGGGTCAGCTCGAGCGTCTCGCGGAGACCGCGCACGATGCTCTCGCGTTCGGCCGGGAAGCGCTGCGCGAGGAGGATCTTCTCGACGGTGTTCAGGCGCGAGAACGCGTAGCTCTCGAGGTAGCGCGAGAGATCGACCTCCAGCAGCCACTCGTCGAGGAAGGTCTTCGCGGCCTTGTTCGCGAGGTAGGGCCGCACGATCGCATCGAAGAAAGCGCGGTCCTTCCGATAGAGGAAGAAGTGGAGCTCGTGGCTGGCGTGCTCGCTGTAACGCGCGAGCTTCTGGTCCTGCGGTAACTCGTTCCACCGCAGCAGGAACGCGAAGCGCGCCAGCTCGTCGTTCTTGGAGAGTGTTCGGAAGAGACGGTGGATCTCCGCGAGCGAGCCGTAGGTGGCGAACTTGGAGACGCGCCGATCGGGGATCGTCGCCGTGCTGCCCGCGGCGAGGTACTCGATCTTCTGCTGCTCGGCGAGCTTCTGCGTCGCATCGAGCGCGCGGGCGAGCTGCTGCGAGCGCGGCTGCAGCGGTTGCTCGGGCAGCGCGAGCGTCGTGTAGATCTCGCTCTGCGCGTCGAGCGCGAGCACGTGCACGTGCTGGCCGGCGCCGAGGGACTGGCGCGGGATCGTCACCACGCCGTTCGCGTCGGGTCGCAGGTTCACGAGCAGCGAGGCGGGTGCCGGGAGGAAGCCCAAGTTGAAGTCGGAGCCGGGGGTGCTCCAGGGGCTCGCCGGACCGCCGGGCATGGCCCCCGGTGCAGCGTTGCCCGGGGCGCGATTTCGAGTGCCGAAGCGCTCGCCCTCGGCGCCCGCAGCGGGGAGCGCGGTCTCCTCTTCGTCGAGCGCCCAGGGGTTCAGCAGGAGGCCCGCTCGCCGCAGCAGATTGCCGGGGAACTTGGCGGCCAACCGGCGATCGAGGATGTAGCGGTACTCGTCGCCGATCGCGCGGCCGGACTCGAACAAGGAGAGCGCGTGCTCGACGCTTTGCTCTCCGAGCGAGCGCCGAGCATGGAGATGGAGGCGATCGAAGAGGCCGTCGGGCGGGAGATAGCGCGTGGCGACGACGTGGACGCGCGTATCGGGGCCAGCGTTCGCGAGGCGGA
>JAEUHW010000201.1 GCA_016793245.1 Planctomycetota bacterium
CGCGCTTCGCGATGCGCTCCAGCTCGGCCCGCCGGATCACACCGCCGGTGGGATTCGAAGGCGAGTTCAGGATGAGGAGCTTCGTCTTCTCGTTCAGCGACGCGATGAGGCCATCGACGTCGAGCTCGAAGCCCTTCGCCGGATCGAAGCGCTGCGGCACCGGCTTCCCGCCGACGAAGCGGATCATCGACTCGTAGATCGGGAAGCCCGGATTGGGATAACTCACCTCGTCGCCGGGATCGACCAGCACGAGGATCACGTTGAAGAGGATCGGCTTGCCGCCGGGCGTCACCACGACCTCGTCGCGCGCGACGTCGATGCCGCGGCTCTTCTTCATGTCCTCGGCGATCGCGTCGCGCAGCTCCGGGATCCCGGGCGAGGGCGTGTAGTGCGTGTGGCCGTTCCGCAGCGCTTGCGCTCCCGCCTCGACCACGTGCGCGGGCGTGTCGAAGTCGGGCTCGCCGATCTGCAGGTGGACGATCGAGCGGCCCTGCGCCTCGAGCGCCTTCGCTCGGGCCAGGACCTCGAAGGCCGTCTCGGTGCCGAGATCGGCCATGCGCTTCGCCAGTCGGATCATGAGGGACGGGTCGCGGGGCTGTGGGGCGCTCGGGGCGGGGGCGCGCGCCGTGCGCGCGCGGAGCTGCGCCGGATCAAAGACGTTTCCCGCGCACGGGTCAAGCCTTGCGCGCGGGCGCGCTTCATCCCAAACGTTCCGGCGGCGGAACGACCCCCGCGGAATCCGCGCGCCGCGGCGCCCGAGTTCTCCGGGGGCGCGTCGCCTTGATCCTCGCTCCTCGGCCGGGCAGCATCCGCCCGCCGCCCGCGGCACGGCGCTTGCCAGGCGCGCGGCCGATCCCTTCCGAGACCCCGCATGCACCTCCTCGTCCCGCGCTCGGACTCCGCCGTCTCCGGCTTGCTCGCCACCGCGCTCTCCTTCCTGCTCGGCGCCTGCGGCGAGGATCCGAATCCCCCGCCGCCGCCCATCGAGGTCCCCGCCGCGCTGCGCTGGTCGCCGCCCGCAGACCTCCTCGCGGCCGCCGAGAAGCAGGTGGTCCTCTTCTGCGCGCTCGACGAGCAGTTCTCGCTCCCGCTCGTGCGCGAGTTCGAGCAGCGCACCGGCGTGAAGATCACCTTCGTGCCGGACAGCGAGCAGAACAAGACGGTCGGGCTCGTGAACCGCCTGCTGCAGGAGCAGGGCGCGCCGACCTGCGACGTCTTCTGGAACAACGAGCTCGCCCAGACGATCCGCCTCGCCAATGCCGGCGCGCTCGCGCCCTACGACGTGCCCTCCGCCGCGAGCATCCCGGCGCGCTGGCGCGATCCCGAGAAGCGCTGGTGCGGTTTCGCCGCGCGCGGGCGCGTGTTCATCCTGAACCCGGCGCGGCTCAAGGCGAACGGCCTCGAGGAGGCCCAGTGGCCCTCGAAGCTCGAGGATCTCGCCGACCCGCGCTTCCAGAAGATCGGCTGCATCGCGCGCCCGCTCACCGGCACGACGGCGACCCACGGCACGGCGCTCTTCTCGCTGCTCGGGCGCGAGCAGGCGCAGGAGTTCTTCCGCCGCATCCTGGCGAACGAGATCGCGCCGATGGGCTCGAACGGCGCCACGATGGCGGCCGTGCGCGACGGCCGCTTCAGCTTCGGCCTCACCGACACGGACGACTATCACGTCGCGGCGCTCGACACGCCGCCCGGCACCGTCGCGATCCGCTACCCCGACGCGGCGAGCGACGGCGTGCTGCTGATCCCGAACAGCGCCTCCAAGATCGCCGGCGGACCGCACGCGCGCGCCGCGGACCTGCTCCTCGACTGGATCCTCTCGAAGGAGGTCGAGTACCGCCTCGCGCAAGCGGCCGGCGCGCAGATCCCGCTCCGCGACGACGTGCCCGGGCCGCGCGGCATCGGCTGGGACCCCGCGAAGATCAAGGTGCGCACGGTCGATTGGCAGCAGGTCGCGCGCGACCTCACCGATCTCGAGATCCAGCGCTTCTTCCAGGAGCTCTTCCGCTCGTGAGCTCGCTCGCGCGCTCGCCGCTCTACGCCCTGCTCCTCGCGGCGGGCGCGCTGTTCTTCGCCGCCGGCGTGCTCGCGCCGCTCGGCTCCATCGTCGTGCAGGCGCTGTTCCCGCACGGCAGCTTCTCCACCAGCGCGCTCGAGGCCGCGCTCGGGCAGGCGCGCGTCTGGGAGCTCCTCGGGCGCACCGTGCTGCTCGGCGCGGTCACCGCCGCGATCGCCGGCCTGATCGGCGTCGCGTACGCCTGGCTGCTCGCGCGCACGGATCTGCCGCTGCGCGAGCTCTGGCGCGCGCTCGGCCTGGCCCCCGTGGTGATCCCCCCGCTCCTGCTGTCGATCGCTTGGAGCGGCTGGATGCCGTGGCTCGAGGGGCTGTGGGCCAATGCGTTCGTGTTCTCGATGGCCTACACGCCCATCGTCATCCTGCTCGCCTCGCGCGCGTTCGAGCAGATCGACGGCGAACGCTTGGACGCCGCGCGCCTGCTCGGCGGCGAGCGCGCGGCGCTGCGCATTTCACTCGGCCTGGCCTGGCCGCAGATCGCGATCGCGCTCCTGCTCGTGTTCGTGTTCACCACGAGCGACTTCGCGGTGCCGGACTACATCGCGGCGATGCAGAGCGTCGAGCGCCAGCAGCTCTCGTTCAACGTGTACGCGGGGGAGATCTTCGCCTGGATCAAGCTCGGCACGCGCTACGCGGAAGGCGCCGCGGCCTCGCTGCCGCTCGCCGCGATCATCTTCGTGGCGCTGGCGCTCGTCGTGCGGCAGCTCCGCCGCATCGAGGTCGCGACCGTGGGCTCGGGCTTCCGCGGCGGGCCGCCGGTGCGGCTCGGCAAATGGTTGCCGGTGGCCCTCCTCGGCCTGCTCGCCTATCTCGCGCTCGCCTTCTTCCTGCCGATCGCGCGCTTCGTCTCCGAGATGCAGCACGTGAATCCTCTGCTGCGCGCGATGGGCCTCTCGCCCGACGGATCGCCCGACCAGAACCTCTCGCCGGCGTTCCTGCAGAGCTTGAAGCTCTCGGCCTCCGGCGCCACCGTGGCGGTCCTCGCGAGCCTGGCCTTCGCGCACTTCGCCGCGCGGCGCCGGAAGACCTTGTGGCTCGACCTCTTGTGGATCACGCCGCTCGCGTTCCCCGGCATCGCCTACGGCATCGGGATGGTCGGCTTCTACTCGACGCACGTCACGCTCTTCCGTCCCATCCGCAACGGCTCGGCCGCGCTCATCATCAACATGGCCGGCCACTTCCTGCCCTTCGCGTACTTCGCGATCCAAGGCGCCGTGCGCCGCACCGAGCGCGAGCAGGAGGAGGCAGCACTCCTCTGCGGCGCCTCGCCCACCGCGGTCTTCACGCGCATCTCGATCCCCCTGCTCGCCCGCGGCCTCGTCGCGGGTTGGCTGCTCTGCTTCCTCTTCGCGATGCGCGAGATCGATTCGTTCGCGCTGCTCTCCTACGGCGAGTCGACGATCATGCGGCGCATCTACGAGTTCATCCATCGCGGACGCTCGCCCGAGATCGCGGCGGGCTGCCTGGTGCTGATCTTCTTCATCGCCGTGCCGCTCGCGCTGCACGCGCTGCTCGGCAAGAAGAAGGTGGAGGTGCTCTGATGGGCGCGCTCGAGATCGAAGGGCTGCGGCTCGCCGAAGGCCAGGCGGCGATCCTGGACGGGCTCGACCTCCGCGTGGCGCCGCGCGAGTACCTCGCGATCCTCGGCCCCTCGGGCTGCGGCAAAACCACCTTGCTGCGCGCGATCGCCGGGCTGGTCCGCCCGAGCGATGGGCGCATCGTGCTCGACGGCGAGGTGCTCTGCGACGGGCGGCGCGGCACGCACGTCCCACCCGAGCGCCGCGCGGTGGGCTTCGTCTTCCAGCATCAGGCCCTCTGGCCGCATCTCGACGTACGCGCGACGCTGCGCTTCGCGCTGCGCCACGGCGCGGGCCTCCGCGGGCGCGCCGCCGAGCAACGCATCGACGAGCTGCTCGCCGACGTGCAGCTCGCGCATTGCGCGGCGAAGGCGCCCGGGCAGATGAGCGGCGGCGAGCGTCAGCGCCTGAGCATCGCGCGCGCCCTGGCGCGAGCGCCGCGCGTCCTGCTCCTCGACGAGCCGTTGGGCCCGCTCGACGCGAATCTGCGCCGCGATCTGGAAGAGCTGCTGCATGCGCTGCACCAGAAGCTCGGGCTCGTGACGCTGCACGTCACGCACGATCGCGACGAGGCCTTCCACGCGAACGGCCGCGCGGCGATCCTGCGCGCCGGCCGCGTCCTCCAAGTGGGCACGCGCGCGGAGCTGCACGCGCACCCTGCCGATCCGTTCGTGAGCTCCTTCCTGGGGACTTCCTGAGATGAGCTGGCGCGTTCTCCTCGCCATCACCTTGCTCGGCGCGTTCGTCGCCGCGATCGCGTTCCTCGACCAAGGCGCCGCCGAGCGCGGCGACGCGGGCTACGGCGTCCCCATCAACGGGGAGCGGATCCCTCCTGCCGCGATGACGGTCGACGCCACGACCTGCCAGGAGTGCCATCCGGAGATCTATGCGCAGTGGGCGAGCTCGCAGCACCACCACGCGTACCTGAATCCCGACGTGCGCGAGACCTCCGCCGATCACACGAATCAGAACTGCATCCCCTGCCATGCACCCAGGCCGGTCTTCGAGCTCGGCCTGGAGTCGATGCCGCGCTCGCGCAGCACGCATCGCGAGCAAGGCGTGAGCTGCCTCTCCTGCCACTTGATCCCCGGCTCGGCCGCCGCGGACGGCCAGCCGCGTCTCGCCGGTAGCCGCGATCTCCCCGCGGGGACCTGCGGGCTCCCGGTGGTGAAGACGCCGTCACTCGGCACCTATCGCTCCTGTGAGCCGTGCCACAATCAGCACGAGACCACGAATCAGTGGAAGGAGACGGCCTATGCGAGCGAAGGCCCCGCGTTCCGCTCCTGCGCCGATTGCCACATGGAGCGACGCGAGTTCTCGATCGCGAAGGGCAGCGCGCCGCGCCTCGCGTGGGACCACAAGATGCCGGGCTCGCACGCC
The DNA here is from genome assembly GCA_016793245.1 of Planctomycetota bacterium. Taxonomy (GTDB): domain Bacteria; phylum Planctomycetota; class UBA1135; order UBA1135; family JADKAF01; genus JADKAF01. The sequence continues at coordinate 5,029 of JAEUHW010000201.1, forward strand.
CGCGAGTTCATCCTCTCGGCGCTGGACATCGAGGCGCGCCTCGACGGCTCCTCGCTCTACGTCGCCGTGACCAACGCGCGCGCCGGCCACCACTTCCCCACCGAGGAGCGCTCGCGCGCGGTGGACGTGAAGGTGGAGTGGCAGGACGCGGAAGGTCGCGCGCTCGGCGAGCCGCAGCAGCTGTACCGCTTCCGCGATCCCTACCGCGGCGAGCAAGGCATCACGCGCACGCTGCTCCCGCACGGCCAGACCTGGAGCCAGACGATCGAGAAAGGCGCGCAGCCCGCGGGCGCGAAGAAGGCGCGCGTGTGGATCGACTATCTGCGCAAGCCCTACGAGCCGGTGCCGGACACGCATCGCTTCCGCCTCTTCGAGCGCACGGTGGAGCTGCCGTGATCGCGCGCACACTGCCCCTCGCCGTGCTCGCCTGCGCGGCGCTCTCGAGCTGCCGGCGCGAGGAGCCGTCGCCGGCCCCCGCCGCTCCGCAGCTCGAGCCGCCGCGCTTCGAGCGCTGGGTCGCGCCGTCGACCTCGGAGATCGAGACGCATCTCCGCTCGCTCGAGCCCACGCTGCCCTCGGTCGCGCTCGAGACGCCGGAGAAGGACCTCGTGGCCTCCATCGACGAGGTCGTCGACGGGTGGGATCCCGCGACCGACGACAAGTGGAACCGCCTGCGCCGCGCGGACCTCCGCGAGTGGAACACGAAGGCGCTGCACCGCATGCGCGCGCGCGTGCTCGACGAGCAGACCCCGGGGGAGCTCCGCTTCGCGCTCGTCGCGAAGATCGCCGCGTTCGAGAACACGCAGGCCGCGCACGTCCTGGAGGAGATCCTCCGCAGCGAGGCGCCCCCCGATCTCCGCGCACGCGCGGCCTATCACCTCTCGCGCGCCGTCGGCGACTGGATCGTGGAGGCCTTGCTCTCGAAGTTCGCGCCCGAGTTCCAGAACGGCGCCTTCTTCGTGCCGGACTACTACGAGAAGGACGAGTACGTCGAGCTCTGGATCGCCGAGGGGCTCTGCGCGCGCGGCCTCCTGAGCCCGCTGCCCTACCTGCTCGAGCTCGAGCAGCGCGCGCACGCCGGGGGTCCCGTCGATTCGATCTACGCGGCGAGCGCGCTGCAGAGCGACGCGGAGCGCCTGCTGCGTCAGATCTGCGTGCGCGAGACGGCGGAGTTCGCCGCGGAGGCGCCGCGCGAGCAGGTCCGCGCACGCGGCGAGGAGCTCGTCGCGTACTGGCGCGCCCACGGTCGAGCGCCGATCAGCGCCGCGAACCCGCCCTTCGTCGTCGACGACGCGAGCCGCCTCTGCGCGCGCCCCTGCCAACGCATGCTGAGCTTCCGCACCGAGAAGCTCTCGACCCCGCTGCGCCCCGTCGACGAGGCGCGGCGCATCCTGGTCGATCTCGGCGCCGCGAGCCTGCCCATGCTGCGCCGCGGACTCCGCGACCCGAGCCTCTTCGTGCGCGAGTACACGCTCGACGCCGTGATCCGCCTCGGAGCACCTTGCGCGCCGCTCGTCCCCGAGGTGCTCGCTCTGCTGGGCGACCCGCTCTCGCGCGTGAAGGCGCTCGCCGCGCTGGGCGCGATCGGCACCTCCTCCGAGCCCGCGCGTTGGCAAGGCCTCGTCCTCTCGGCGGATCCCGAGACCGCGCAGGCCGCGGCCGAAGCGCTCTCCGGCTTCGCGGCCCCCCTCGCCGTCCCGCACTTGCTCGAAGCCGCCGCACGCTCCGCCGACGCGCCGAGCACGCTGCGCCTCGCCCTCGCCGCGGCCCTCTGCGTCGCCGCGCGCCTCGAGGGACCCGCGCTCTGGAGCGCCTCGGCGGAGGTCGCAGCCGCGACCGATCCTCTCTGGCTCGCCCAGATCCTCGAGCGCAGCGCCGCGGCGCTCGAGCGTGCGACCGGAGCGAGCTGGCCGCGCGAGCGCGAGGCGTTCCTGCAGCGCGCGGGCGAGCTCGTCACCGCGCGCGGCGCGAGCGGCGCGCTCTGATCGGCGTGCGTTGCGGCGCTCTCCGGCGCGCGGAGTTCTGCGCCGACACTTGATGCCGCGAGGATCGGAAGTAAGCTCGGCCTCGACGCTTCGCCGCGCGCCGGAACTTCCCCCGCCGGAGCGCGAGGCACCGCCAACCAACCGCCGCACCAGGCCATGGACGCTCTTCACCAGGCTCTGCACCTCATGCGCGGTGCGGATGGTCCGCGTTACGCCTACCACAAGCCCACGCCGGAGCAGATCGCGGCAGCGGAGGCGGCCCTCGGGCAGAAGCTGCCCCCGAGCTACGTGAAGTTCCTGAAGACCTGGGACGGCTCGGCCATCGACTATTGGGAAGTGCTCGTCCTCGACGAGTCGCTCGACGAAGAGGGCGTCGCCGGCATCCTCGACACGAACCTGGGCGAGCGCGCCTACGGGATGCCCGAGCATCTGATCGCCTTCCACCCGGACGGCCACGGCGGCTACCTCTGCTTCGACGCGCGCGCGCGCGACACCCACGGCGAGTGCCGCATCGTCGCCTGGGCGCACGACATGAGCGCCGAGGAGAACATCGCCGCGATCGGCGGATCGCAGGTCGACCATGGCGAGAGCTTCGATGCCTGGCTGCTCAGCGAAGTGCAGGAGCAGGTCGGCGAGTAGCCGTGCGGGTGGCCCCGTAGGAAATCCCTCGTCGGCGCAACCTCTGCGCCCGCGCCCCGGTAGGTGACGGCGTGAACCCGCCCGAGCCCGTCCGCACCCAGGCCAAGCCGGCCTGCGATCTCGCGAGCGCCCTCGCGAGCGAGACGGCGGCGCTCCGGCGCTGGCTCGGGAGGCTCGCCGGCCGCGCGCACGCGGAGGATCTGGCGCAGGAGGCGCTCGCCCGCGCGTGGAGCTACCGCGCCTCGCGCGACGAGGCCCAGCCGCTCGGGCCGTGGCTCCGGCGTATCGCGTTCCGCGTCTTCCTCGACCACCGCGCGCGGCAGAAGGCGCGGCGCGCGGCGAGCGAGCTCACGGCGGAGCCCAGCGCACCGCCGCCGCGCGAAGCGGAAGCTGCCGAAGCGCGCGCGGAGCTCGAGCGCCGCTTGGCGTGGCTCGAGCCCCACGAGCGCGACGTGCTGCTGCGCTTCCACCAGAGCGGCGAGTCGATCGAAGCGATCGCGCGTTCCCTCGGGCGACCGACCGGCACGATCAAATCCTGGCTGCATCGCGCACGAGCGAAGCTGGTCGCGCGAGCGGAGAGAACCCGATGAGCACCCATCCTTGGCGCGAGCGGCTCGATGCCGCGCTCGACGAGCGGCGCGATCCGCTCGACGACGGCGAGCTGCTCGCCGCGCTGGAGCGCGACGACGAAGCGCTGGAAGAGATCGCCGAGTGGCGCGCGCTGGAGCGCGCGATCGCAGAGCTGCCGCGGCCGGTTGCAGCGCGGCGCAGGCCTTGGCTCGTGATCGCGCTCGCCGCGAGCGCGGTGCTCGGTGTCGGGCTCTGGCGCATCGCGCCTCCGCCGCGCAGGCACGATCCAGCTCCGCGCGCCCCCGCCCTCACCTCGACCCCATTGCTCGAACGCGCGGGATCTCCGTTTCGTGTATCCACCTTCTCCGTCTCCATCGAGCATCGCCGAGCACAAGGCACTCGAGTCTGGCGACAGGAGGGCTGGGGAGATCGCGCCACCTGCATCACCACACGCGAAGCGCAGTCGCGCCTCGCCGGCATCGCGCGCCCTCGTTGAGGATCTCCCCATGTTCACGCCCGTCTGCCTCGCTTCTCTCCTCTGGATGGGTGCTCTGCCGTCTCCGAAGGCTCAGGAGCCAATCGTCGACACGCGCGCGCCGGCCGAGATGCTCCGCCGCTTCTACGAGGTCAACGAGCTCTTCCGGGACTTCGTAGGGCGGTCTTCGGGCACGGCGGATTCCCCAACGGGGAGCACAACCGCCGAAGAGCGAGAGACGCTGCGACGCGTGCGCGCGGCACGCGACTTCGAATCTCTCTGCGGCGCCTTCCTTCCGGAGCCCAAAGGGCCCGGCTTCGTTCTCGAGTTGACGAACAGCGGAACCCTCGTCGCCTCGATGACGCTGTCCCAGCATCAGTGGCTGGAGCGGTTCCTAGTCGCCCTGAGCAAGCAACCGCGCCATCAGCAGATCCTCGTCGAGACGCACATCCTCATGGTTCCCACAGGCCAGTGCGAAGCGCTCGGGCTCGGGGATACTCCAAGCGTGCTTGTCGATGCGGCCTCGGAGCAGGCGTTCCTGGAGAAGGCGAAAGCAACGAATCAGATCGACATGCTCAGCGCACCCCGCGTGAGCATTTGGAATGGGGAGCGGGCCACGATCTCTACTCTGGAGCAGACGGCGTACATCAAGCGCTTCGATGTCATCGACATCGTCGAACCTGGTCGCCAACGCCTGATCGATCCCGTGATCGATGTCGTCGAGCACGGCCTGGTCTGGGAGATGCGCGGCGTCCTCCTTCCGGAAGGCACGATCGGAATGGAGTCGATCCTCGCCATATCCGAGCTCGTCCGCCCCATGGAGGAGCGCAAGACGGAGCACGGTGTCGTCGGAGTGCCAGAGGTGAAGACGACTCGCGTGCAGAGCACGGTGCAAGTGAAGGCGGGACAGACCTTCGTACTGTCGGCTCACCCTTCGGACGGGAAGCGCCTCGTGCTGCTGCTGAAGGCGACGCCGATCGAAGCGGGCGACCTCGAGCAAGCGGGCAAGGAGCCCGCCGCGGAACCTAGCGTGCGAAAGCGCTGAGCGGGACGATCAGGTCCGCGCCGCCGCCCGCGGGTCGTTCTCCCGCGAAGAAGGCCTGCAGCGCCGCGGCGGCGCGCGGCTCGCGCGAGGCGAACTCGGCCGGCCCGACCGCGAGCAGCAGCGGCTCGATCAGGTCCTTCTGAGCGAACGGCCCTTCCGGCACGAGCGAGACGTGCGTGATACCGCGAGCGCGGAGCTGCTCGAGCAGGAGTTCCGCGCGCGCCGCGGGCGAGCTCGCGCGCGCGACGATCGGGAACGAGCGCGCGTCGATGCCGGTGCGATAGACGAGGTAGGCCGCTTGATCGGCGACGAGCCGCGCGCGCGGCTCGCGCTCGCGCAGCGCGCGCGCACCCTCGTCGGCGAGCTGGCGCGGCAGGCCCTCGTAGCTCCGCGCGGATTCGAGCGCATAGATCTGCGTCCACGAGCGGCGCTCGGCGGAGGCGCGCGTGAGATCGAGCAGCGCGTTCGCGAGCGCGATGCCGAGCAGCAGCGCCGCGACGGCTCCCGCCCCCAGCGCGCGCGTCTTGCCGCAGCGCCTGGCGAGTTCCGCTCCGCCTTCGATCCACGCGAGGAAGAGCGCCGGGAACGCGGGCAGGAGGAAGCGCACGCCTTGGCGCGAAGGCCAGACGACGATGAGCGCGAGGTAGGCGGTCGTTGCGAGCAGCAGGAACGCGTGCTCGCGGCGGAGGCGCCAGAGGAGCACGAGGCTCAGCGCGCTCACGAGCAGCCCCACCCACCAACCGAGCTCCTCCTCGGCGCTGCGCACCTGATCGCGACTCTGCGCGGGGAACGCATAGGCACTCGCCGCTTCGCCGATCAGGCCGCGGAGGTAGTCCAGGTTCCCCCACGCGATCTCGAGTGCCCCGCCGATGCCGACGGTCTGCGCCCCCGCCTCGTAGCTCTCGCCGGTCGCGAGCTCGTGCTCGTAGGAGCGCTCGTCGCGGAGGTCGTCCTCGATCTGCGTGCGCAGGAACGCCGTGCGCGTGAACCAGGCGCCCATGCCGAGAGCCGGCAGCAGCACGGCGAGCAGCACCGCGCCGCGCGCATGGCAGCTCGAGCGCAGGCGCGGCAACAGCAACAGCAGTGCGGCGGGCACGAGCACGAGTGAGACGACGCGCAGCGAGAAGGCGCTGAGGGCGAGCAACGCGAAGAGCAGCGCCGTGCTCACGCGCGGCTCACGCCGCAGCTTCTCGCCGACGAAGAGCGCGGCGGTCCACGGCACGAGGAAGGGCACGTCGGAGAGGACGCGCACGGTGTGATAGAGCACGGCGTAGGAGAGCCCGGCCGCGAGGGCAACCGCGAAGGCGCACGCGTTCCCG
>JAEUHW010000216.1 GCA_016793245.1 Planctomycetota bacterium
ACTGCTCGCGGCTTCCGGCCTCGAGTCGTTCCCGGTGTTGACCTGACCGCCCTGCTCGCCCGTGCGCTCGGTGCGCTCGGTGCGCTCGGTGCGACCGCCTTCCGTGCCGGCCTTCTTGTTGCCCGGCTCTCCGCGCCCAACGGTGCCGCGATCGGCGTGGTTCCCGTTCTCGCCATGACGCTGCAGCTTCTGCACGCACGCGGTATGGTCATCGATCATCTTCTGCGCGAACTGCTTGACCTCGGGCGACTGTGCGCGAGAGACCGCGATCCGAGCGAACTCGACTTCGTTCTCGTTCCCGACGACCAGCCACTGAACGAGGATCTCGTCAGAGTTCGCGGACATCGCGGGGTTCTGACGCGTCCGCTCGGTCGTTGTCACTTCGGGCGGCTTACCGCCCGTCTGGGGCTTCGGCTCTTGCGCGAGCAGCGCCGAACCGATCACGGCGCTGAGTCCGAGACCTAGTGAGACGTAGATTCTATTCATCTTCCTCGACTCCTGAACGATGGTTGACATGGCTTGCCAGGATGGCTTTGCCAGTTGCGGATAGATGGCAATACCCGTTCCCGGACAGAGATTAAGTCGAGGTTAGCATTTAGCAGGTACGGCGCGCCCAGCGTACGGCCCGTGAAGTGAAGCGTATATGAGAGCCTGCGTCGTTTGTACAAACGACGGGTCGCGACTTGAATCCCGCGCCACGCCCGAGAGGACACCGTCTTCATGGATGCGGCCTCCATCCATCGAAGAGGCGGACCTCGTGGATCCGAGGCTGCCGAGCGGGAGCGCCATTCACTCGTTCCCCCCGTTCGAGAGCGAAGTACGAGGACGAACAGCGGATCGCCGGAGAGCAACCAACCTCTTCCAGAGGCTACCGCGAGCGCGAGGCGCCGGCGCGAGCCCGGCGCGCGGCCCCACGCAGCGCTGGCGATCGGGGCGGATCCGCGGACCTTGCGTTTCGCTTATCTCGGCTTCGCGGGGGCGCAGGAGGAAGACATGGACCGCCGATTGCTGTGTACCTGGTTCCCGGGAGCAGGAGCGCTACACGGCAGCTTGCCGTGAGGCGCCTCTCTCTCTCAGACCTCGACCGCTTTCGATACCTCGCAGGAGAGTCGGCTTCGGCGCGACTCGCCCAGGCATCGAGCTCGGATCCCTACCACGAACGATTCCGCTCGCGGTCGCTCACCCGGATCCGTGCTGGTCGGCTTTCCCTTGCGATCGCGCAAGGCTACGCCGCGGTCCTCTTTCACGCTCAGGATTCAACATGCATCTCCGCATCCCTACCCTTCTGCTGTGCCTCGCTTCCGCCTTCGGCTCCCTGATGGGGTGCGCGTCGGATCGCGAGAATCGCTCGACCGACCGTGACCGCAACGGTCGCTACTCGACCACGTCGCAGTACCGCTCCATGGAGCGCACGCCCTTCCTCCAATCCATGCGCGCCGCCCTGGACGACCACGACAAGCGCGTGATCGAGCTCGAACGTCGAGCCAAGGAGCTCGGCGTGGCCAAGGTCGAGACGCTCTCCGAGCTCACTTCGAATCTCGCCGCGCATCGCGAGTCCCTGAAGAACAACATCATGCGTGTCGAGCTTGCGCTGGATGCGGACTACCCCGAGCGTCGCGAGAGCGCCTTCGAGGCCTTCGTGGCGATGAGGGAATCTCTCGACGAAGCCAGCGAGGCGGTTCTCGGCAGCTGAGACCCCATCTGGTCCGGATCGCCTCGCGTGCGCGCTTTCGCGCCGGGGGCTTTCCAGATCCGGAGCGCGACACGAAGTCAGCGCTCTGAGAGGGCGAGATCTCTTTCGTCCTCGCTCTCGCGCCGTCTCGCTTCGACGAGCAAGACCACGCGAGAGTGCATCCCTTACACCGGCTGATCTCTCGACGGCAGGCAACCATGCATAGCGCACCTCCCTCTCCGAGAGCCGAGTTCGCCTCTCCGGAGCGCATCCACGCGGAGCGCTCCTTCTTAAGCGGCGACCTTCGCTCCGCCTCGAGCGGTTCCTCGCACAGGCGGGGCGGTCCGCGGGGTGCGATCGCCGCCGGAGCATTCAGCGGGTTGGCGATCGCCGCCCTGCTCGCGACGCTCGGCTCTGCGCTCGACCTCAGGACCTCCGCCCTCGCGATGCCGGACGTGGGCGCCTCGAGAGCAGCCACGAGCGGAGCCTCGCAGGATCCTTGCGTGCAGGCCTGGGAAGAGCTCCTCGAGTCCTTCGATCGCGGGGAAACGGAGCAGATCCGCGAGCAGCTCTGCCGGTACGGTTCCGTTCCACACGACAACACGCTCCCCGTGAACGACGAGGTCGGAGATGACCCGTACGATCCGAGACGGCGTAGCCGACAGGAGCCGGAGGCGCAGAACGCGCCCCGCATCTCGACGCCAGGTCTATCTCGCCTCGATACCCCGCGCATCTGCATCGCGAGTTCCGCGGTCGCGTTCCTCGGTGGAGGAATCGAGGGCACGACGGTGCACGTCGGAGCCGACGCCATCGTCGCGCGCCTCTGCGCGATCTGGCCGCCGCTGAACGAGGCGCAGCGGTCCCCTGCACGCCGCTCGCGCGTCTCGAGTAGCTCGGTTCTGGACTCGGGGGATGGCCGCAAGGCGTATCTCTTGACCATCGAGAGACCCCATGCGAGCCCCAGCAACGAGACGTCGATCTTCTACCTCTCGGCTCTGGAAGGATCTTCTTACCTCGACCTCTCCGATCGCTCCGCGGTGGACGGTGACGAAGCCGTTGCGGATCGCGAGGCGAACCGTGCCGAACGAGCTCGGCCTGCGAGCGAGGGTTCCTCCATCTCCCTGCCCAACTTCCACCTTCGGCTCGTACACCTTCACGTTTCGATGGCGCACTGATGCGCGCCCTCTGACTCTCGAGAGGAGCAGCTCTCGTACGCGGCCGTGGCGCAGCCTCTAAGCGCACCACGATCCGCAGCGAAGCACCTCCCGAACGGTTCTCTGATCCCCATTCCCAGGAACGACACTCATGCGTACCGAACGAATTCAAAGCGAACTCGCATCCCTCAGCGACGGCATCAAGAAACGCTGGTCGAAGCTCTCGTCCTCGGACGTCACCAGGGTCGGCAGCGACTTGAAGAGCCTCTCCTCGATCGTAGCCAAGCGTTACGGCCTTCCCATGGCGCGCGCCCGAGCCGAGGTCGCCGAGTTCCAGACCACGATGAGCACGTCGATGGGCGACGCCGTGCACGCGGTCGGAGAGGCCGCTACCGATCTCTTCCGCAACGGCAGCCAAGGGGCCGTCGACGCGGCGCGCAAGGGCGGCGAGAAGGCCGCCGAATTCTGGGACGTCGGACAGGCGCAGGTGAAGAAGTTCGGCGCTGGCGTCCAAGGCTGGATCCAATCTCGGCCGATGACGGCGCTCGCCATCGCCGCCGGCACGGGGGCGGCGCTCTCGCTCTACCTCTTCCGGCGCCGTAGCTGAGTGATGGTCACGCGCATCCATCCCGGAGAGAACGGCGAGCCCGCTCGAGCTAAGCTCGGCGAGGACTCGCCAAAGGGCTTCGCGAGCGTCGCGATCGCCGCGGAACAAGTGCGCGCGGACTTGAGGCGCTTCCTCGATGCACGCGGCGCGGGGATCGCCAGCCGCGCTAGAAAACTCTTGCTCACGGCCGTGCTCTACGCAGCTCTCGCGCTCGTAGCGGTCGTGGCCCTGAGCAGCGCGCTCGTCTTGCTGCTCGTCGGCTCCGCACGAGCTTTGGCCCTGGCCCTGGGGATCTCGGAGTCCCTCGGCTTCATGCTCGTTGGCGGAAGCATCCTCGCGACGGCCTTCACCCTCCTCGCTCGCCGCCGCCGCTCGAGGCGCGCCCGGCTCGATGAAGCGGATCGCGACGCTCGCGGGGACCTGGCGGCCTCTTCGGCAACGCTCGCGCGCGAGCTCGCGAGACCGGCCGGGCTGCTCGCCGCGGGGATCTTCGGCTTCGGCGGAATCCACGCCCTGCGAGTCCCCGCCATCCGCAGCTTCAGCGCTCTGCTGGTCCGAGGCTCCCGCACCATCGCGCGATGGCTGAAATCCACCGCACCGCCTCGAACACCCCCGCGAGCGCCCCCCGGGAACTCGTCGGAGCCAGCGACTCCCTGATGCCATCGCGTTGCGCAGCGATTCGCCCGGAGGACTCCTGCCCCCGAACCGACGCGAGCAACGACACTGCAGAGCCCAGGATCAGCGCCGACCTCGATCGCCGCGGAGCGCTCCCGCCGTCCACTCCACAGCGCGTGCGTACGCTGGCGCCGCGAGGCACGGCTCGCGACGCGGCCTTGGAGCTCGACGGACGAGAGCGGTGGAAGTGCAAGCCCCGCGCCGACTTGCGCGCTGCCGCGCGAGCCGGCGCAGGGCCATGCGAACGTTGGGTCCTGCGGGACTCGAACCCGCAACCAGCAGATTATGAGTCCGCGGCTCTGACCGATTGAGCTAAGGACCCGACGCACACTCCTATACCGGCTGAGGGCGCGCGGCGCACGCGCGCGGATCGAGGAACGATAGGGAACTCGAGGGGTGCGCAGCCTCGTCCATCCCCAGTCACTCAGCGTGATCGTCGCGCCTGTCCTCGATCGGATAGATCCATCCCCATCCCGGTGCACGTTCGCCACAGGGATCCGCGGGGTGGCTTCCTTTCTCCAGACGAGCTGGCGCGCTCGTCCAAGCCCTTCCCCGCCCTCCCCCCCCCTGAGGATTCGCCTCCACATGAAACTCCGCTCCACGGCCCTCGCCCTAGCCGCCCTCGCCCTCCCGGCCGCCTCGTTGTCGGCCCAGTGCGACCTCTCCACGATCTTCGCTCAGAACAACGGCCTCGGCGTGAACAGCGTCTGCTACTTCGATCTCAACGCCACCGCCGGCTTCCGCGTCACGGGACTCAGCGTCAACACCACGACCGGGGCCGGTCTCCCGGCCAACATCGAGATCTACACGCGGACCGGAAGCTATGCCGGAAACACCGCGAGCAGCGCCGGCTGGACCCTGCAGAGCGCCGGGACCGGCACGACCGCCGGCACGAACGTCCCGACCTTCTGCCCCCTCGCGACGCCGTTCGTGGTGACGCCCGGGAGCTACGGCGTCTGCGTTCGCTACCTAGACATCGCGAACAGCTACACCAACGGCACGGGGGCGAACCAGGCCTACTCGAACGCCTTCTACTCGCTGACGCTCGGCGAGTCCGCGGGCTCGGCGTTCACCGGCGGCACCATCACGCCGCGTGTGTGGAACGGCACGATCCACTGCACCCCGGCCGCGGGTCTCTACGCCAGCTTCACGGCCAGCACGACCTCGGGCGCGACGCCGCTCAACGTGACTTTCACCGACACCTCGTTCACTTCGGCTCCGGGAGGAGTCACGAGCTGGGCCTGGGACCTCGATGGCGACAGCATCGTCGATTCGAACGCCGCGAGCCCGAGCTTCACCTACACGACCTGCGGTCGCTACGACGTAACGCTCACCGTGAACGACGGAGTGAACCCGCAGAGCAGCATCACGCGCAACGATTACATCGTGGCCGATCCGCAGCTCCTGGTGAACGCGAGCTTCACCTCGGCGCCTTCGGGTCCGCTGGGCTTCCAGTTCACCGACACCTCGACGGGCTCGCCCACGCTGTGGAGCTGGGACTTCGACGGCGACAACATCCCCGACTCGGCGCAGCAGAACCCGAGCTGGACGTACGGCGCAGGTGGTCTGTACACGGTGACGCTGACCGCCAGCAACGCTTGCGGCGGCGGCACGGCGACCGCTCAGGTCAACGTGATCGTGAACGACGACTGCACCGGAGCCATCCCCGTCGGCCAGGGCCGGAACGGCCCCTTCTCGAACGTCGGCGCGGCGAGCTCGGGCTCGTTCAATTGCGGCGGCGCGACCGATAGCGACATCTGGTTCAGCTACACCTCGGGCTGCAACGCCACCCTCGAGATCAACACCTGCGGCACCACGCCGACCTGGGACACCAAGATCTCCGTGCACACGGGCCAGTGCGGCGCGCTGACCCAGATCGCGTGCAACGACGACGCGGGCGCCGGCTGCGGCGCCTCCACACTGCTCTCGCGCGTCACCGGTGTCCCGGTCTCCGCGGGCCAGACGATCTACATC
>JAEUHW010000249.1 GCA_016793245.1 Planctomycetota bacterium
AGCGCGAGGTCGCTCGTCGACTTGATTCGGCTACGTTCGCTCGCGGTCTACCGGCGTGCTTGGCGATCGGCAGCTCGTGAATGCCGAGCAGGCCGAGGCGGCGCCAGCCGGTGGTGAGCAGCCAGGTCGAGGCGGGCGCAACGGCGGCGACCACTGGCGCCGTCGGAGTCGAGGCGATCGATGGGAGCTCCATGCAGCCATCGAACAAGGGCGCGCTTGAGCACAGGTCGATCGACGAATGCGCCACGACGCCGTGCTTCTTGCCGTTCTGCAGCACGTAGCGCAACGCGTTCCGCGCCTGCGTTGGCGTCGAGATCACCGCGTCGTGATAGCGGTCGGGGAACACCTTGCCGCGGCGGCTCCAGAGTTTGTTGAGCGCGCGGGCGAGCGGACTCAGCAGCGCGTTCATGGCACGCGCTACGCACTCTCGATCGTCGGCTTCGACCAGGAAGTGCAAGTGGTTGCCTTGCACGGTGTAGTGGATGATCCGCATTCCGTGCCGATCGCTGCTCGCGCTGAGCGCCGCGAGCACGAGCTTCAGAGCTCCGCCGCGGCGCAGCGACGGCAGGCCATCCGCCAGACGCACGGTGATCAGGAGAGGTTGGCCGCGCTTCTTCATCGCGCGCTGACGGTGCGGCATGCCGGGCTCGGCGTTCTTTGGCTTCCGCCCCGCACCCTTCCGCTTCCCACCGTGCTGACGAAACTCGAACTCGAGCTGATGAAACTTGCGGCGCATCTGGCTTCCTCTGCCTCATTGCGCGTCGTCTTCCCCGATGTCGTTCCAGCATGTAGAACGCAGAAGCAGCGTCTTTGGTTTCCTAGAAAGTCGGAAGCTTGATAGGGCGACGTTGTTCACTGCTCGCTGCACCGCGCGGGCGACGAACCGATGTCTCTTGACGTCATTCTCGCGTCGACGTCCGATCTCTCCCGTAGCATGAGTTTCGGAGCCCCCGCCTCCCGCGGGCTCCGAAACGGCGCACGATGTCTTTCGACGTAGCGGAGCCGCATCCGGAGGCGATGCAAGCGCCGTGACCGCCGCGCTCGCGCTCCAATCGCGTTGGACGTCGCACGCTCGTCGACGCGCGATGTCGTTCGACCTCGTTCACGCGCGGCGGGCGCGGCGCTTGCTTCGCCGGAGGGCTGGCGGAGCGGTCGTCGCGGTTCTCGCGTCCGAGTGTTCTCGCTCTTCGTCGGAGCGGGCGAGGTTCCGGCCTTACGCCTCGATCTGGCGCAGGTGCTTCTCCATGTACGCCTTCGGCTGCAGGTCGCCTTTCTGGTCGGCGACCTGGACGCCGCGCGTGAGCACGTCGCGGGCGGCGTCCGTTGCGCCGCGATCGAGAAGTACGCGGCCGAGCGCGAGATAGGCGGCGCTGTAGCCGGCGTCGAGGCGCACGGCTTCGCGGAGGTGATGTTCGGCGGCGGGGAGATCGCTCGCTTCGTGCAGGGCCTTGCCGAGGGTCCAGTGGCTCATCGGGTCCTCGGGGTCGAGCTCGACGAGCTGGCGGTAGGTGCGGACCTTGCGAGCGAGCTCGTCTTCGTCGGCGCGCGCTTCGGCGCCGGCGGAGAGAGCGGCGAGGAAACCGCCGGAGTTGGAGGAGTTGCTCGTCTGGCTCGGCTCGGCGCCGGCGGGATGGGGCACGGATTCGATGCGGAAGGAGCCGCTCGCATCGCCTTCGGTGAGCTGCTCGCGCCAGCCGAGGACGCGCGCCTTGCCCTGCATCTCCTCAGCCTCGGGGATGCGCCCTTGGAGCATGAAGAAGCGCGAGAGGTTGGCGTGGCCCATGATCGAGAGCGGGGCCACTTCGACGAGGCGGCGCGTGATCTCGATCGCGCGGTCGAGTTCGCCCTTCCGCTCGAAGACGACGCCGAGCACTTCCAAGCTGTCGGCGTGACCTGGGTTTGCGGCGAGCGCGAGCTCGAGCTCGCGCTGGGCCTCGTCCAAGCGGCTCTCTCCGGCGAGCTTCAGGCCGCGCTCGTAGTGCTCTTGATCGCGTTCCATCGAAGGTGTCAGGGCTGCGCGCCCGGGACGTAGGGCGCGTCCTCGGGCATGCCGAGCAGGCGGCGCCCTTCGAGCGAGATGCGCGCGGGAGACCACGCGGGCTCCCAGACGATATCGATGCGGATCTCGCCGGGCTCGACGCCGAGGTCGTCGGCGAGGCGCGCGCGCATGTCGGCCGGGATCTCCTGCGCCGCGGGGCAGTGGCGCGAGGTGAGGCTCATCTGGATCGCGATGCTGCGCTCGTCGGCGGCGATCGCGTAGACGAGGCCCAGGTCGTAGACGTTGACCGGGATCTCCGGATCGTAGACCTGCTTCAGGACGGCGACGACTTCGGTCTTGCTCGGCATGGTGCGCTCGCGACGGGGAGCGCGCGTTGTAGGTTCGGCGGGCGCTCGCTACAAGGGCGCGCCTCGTTGCCAGGTCCCGTTCCCCGCATGTCCCGCCCGCCCTACCGCGTCCTCTTCATCTGCCTCGGCAACATCTGTCGCTCGCCCGCCGCCGAGGGCCTGCTGCGTCAGCGCCTGCGCGAAGCGGGTCTCGCCTCGCGCGTCGAAGTGCGGTCGGCGGGGATCCTCGGCGATCGCGCCGGCGAGGGCGCCGATCCGCGCATGCAGCGCGCCGCGGCCGCGCGCGGGATCGAGCTCCAGCACCGCGCGCGGAAGGTCGATGCGGAGGACCTGCGTCGCGCAGATCTCGTGCTCGCCATGGATGCTTCCAATCTGCGCGCGCTGGAGCGTCTGGCTCCCAGCGCTGCGGAACTCGCGAAGCTGCGCTCCTTCGCGAGCTACTGCCGAGCGCACGCCGTCGAGGAGATCCCCGATCCCTATCTCGGCACGAGCGCCGACTTCGAGCTGGTCCTCGATCTGCTCGAGGACGGCTGCGCGGCACTCGTCGCGGAGCTCGCAGCTGGGGCGCCGTGAGCTCCGCGACCAGAGGGATTCACACGAACACGTGCTGCTGCAGCAGCGCGTGCACCCAGATCGAGAGTCCGTAGCCGAGCGCGATAGCCGGCGTCCAGCGCAAGTGCTTCACGAAGGTGTACTTGCCGTGGGCCGCGCCGAGGAGGGCGACGCCCGCGGCGGAGCCGACGGCGAGCAAGGAACCCCCGACGCCCGCGGTCAGCGTCACCAGCAGCCACTGGCTGATCGACATCGAGGGATCCATGCCGAGCACGGCGAACATCACCGGCACGTTGTCGATCACGGCGGAGAGGAGACCGATCAGCACGTTGGCCCAGAAGGCGCCGAGGCCGTCGTAGACGCCGGTCGAGGCCGCGGCGAGGAAGCCGAGCTCCGCGAGCCCGCCGACGCAGAGGATGACACCGAAGAAGAAGAGCAGGGTGTCCCACTCGACGTCCTCGATGTGCTTGAAGACGTCGGTCGCCTCGTCGCTCTCTTCTTCCTTCACGCCGGCGTACTTCGTCTGCTGGAAGTAACCGAAGACGAGGAGATAGCCGAGCCCCGTCGTCATGCCCAGGAAGGGCGGGAGATGGAGCTTCATGTGGAAGAAGACCGCGGTCGCGATCGTGGCCAGGAAGAGGAGGACCACGATCCACCAATCCTTGGTCATCACCACGTGGTGCTTCAGCGGCTCCGGTTTCTCCTTCGGGATCGTCAAGCTCATCAGGAAGGCCGGCACGAGCCAGTTCACCACGCAGGGCAGCATGAGCTGCAGGAAGGTGAAGGTCGACACCTTCTCCGCCTCCCAGACCATCAGCGTGGTGATGTCGCCGAAGGGCGAGAAGGCGCCGCCGGCGTTGGCGGCGATCACGACGCTGGTGCACGACGTCGCGATGAAGCGGACGTTGCTGCCCCCGACGGTGATCACGACCGCGCCCATCACGAGCGCGGTGGTCATGTTGTCGGCGATCGGGGAGATCCAGAAGGCGAGGCCGCCGGTGGCCCAGAAGATGGTGCGCAAGGAGAATCCCTTGCCGACCAGCCAGGCGTTCAGCGCCAGAAAGACCCGCCGGTGCGCGATGGCGTTGATGTAGGTCATCGCCACCGTCAGGAACATGAAGAGGGCGGCGAACTCGGCCAGGTGGTGCATCACCTTGCCGTTCACTTCCTTCCCGAGCGAAGAGCCGGCGGCGACCACGATCCAGATCAAGCCCGCGGCGAAGACCACGGGCTTCGATTTCTTCATCTTCAACACGTCCTCGAGCACGACGAGGCCGTAGGCGAGGACGAAGATGGCGAGCGCGAGGTAGCCGACGGGGGTGCCGACGTACGAGGTCACGCCGGCTGCGGCGGTTGCGATCATGCGACGGTGGGGCGGGTTCGAGGGACCAGGGGGGCTGGCCGAAGTCGCGGAGGATGGCTTCGCGCCGGACTCGAGTCCAGTGAATCCGCCCCGCGACTTCTGGCTCCGCGCCAACTCGCGCGCAGCGCTCGCCCGGCGCGCGCTCTATACTCCGCCGCACGGTCCACGCGCCCTCCGGCTCGCCGCGCACGGCGAGTGCCCCCTCGATGCCGATCGCTCGCCTCCGCCCTTGCTTCCTCGCGCTCGCGCTCGCCCCGCTCTGCGCCGGCGCGCTCGCGGCGCAGGAGGAGATCCTCGAGTGCTGGCCCGACGGCACGGTGCGCGAGCGCTATCAGCTCGATGCCGAAGCGCGGCGCACCGGCGCGAGCTTCGAGTATCACGAGAACGGCCAGCTCGCGCGGAAGGCCCACTGGAAGGCCGATCTGCTGCACGGCGCCGTGCTCGAGTACGACGCGAAGGGCCAGACCTTGCTCTCCTGCGCCTACAAGGACGGCGAGCTCCACGGGGATTACAGCTCCTGGGATCCCGACAGCGACGAGCGCGAGAAGGCCCACTACGCGAGCGGCAAGCTCGACGGGAAGCGCACGATCCGCCGCGGCAAGGAAGAGCTCTCGCGCCAGCGTTGGGAGCTCGGGGTGCTGCTCGACCTGGATGGCATCGCGCCGTTCCCGCGCACGCCGGGGCAGATCGCGCAGGGGCTCGCGGCGATCGCCGCGCTGTCCGTGCCGCCCGCCGATCCCGCGGACGATTCCCTCTGGCCGGAGCGGATCGCGGCGCTGCGCCGCTTGCAGCAGTACCGCTTCCTCTGCTTCGTGCCGCACGAGGAGATGGTGCTCGTGCCCGCGTGGAACCGCGCGTGCGACAAGGGCAGCGAGCTCTGCAAGGCGATCGGCCACCTCGACCACACGCCGCCGAATCCGGGCTGGCCCGAAGAGGAGTACCGCTTGGGCTATGAGGGCACGAGCCACGCCAATCTCTCGGTGGGCTCGAGCCTCGTGGGCTCCGTCGACTCCTACATGGACGACTCGGATCCCTCGAACATCGATCGCGTGGGCCACCGCCGCTGGTGCTTGAACCCGCGCATGCTGAAGACCGGCTTCGGTCTCGCGGCGCCCTTCTCCGCGATGTGGTCGATGGACGGCAGCCGCGGTGGCGCGAAGGTGGAAGCCGTCTGCTATCCGCCGGCGGGCTATGTGCCGCGCTCCATGTTCCACGCGCGCCACGCGTGGAGCTGCGCACCGCCGCCCGGCATGTTCGGCCGGATGACCAAGCGCAACATCGAGGTCGCGATCTATCCGCTCGACGAGCGCTACGTGCGCTCGCCGGATCCCTTGCCGCTCGATTACTTCGGCATCGCGGGCGGCGGCTTCGGCACGGGCGATTGCCTGATCTTCCGCCCGGCCTCGCTCGGCACGGCTCCCGGCAATCGCTACTGGGTCGAGGTGCGCGAAAAGGACGAAGCGCGCCCGAAGTCGCTGCGCTACGTGGTCGAGTTCGTGGAGCTGAAACCCGAGTAGCGCGCCGGACGGCGCGCTTTCAGCTCGCTTCCGCGTGCAGCAGCAGCTCGCGGAGACGCTCGACCGACGGCTTCCAACCGCGCGGATCTTCCTGCTCGAGGATGCGGCGCAGGTTGTTGGTCATGCGCACGAGGATGTCGGTATCGGTCGCCGGAACGATCGCCTGTACCTCGAGCTCGAAGCCTTGCTCTCGCGCGGCGTCTTCGACTTGCCTCGGGCTCAGCACTTGGCCCGCGTGAAAGGCATCGACGAAGCAGCGCTGCTCGTCCGCGAGATAGCCGAGCAGGAAGTGCGCCGGAACGCCGAAGCCCTCGAGCGGCAGCCCGAGGCGTCGCGCGAGCAGGAGATAGATCGCCGCGATCGAGATCGGGATGCCGAGCTTGCGGCGCAGGACCTCGTTCACGAACGAGTTCCGAGGATCGTAGTAGTGCTCTTGGTTGCCGCGGATGCCGAGGTCGCCATGCACGTAGCGCGCGAGGAGCTCGACGCAGCGCGCGAGCGGCGCGCCGGGGCTCAGGCGCGCGCGCAGCATCGCCGTGTGGAGATCGAGCGCTTCCGTGAGCTGCGCGCGCTCGAAGAGCGGATCGACCAGGAGCGCCAGCGCGCAGACGCCGTGCTCGAGCAGCGGCTCGCCGCGGCGCTGCGCCGAGCGGAGCTCTTGCAGCGCGAGGTCGAAGGCGAGCTCGCCCGCGAGGGCGCGCGCGGCGGCTCGGCGCGCCGGAGCGCCGGCGGTGCGCGCGGCCTCGCGCAGCGCAGGTAGCGCGCGCGCGCCGAGGCGCACGAGCGCCTCGTGGCAGGTCGCGCGGACCTTCGGGCTCTCGTCGTCGATCAACGAGACGAGCGCCGCGAGCTGCGCCAGGTTGTCGGGGGCGTCGGAAGGGCTCATCGCGCGGCGCGGGGGTTCGTTCGACGGAGCAGCGAGAGCGCGGCCTTCCCAGCGGGCCCGCGCGCGAGGTACGTTCTACCCCCGTTCCCACCGCTGCGCCCGGAGTCCCGTTTGGAAACCCTGTCGATCGACATCGGAGGCTCGCACCTGAAGGCCGCCTGCCTCGACGAGGAAGGACGCGCGACGAGTGCGCGCGTGAAGATCGACACTCCGAGCCCCGCGAAGCCGGAGGCCGTGCTGGCCGGGCTCGACGAGCTGCGGCGCACGGTGGGGGGGAGCCCCTCGCGCTGCTCGGTCGGTTTTCCCGGCGTGATCCGCGAGGGCGTGGTGCAGACCGCGGTGAACCTCGATCCGCTGTGGCGAGGCTTCGATCTCGCGCAGGCGCTGCATCGGCGCTGGAGCCTCCCCGTGCGCGTCGCGAACGACGCCGACATGCAGGGCGCCGCGGTCGTGAGCGGGAAGGGCGTCGAGCTCGTGATCACGCTCGGAACCGGGATCGGCTCGGCGCTCTTCGTCGACGGGCGGATCGTCCCGAACCTCGAGCTCGGGCACGCGCCGTTCCGGAAGGGCCAGACCTACGAGGGACAGCTCGGCAAGGCGGCGAGGAAGGAGGTCGGCAACCTGCGCTGGAACCAGCGCTTGGAGGCCGCGATCATGCACTGGCGCACGGTCTTCAACTTCGATCGCCTGTACCTCGGCGGCGGCATGGCGAAGAACATCGAGTTCGACCTGCCGACCGACGTCGAGGTCGTGGACAACGAAGCGGGGGTCCTCGGCGGGATCAAGCTGTGGGACGAGGGGGCGAAGCTGGCCCGAGCCACCGCGGAGTAGGCCCCGGCGAAGTGGGCCGCGGGGGCGCTTTGACTCCCCGCGCCAGGGTGACTAGACTCCTCGGCCCTTTTGGCCGTCCGAGCCGCCCGGCCGGAGGCTCCTGTTCCGCGCGCCGGCTCGCGCTGCCCGCGCGCCGTCCACTCGTTCCCTTGCTCCGCCCGTGATCGAGGTCGTCCTCACCCACGCCGTTCGCACGCCGATCGGCCGCTTCGGCGGCGCGCTCGCGGCGTTGCCGGCCGTCGAGCTCGGCGCCGCGGCGATCCGCGGCCTGCTCGCGTCGGCCGGGCTCGATCCCGCGAGCGTCGAGGAGGTCGCGTTCGGGCACGCGCGCCAGGCCGGCTGTGGACCGAACCCCGCGCGCCAAGCAGCGGTGAAGGCCGGGATCCCGCACGAGACGCCGGCGTTCACGCTCAACATGGCCTGCGCCTCGGGCCTGAAGGCGGTGATCGCCGCGGCCGATGCGATCCGCCTCGGGCGCGCGCGCGTCGCCGTCGCCGGCGGCATGGAGAGCATGTCGCAGGTGCCGTTCCTGCTGCCGCGCTTCCGCGACGGCTATCGCCTGGGGCACGGCGAGGTGCTCGATGCGATGTACAAGGACGGCTTCGCCTGCCCGCTCGCGCAGATGATCATGGGCGAGACCGCCGACAAGCTCGCCGCGCTGGAAGGCATCGATCGCGCCGCGCAGGACGCGTACGCGGCGCGCTCGCAGCAGCGCTGCGAGGTCGCGCGCAAGGCCGGACTCTTCCAGGGCGAGATCGTCCCGGTCGCGCTGAGCGGCAAGAAGGGCGAAGCGACGAGCTTCGAGCAGGACGAGCATCCGCGGGATGGCGTGACGGCGCAGAGCTTGGCCAAGCTGGCAGCCGTCTTCGATCCTGCGCGCGGCACGGTGACCGCCGGCAACGCCTCGGGCATCACCGACGGCGCTGCGGCGCTCTTGCTGATGTCCCGCGAGGAGGCGCAGCGCCGCGGCTACGAGCCGCTGGCGATCCTGCGCGAGACGACCGAGGTCGGCGTCGATCCGACGATCATGGGCATCGGTCCGGTGCCGGCGATCCAGAAGCTCCTCGCGCGGAGCGGCCGCGCGCTCGAAGAATACGATCGCGTCGAGATCAACGAAGCGTTCGCGGGCCAGGTGCTCGCGTGCCAGAAGCATCTGCGCATCGACGAGGAGCGCCTGAACCCGCTCGGCGGATCGATCGCGCTCGGCCATCCGATCGGCTGCACGGGTGCCCGCATCACCGTGACGCTCCTCCACGAGATGCGCCGCGCCGGCGTGCGGCGCGGCATCGCCTCGCTCTGCGTGAGCGGCGGCATGGGCATCGCCGCGGCGTTCGAGAGGCCCTGAGCGAACGAGCGTCGAGCCAAGATCCATGAGCGACCCCGAACTCAACATCCAGCGCGTCGGCGTCATCGGCTGCGGCCTGATGGGCCACGGCATCGCGCAGGTGGCCGCGCAGGCGGGCTGCGCCGTGGTGGTCTACGAAGCCGACGCGGCCGCGCTCGATCGCGGCTTCGCACGCATCGCGGGCTCGCTCGGCAAGTTGGTCGAGAAGCAGAAGCTCTCGGCCGAGCAGCGCAGCGCGACCCTGGCGCGGCTGCAGCCGGCGACGGAGCTGGCCGCGCTCGCCGACTGCGATCTCGTGATCGAGGCCATCGTCGAGAACCTCGACGCGAAGCGCGAGCTCTTCCGCGCGCTCGATCCGCTCGTTCACTCGAAGGCGATCTTCGCCTCGAACACCTCGTCGTTCTCGATCGACGAGCTCGCCTGCGTCACCGGGCGCCTCGAGCGCTTCATCGGCCTGCACTTCTTCAATCCGGTGCAGCTCATGAAGCTCGTCGAGATCGTGCGCTTGGAAGGCACCTCCGACGACGTCCTCGACGCGGCGCGAGCGTTCGTGCTGCGCATCGAGAAGCATCCGGTGATCGCTAGCGACACGCCGGGCTTCATCGTGAACCGCCTGCTCGTGCCCTACCTCGCGGAGTCCATCCGCATGCTCGAGCGCGGCGACGCGACGAAGGAAGACATCGACGCGGCGATGCAGCTCGGCTGCGGCTACCCCATGGGCCCGCTGACGCTCGCCGACTACGTCGGCCTCGATACATCCCTCTCCATCCTGGAAGGCTGGCACGCGCGCTTCCCCGCGGAGCAAGTCTTCCGACCGCCGCAGATGCTGCGCGACCTCGTCGCGAAGAAGCGCTACGGACGGAAGAGCGGGCAAGGGTTCTATCTCTGGGAAGGCGACAAGAAGCAATGAACGCGAGACCCC
>JAEUHW010000282.1 GCA_016793245.1 Planctomycetota bacterium
GGTCTCCTCCATCCCGAGTGGGAGAACCTGCGCGAGTATCCGCTGCGCCGCGATCTCCTCGCCGTCACGCACGTCTGGCGCAGCGAGGAGAGCGCGGGCAGCGTCGTCGCGGCGAAGGGCGCCCCGGAGGCGATCTTCGACCTCTGCCGCTTCGATCCGCGGGAGCGCGAGACGTGGCGCGCGCGCGCCGCGGCGCTGGCGCAAGACGGCCTGCGCGTGCTCGGCGTCGCGCGCGGCGCGACGCCGCACGAGAGCGCGCAGGAGCTTCCCGAAGATCCGCGCTCCCTCGCGTTCGCGTTCTGCGGCTTGGTGGGTCTCCGCGATCCGCTCCGCGCGGACGCGCGCGCGGCGGTCGAGACCTGCCGCACCGCCGGCATCCGCGTGGTGATGGTGACGGGCGATCATCCGGAGACGGCGCGCGCCATCGCGCGCCAAGCGGGCCTCGACGCCGAAAGCGTGCTGCTCGGCAGCGAGGTCGAAGCGCTGAGCGAGCCGGAGCTCGCGCGCGCTCTCGAGCGCACGCACGTCATCGCGCGCGCGGTTCCCGAGCACAAGCTGAAGCTGATCCGCGCGCTGCGCGGCAGCGGCCTCCGCGTCGGCATGACCGGCGACGGCGTCAACGACGCGCCCGCGCTGCGCGCCGCCGACATCGGCGTCGCGATGGGCGAGCGCGGCACCGATGTCGCGCGCGAAGCCGCGGACCTGGTGCTCGTCGACGATGCCTTCGGCTCGATCGTCGAGGGCGTGCGCCTCGGCCGCCGCCTGCAGGAGAACCTGCGCAAGGCCGCCGGCTATCTGCTCTCGGTCCACGTGCCGATCGCCGCGCTCGCCGTGACGCCGGCCGTGCTGAGCTGGCCCGTCCTCCTCCTGCCGATCCACGTGGTCTTCCTCGAGCTGGTGATGGATCCCACCTGCTCCATCGTCTTCGAGCGCGAGCCGCTCGATCCCGCGGTGATGCGTGAGCCGCCGCGCGCGCGCGACTCGCGCCTCTTCTCGAACCAGCTCATCGTGCGCGCCGTCGGCCGCGGCGCGCTCGCAGCACTCGGCGTGCTCGCGGTGCTGACCCTCGCACGCGCCGAAGGTGCCGGCGTCGAGCAGCAGCGCGCCGAGTGCTTCCTTGCACTCGTCGTCACCAACGTCGGCCTGCTGCTCGCCGCGCATCGCGGTCGCTGGCACAAGGCACTCGCGATCGCGTTCGGCGCGACGCTGACAGCGCTCGCCCTGACGCTGCTCTGGCCGCCGCTGCGCGAGCGCTTCGCGCTCGCCGCGCTGCCGCCGCTCACCGCGCTTCGCGACACGGCGCTCTCCTTGCTCCCGCTCGTGCTCGCCGCGATCGCAAGGCCTCGCCGCTCCCCCGTTGCACAGTAAAGGTGCCAGGCACCTTTACTGTGCAATGGGTCGCTCCACCGCGGCCTGTTCCGCGCGCGTGCGTTCGCCAGCCGTGTGGCTCTCGTAGCGCTCGACGGCTTGCTGCACGTTGAAGAACAGGCGCTCGCGCCCCAGTCGCCGCCCGAGCTCGGTGCGCTGCAGGACCTGACGGACGGAGGGGTTCAGCGCCGCGATCCAGAGCTCGATCCCCCGCTCTCGAAGCTTCCGCTCACCGGCGTCCAGCATCTCGAGCGCGGTGTATTCGATGTCGAAGATGGCGCTGGCATCGAGCAAGAGCACGGAAGGTCGCTCGGCCTCGACGAGCTCTTGCATCTCCTCACCCAGCATCGGGGCATTGGCGAAGAAGAGGCGTCCTTCGAGGCGCAAGATGAGCAGCCCGGGCCAGGTCTCGTCGTCGGGATGCTCCGATGAAGGAGGGCGGAAGGCCTGCGTGCCGCGCTTCCGCCCGAGAGGATAGACCGGCGCGTGGTAGGCCTGATGAGCGAGCGCGAACAGGGAGACCAAGACCGCGCAAACGATGCCTTGCAGCGTACCCAGGATTACGACACCAATCAGCGCGACGAGCGCCCAAGCGAACTCGGTCGTTCTCACGGCGAGGATCGCGCGGAATTCCGCCGGACGAATCAGCTCGACGGAGTAGGCGATCACGATCGCCGCGAGCGCCGTCTGCGGGAGCAGCGCGATCACCGGCCCGAGAAAGAGCAGCGCGGCCAGCGCGACCGATGCCGTGGTGACGCCGGCGAGCTGAGAGCGGGCACCCGCGCGGCGATTGACCGCGGTTTGCGAAGTGCCGCCACCGGCGGGCATCGCGCCGAACACGGCGCTCACGCCATTGGCGAGGCCCAGCGCCAAGAGCTCGCGGTTCGGTGCGGGTCGGGGCTCGCCGCTCTGTGCGAAGGCGCGCGCAGCGGCGATGCTCTCGGTGAAGCTCATCAACGCGATGCCGCACGCCGCGGGCCAGAGGGCCTCGATCCAGACGAGCTTCGGCGCGACGAGCTGCGGCAACCCCATCGGCACGGCGCCCACCATCGCGACCTCCGCTCCCAGAGAGCGGAGCAAAACGGCGCCTCCGATAGCCATGGCGACGGCGAGGAGCGGGATCGGAAGCCGCGGCGCTCGATGCTCGAGCGCGAAGATCGCGGCGAGGAGCGCGCCGCCCAGCAAGAGCGTCGGCACATGAGCTTCCCCCAGGTGCTGTGCGATCGCGAAGAGGTCGCGGAAGAAGCCCTGCTTCGCGACATGCAACCCGAGAAGCTTCGGCAGCTGGTCGACGACGATCACGAGCGCGATGCCGGACTTGAAGCCGACCAGCACCGGAGCGGAGATGAAGTTGCCGAGGAAGCCGAAGCGCAGCAGCGCAGCCGCGCAGAGGAGAGCGCCGACCGACAACGTCAGGGTCGCTGCCGCCGCGCCTAGCTCCGCGCGGTCCCCGGCGACACCGAGCGAGCCCAGTGCAGCACCCGTCAGGATCGCCAGAGTGGTCGTCGTGCTGACGCTGAGCGGCCGCGAGCTGCCCAAGGCGGCATAGACGAGCATCGGCACGAGAACCGTGAACAGCCCGACCTCGATCGGCAAGCCGGCGATGGTCGCGTAGGCCATCGCCTTCGGGAGGACGATCGCCGAGGCCGCGAGCCCGGCGACCAAGTCCGCGCGCCAAGCACGAGGCGGAAGCTCATGGTGCGGCGCGGCGCGACGGGTGGAGTCCATGGCGACCATCTCTTTCGTCCTGGTTCCTACGGACTAGACGTAGCGACCGCGCCGCGCCGCCCCCGTGCGTCCGAGTGCGAGCTGCAGCGGTAGATGCAGACGCTGGCCCCAATCGTTCTCGCGGTGCTCCTCGAGTGGGAAGACGAGGTGCAGGAAGTCCTCCCGCGCGCGATAGCCGCGCTCGCTGAGCGCGAGCGCCATGGCGAGCGTCACCTCGTAGTTGTCTCCCGGCCAGCCGCTATCGAGGTAGAACTTCGCCGGGCAACGCGGCTCTGCCAGCACGCGCTCGATCAGGTCGTCGTGCGCGCCGAAGGTGCTCGACATGCACACGGCGTAGCCGAAGACCTGCGGGTATTGCCAGGCCATGTAGAACGAGACCACGCCGCCGAGGGACGAACCGCAGACCGCGGTATCCGCAGGGGTCTCGAGCGTGCGATACCGGCGATCGACGACGGGCTTCACCTCCTCGACCACGGAGCGCGCGTAGAGCTCGTAGCCGGGCTTCGTGTACTCGCGCAGGCGATCCCCCGAGTGGATGCCGACCACGATGGCGCGATCGACGGCGTTCGCCGCATCGAGGAGCTGCAGCACCTCGTCGACGTTCCACTCCGAGCCGAGGAAGGCCTCTTCGGGAAAGAAGAGGTTCTTCCCGTCCTGCATGTAGAAGACCGGATAGCGCCGCAGCGGGTTCTCCGCGTAGCCGGGTGGGAGGAAGATGCGCAGCTTGTGCGTTCGCCCGAGGAGGCGCGAGTCCACCTCGAGCAGTGGATCGAAGCGGCCTCGATCCGAGCCCGCGAAGTGCGGATAGACGTCGCCGACCGCGCTGTGCGTCATCACGCCGAGGAGGTTCGGACCGACGGCCCAGCGCAGCTCGCCCTCCGCGGTGCGCAGGCACGGCTTGAAGTAGAGATAGGGGCGCGCCGCTTCGAGCTCGAAGACCGCCACCGTGCCTTCTCCGGAGACCTCGCTGGGCCGTACGTCGCGATCCCAGTCGAGCTCGGTGCGCAGCACGATCTCCCCCGCGCCCGCCGGATGATGAACGCGCACGACGCGCCGCAGGGGCTTGGAGGTGCGGTATTCGATCTCGGCCATGCTCGGACTCGTTGGTCGGATGTTGGAGAAGTGCCCCGAGCTACGCCTCGGAGACACGAAGATCGGCGCCGGTGGACCGACACCGCGTGCCTCTGGCCCGAAGACCGCCGGTCCTGGCTAGAGGCTCCGTCCTTCGAAGTCGAGCGCAACCGGGTCGGTTGCTCTATTCGCTGGTCTTCCTCGATGCGAGCGAACTGCGTTGAAGGGTGCGCGCGCGCCCGACGTTCAATCGACGCACGGCTCCCAGCCCTCGCCCGGATCATAAGCCTCGATCGCCTTCGCGAGCGCCTCGGTCTCGGCCCCGAGATCGCGCTGGAAGACGATGCCCTGCTGGTTCACGACGAAGGTCATGACACCGGAGTTGTCGTAAGTAGCGGGCCATGCCAGCACGGCGAATCCATGCACGAGGCGCCCGCCTTCGTCGAGGTAGCTCTTGGCGCCGCCCGGCGCGTGCGCACCTTGCGCGCGGAGCAGGCGGTAGTGATAGCCGTGGTAAGGACGCGGGCCCTCCGCGCTGCGCTCGTAGCCCTCGTGCGCCGCCACCGCGACCATGGCGCCGATCGGGCTCGGCTCCTCGCCTTCCGCGCTCGGCCAGTAGAGGCCATCGCGCTTGCCGGCGCTGCTCCAGAGCTTCGCAGCGAACGCGCGCACGGCGCCTTCGCGGGGCACCGCGGCGTACTCCCACTGCGCCTCGACGAGGGCGCGCAGCGTCGCCAGGGTCGAGAGCTCGTTCCTGCCGATGCGTCGCGCGAGCACTTCCTCGCGACCGGCCTCGACGTCGAAGCTCCACCCCTGGGCGTCTTGCACGAGCGGGATCGGGAGCTCCCAGCTCTCGCTGCCGAGCAAGGCCACCGTGACGTCGCCGTCCAGCGCCTCGAAAGCGACGCGCTCGGCGATCAAACGGCGCACGTGCTCCACGTCCTCGCGGTCGGCCACGGCGTCGCCCGAGCGCAGGAGCTCGAAGCCACCCGCGCCGAGCAGGCGCTCCGCAAGCGCTTCGTCCTCGGCCGCCTCGGCCAGCGCGCGAACGGCCGCCTCTGGAGTCGAGAAGCGCGGCGCTTCCCGCGACGCACAGCCCCCGAAGAACCCTGCGAGGAGAACGGGGATCGCGATCCTGATTCGCTTCATGTGCACACCTCTTCCGTCGCTCAGAGAGTGAGCAAGAATTGCTCACGAACGGGCTGCAGCGCCATCAGGCGCTGCGCCAGCAAAGATCTGAGAGGCTGTATGCTCGATTTCTGCTCAGCCTCTCAGCGACGGCCTCCGCCTCGCGCGCCGCCACCGCTGCGCATTCCACCGCTGCTGCGGATCGCGCCGCTGCTGCGCGCGGCGCCGCTGCTGCGCGTGGCCCCCGTGCTGCGCACGCTCGAAGCGCGCGAGGTCGCGCCGCGGGTGCTGCTCGCGCGATCGAGCTCACTCGTACGCGCGCCGCTGAAGCTCGTGCTGCGTTGCCCCGTCTCGCGTGTGCTCACCGCCTCGCGTGTGCTCACGGCCGGCGTGCGCGAGGCGCCGCGATCCGAGGGCAAGGTGCGCGCCGCATCCGCGACGGCAGGTCGGGCCGCGGCGCGGTCTCCGTAGCCGCGCGCTTGATCGCGCGTGACGCGCGTCTGCCCGTCGGTCGCGCCGTAGCGCTGCGCCACTCGTTGGTCGCCGTAGACGACGCCTTGGCGATGCTCCGCGCGGTGCGCCCACTCCTGGCGCTGCCCGCTGCGATTCTCGATGCGATTCGCCGCGGCGTCGCGATCGACCTTGGCGGTCCACTCGTTGTGATGATCGATGTCGATGTCGATGTCGGTGTGGCCCCAGCCCCAGTGGCAACCGCCCCAGATCGCCGCGCCCCAGATGGCTCCGGCGGTGAAGCCGAGCCAGACCGAGCCCGGAGGCGGCGGCACGTAGAGCGGCGGGTAGTACCAGTAGGGATAGGTCCAGCTCCCGTAGACCACCGACGGATAGTAGGTGGGAACGTAGACGACCTCGGGGCTCGCCTGCTCGATGACGATGATCTTGTCCTCTTGCTCCGTCACCTTCTGCTGATCGCCGGACGCGAGCTGGCCCGCCTCCAGGGCCTTGCGGCGCATGTTCTGCACCGCGTCCATCAGCTTCGCCTTCTCGGCGAGGAACGCGTCGCCCAAGTCCTGCGTCCAGTCGAGGTTCTCGTTCATGCGCTCCAGCACGTCCCGGAGTCCGCAGAGCGACTTCACGCTCGGATCCCAGTCCTGCCCCTTCAGCGCTTGCTCGAGTGGAGCGCCTTCGAGCTTCGGATTCTTCGCCACCCAGCGAGCCGCTTGAACGATCTCGAGCGGGTAGGTCGAAGCCATCAACACCTGCGCGAGCACGCCGTCGGAGTAGAGCGCGATCGGCGCCACGAGCTGCTCCAGTCGCTCGGTGGTCCACTCCACGGTGGCGGCGGAGCCGCGCTCGGCGAGCGCAGGGCTCTGCGCGAAGGCGGGTGAGATGCACCAGCCCGCCAGCAACACGATCCAGATCTTGCTCATGACGCCCGTCCTCCGAAGCAGGACCCCACCGCTCGCAGATTCGGGAGCGCCAGGGGACATCGCCTCGCGCGCGACCATAACCTGACGCGGGCCTCCGAGACTACGAACTTCGGCGCAGCCGTCCGGCGTAAGAGCCGCCTTGCGCGCGCCGCTCTTCCGCGCTGAGATCTCGCGACGCAGAGCTCGGCATCCACCCGAACAGGACCCTCTCATGTCGAAGTCGAAGAAACGCAAGCAGGAACGGAAGACCGCGAGCTCGGACGATCACGCCCCGAGCAAGAAGCGGAAGGGCTCTGCCGCAAGCGAGTCCGCCGAGGCCGCGCCGAGCGCGACGGCCGACCAGGCCGAAGGGGCCCGACCGAAGCTCCGCGAGAAGTCCTACCGCAAGGAGCTGCGGAAGCTCCACGTGGAGCTCGTGAAGCTCCAGGAGTGGGTGCGCGCTCACGGCCTCAAGGTGTGCGTCGTCTTCGAAGGTCGCGATGGCGCGGGCAAGGGCGGCACGATCAAGGCGCTGACCGAGCGCGTGAGCCCGCGCGTCTTCCGCGTCGTCGCGCTGCCGGCGCCGACGGAGCGCGAGAAGAGCCAGATGTACTTCCAGCGCTACATGCCTCACTTGCCCGCGGCGGGCGAGATCGTGATCTTCGATCGGAGCTGGTACAACCGCGCCGGTGTCGAGCGCGTGATGGGCTTCTGCACCGAAGAGCAGGCGCAGCGCTTTCTCCAAGGGATCGCGCCGGTCGAAAGTGCGATGGTCGAGTCCGGCATCATCCTGCTCAAGTACTGGCTCGAGGTCAGCGAGGAGGAGCAGACGCGCCGCCTTCAGGATCGCATCGAGGACGGGCGCAAGCTCTGGAAGCTCTCGCCCATGGACCTCGAGTCCTACAGCCGCTGGTACGACTACTCTCGCGCGCGCGACGAGATGTTTGCGGCGAGCGACCGAGACTTCGCGCCTTGGTACGTCGTTCCGTCGGATGACAAGAAGCGCGCGCGCCTGAACATCCTCTCGCACCTCCTCCGCCACGTGCCTTACGAGGAGCTGCCTCGCCGCAAGATCGAGCTGCCGAAGCGGCAGAAGCCGAAGGGCTACGTCGCGAGCGAGCATCCGCTCCGAATCGTCCCCGACGTGACCGCGCATCTCGACGCCGCAGCCCACGACGACGCGTAGCTGGATTCCGCGGTCACGCGTTCTCGATCGGCAGCTCCAAGTGGTGCGTCCTTCCTGCGGCATCGCGAGCCTGCACCACGAGCAGCTCGTGGGGAGCGCCGCCGCGCAGCAAGCTCGTCAGCGACAGACAGAAGCCGCGTGAGGCCTGCGTGCGTCCGGTGAACTCCGCGTCCGCATCCGGGCGCGGCAGCGCTTCGAGCTCGAGCGTGCGACCGGCGTGCTCACACCAGACGCGCTCGATCGGCGCGACGTCGGAGAGGAACCAGCCCGTGAGATCGCCGAGCATCGCGGGGCGTCCGTAAGAGCGCCACCAGCTCTCGTGCGCGAAGGGTCCGAAATCGAAGTAGCCGCGGAAGTCCGAGCGCACGGGCTGGAACGCGAAGGGCTGCGCGCGATGGAGCGGGGCGGCGCTGGCGGGCTCCTTCTGCAGCACGGCCATCGACTGGAAGCCATCGACGCCCTCGGCGAAGAGCGCGCGCACGCGCAGCACTTCGCTCCAGCGCGAAGCGATCCACGCATCGCCGTAGAACACGGTGGGACCGCCTTCGTCCCACGAGCGATCCGCGCCATCGATGTGCTCGCCCAGCGGATCGAAGTCCTCGAGAGGATGGCCGAAGCTGGTCCACACGGCGCGCGTCGCGTAGCTCAGCATCGCGATGCCGCCGGGTTTCAGCACGCGCCGCAGCTCCTCGAGCCACCCGCGCCAGGTCCACGGCAGATGCGTGAAGACCGAGAGCGCCAAGACCACGTCGAAGTGCTCGTCGGGGAAGGGCAGCGGCGGAGCCTCGCCGGTGAGATGGAAGTGGAACGGCGGAGAGGCGTTCGCGCGCAGCCAGTCGATGCTCTTCGCGTCGATGTCGCAGCCGTGGATCTCGAGCCACGCGGACTCGGCCTCGAGCTGCTGCTCGAGACGCCCGCTGCCGCAGCCGAAGTCGAGGAAACGCGCGCCGGGACGGAGCTCCACGTCGAGCGGAAACATCCGAAGCAGGCTCTCCTTGATGCGCCTTCCTTCGCGAAGGAAGCCCTCGGTCCCCAAGCTGCCGGTGCGCGCCACGAGGTCATGCGGCGGGATCGGGATCGAGCTCAAGAGTCACTCCGTCGATGCAGGAAGACGATCTGCCGCGCCCGCGCGAGCAGCGCAGAGGAAGGAGACATTTCGGCGAGGCGGCTGCGTCCGACGCGATCATGGAGCCTCGATCGACAGCAAGGCAAGCACCCCCGGGAAACCTGGGCGCCGTCCGCGCGGCCCGCTGGCGAAACCGTGCGAGGTGGACCACGCAACGCCGGCATCCGCCCGCACGGATCTGCGTGCTTCGCCGGAACTCCGATTGCCGTCTCGATGCGCTCCGGCTCGAATGGGAAGAAGACTCGTCGCTCCCAGCGCACAGCTCTCAGAGCTCGCGGCGTCACCGCCCCTCCCCTCTCCGCCATGTCGATCACACGCCTCCTCGCGGCGCTCTTCCTCTGCACCTCCAGCGCCTCGAGCCAGAGCGCTCCGATCGCCGGTCGATGGCACGAGCTACCGCTCGATTCGGGTGTGTGCCACAACGCCTCCAGCGTGGAGCGCGTGGTGTTCCACCGCGTGATCGAGCTGCCAGCTGCCACCCCCTGGGTGCGCGTGCACTTCGCGGAAGCGGTGCTCTCCCCCGGGAGCCGCGTGCGCTTGACGGCGCTCCAGGACGGCGACGCGCAGGTCCTCGATGCCGAACGACTGCGCGAATGGCAATACGGCTCGGCGTACTTCAACGGCAGTCGCATCAGCCTGGAGCTGATCGCGGCACCGCGCAGCGCGAAGGAGCTCCTCCGCATCGAGAAGCTCTGGATCGGCGATCCATCCCAGGTGGCGAGCGCGCCCGAGAACATCTGCGGCCAGCAGGACGACCGCTCGCCGTCGGCTCACCCCGCCGTGGGTCGCCTCCTCTCCTCCGGCTCGACGGGCGCTTGCACCGCGTTCTTGATCGCGGCGCCGAGCGGCGGCTCCGATCGCTGCCATCTCAGCGCGGGCCACTGCTTCGGCAACGGGCAGGTGCTGCAGTTCAACGTCCCGGCCTCGAGCGCGAGCTGCGCTCTCGTGCATCCGCCGGCGACGAGCCAGTACGCCGTCGATTGGACCAGCTTGATCGCCCGCACGAACGGCATCGGCGACGACTACGCCGTCTTCCGCTGCTTCCGGAACCCGACGACGAACTTCACCACCTTCCAAGCGCAGGCCAGCGCCATCGGCCTCGCCGCGAGCCTGCCCCCCACCGGAGCGAACGTGCGCCTCACGGGCTTCGGCGTCGACGGCAGCGATCAACCGAGCGGATCCACCGCGAGCTGCGTCTGCAATCCAGCGCTCGGGACGGGCACGCGCCATCAAGTCCAGCAGACCGACCTCGGGACCTTCGCGGGACAGAGCGGGACCATCGCTCGACATCATCTCGATGCCTGTGCCGGGAGCTCGGGCTCGCCGCTGCTCGACGAAGCGAGCGGCCTCGCGATCGGCATCCAGACGCACGGCGGTTGCGCGGACCCTGTGAGCGGGGCCAGCAACGCGGGCACGGCGATCACCGCGCCGAATCTCGCCGCCGCGATCCAGACCGTGTGCGGGGGCAGCGGCGTGCCCAACGATGAGTGCGTCGGCGCCACGCTGCTCTCCGGCGGGTTGAACCCGTTGCTCTCGAGCATCGGCGCGACGCCTTCCCAAGGTGCATGGTCCTGCGGCACGAGCGTCACGGCCGACGTGTGGCACGTGTTCCGCGCGAGCTGCAACGGCACGCTCACCATCGACACCTGCGGCGCGGGGACCAGCTTCGACACGGTGCTGGAGATCTACGAGGGAAGCTGCGGCAACCTGAATCTGCTCGCCTGCAACGATGACTCTTGCGCCACGGGCTCCAGCGTCTCGGCGACCGTGGTGCTCGGAACGAACTACTACCTGCGCGTCGGAGGGAACCTCGGCGCCTCGGGGAGCTACGACCTCGACGTCGATTGCAACGGCACGACCCAGGTGCCCAACGACGAATGCGCGGGCGCCTCGACCATCACCAACGGCACCCATCTCGGCTTCACCAACGCCAACGCGACGACCTCGTCGCCCGCGTGGCCGTGCGCCAACGGCGGCAGCGACGTCTGGTTCCGCTACGTCGCGAGCTGCACCGGCTCCGCGACCGTCGAGACCTGCTCCCCGGGGACCAATTACGACAGCGCCTTGGAAGCGTTCAGCGGCAGCTGCGCGAGCTCGATCTCGCTCGCCTGCAACGACGATGCCTGCAGCAGCCTGAGCTCGCGGATCACCTTCGATGTCGTCCAGGGCAGCACGTACTACCTGCGCGTCGGCGGATTCGGCTCCGCGACGGGGGTCTTCGATCTCGTGATCACCTGCATCAGCAGCGGCAATGCCAACGAGGAGTGCGGCAACGCGATCGCGCTCGTCCCGGGCTCGAACGGCCCCTACAGCACCGCCACGGCGACGACCTCCTCGCCGGCTTGGCCGTGCGCCGGAGGCGGGAACGACCTGTGGTTCACGTACGATGCCGCCTGCAGCGGCACGGTCGTCTTCGACACCTGCAATGCCGCGAGCTTCGACACGGCCATGCAGGTCTTCGATGGCCCCTGCGGGAACCTCGTGTCGCTGGGCTGCAACGACGACTCCTGCGGCTTGAGCTCGACCGTGAGCATCAGCGCCATCGAAGGCCGGCGCTACACGGTGCGCGTCGGCGGCTTCAACGGCGCGCGGGGCACCTTCAGCGTGAACCTGACCGTTCCGCAGGGCAGCGGCAGCTTCCAGACGCTTCCCAACGGCTGCGGCACCGCGATCCTGACGCCCACGGGCCTGCCCAATCTCGGCGCGGTCCTGAGCTTCCAGCTGAGCGGCCTGCAAGGTGCTCCGCTCCTCTGGATCGGATCGCCCGTCTCGCTCCCGCTCTGCCCGCCCGCGGGCTGCACGCTCGGCGCGAGCTTCGACGTGGTCGTCGCTGGCGCGAGCCTCCAGGTCACCGTGCCCTGTCTGCCGACGCTGATCGGCAGCCGCGTCGCCATCCAAGGCGCCGACATCGGCGGAACGGGAGGGTGCGCCGCGGGCACGCTCGCCCCGTTGCCCATCGCGTTGAGCTCGACGCTCGTCGCGACCATCGGCTGAGCGCCCCACTCGTTCTCGTTGGCTCGCGCGGCGCCGCCCGCGCTAGCATGCCGCCTGCTCCTGCTCTCGACGAGGTTCCTCATGCTCCGTCCGTCGCACGCGACCGCGTTGTTCCTCTGCGCCTTCGCCAGCGCTCCTACGCTCCAGGCTCAGTCGAACGTTCGACCGGGAACCGACATCTCGCTGAGCTCGCTCGGCGGCATCGATGACTTCGGTCGCAGCGGTACCTATCCCAACGGACTGAATGGCTGCGGACTCACGACCACGGCCTGCAACGTGGGGACCTATCTCACGCCGTGGCGCGCGCCGATGGACGAGGACCATCCGATGATCGCGTTCCACGTCGTGCGCATCGAGAACGACCGCCTGGAGCAGATCTCCACCTACGGCGGAGTGAAGCACGGCTTCGCGAGCACGAACTCGCCCGGCTGCCCCGTCACCGGCACCTGCCAGAACCCCGGGACCGGCAGCATCATCGGGATCAACTGCTCCGACACCTACGGCGCGGGCTTGAACTCCGACAACTACTGGCTCGGGCCTGCAGAAGAGGTGAACTCGTTCCTCGGCGCGTGGACCGCGCGCGGATCGCTCCTCGACCGCGGGTTCCCCACCGTGAGCGGCGCGGCGGCCAACGACGGCACGCGCAGCCTCACGCGCCTCATGGCGGACAGCATGGGTCCGATCGGCAATCGCATGGCGATCCGCGACGCCGATCTCGGGCATGCCGGGGCGACGTATTACTACGCCGGATACTACGTCGTGCGCGGCGAGCCCGAAGCGAATCGAGGCAACAACCTCGCACATCGGCGCATCTCCACGTCGTGGGGCGGCTCGAGCTGGAACTTCTCCCACGCCGACTCGAACCATCACTACGACTCGACGCTCTATCGTTGGAGCGGGGCGCTCGTGACCTCGAACGCGAACGGCGGAGAGGACGGGCGCTTCTACGTGGCAGTGAAAGTCACGGGTCCCGTGCAGGGGCGCTACCACTACGAGTACGCCGTTCACAATCGAGACAACCATCGCGGAGGCGCCAGCTTGCGCATCCCGATCTGCGCGTCCTCGCAGGTGTGGAATCCCTCCTTCCGCGACATCGACGCCGATCCGAACAACGACTGGGTCTTCTCACGCACCGCGACCGAGCTCGAGTTCCGCGCGACCTCGCTGAAGCAGCGCTGGAACTCGATCTACAACTTCGCCTTCGACAGCGACGCCGCGCCGATGAGCACCAACCTGTCGATCGACCAGTACGACGCGGGCGCTGGCGCGCCGTGGATCAGCGTGGCCTCCATGGGTCCCTCCGATGCTCGCAACCTCGATCTCGGAGCAGGCTGCGGCACCCCCGCCGTCCCCCTGCTCGCGACGAGCGGCAATCCGCCGGTCGCGCAGATCGGCAATGCCAGCTTCGGCTTGAACCTGTCCCAAGTCGCCGCCGGTTCGACGAACCTCTTCCTCATCAGCAATCTCAGCGCGAACCTCTCGCTGGGCAACGGCTGCACGCTCTTCGCCGACCTCTCCACCCTGCTCATCGCCCCGCAGGTGACGGCCAACGGCGCCGGCAACGCGATCCTCGCCCTCCCGATCCCCGCCGACGGCACGCTCGATGGCGGGCGCTTCACGGTGCAGGCGGCGGAGATCGACTTCACCCAGGGACTGGCGCTCCAGGCGTTCGATCTCTCGAACGGGCTCGCGATCAAGCTCGGCGTGCTCGGACAGGGCTGCCAATAAGCGCGCCGCTCACATCGCCTTCAACGCCGCCTTCACCGCCCCCCGCCGCCGCGCGCGCACGAGATCGGCCTCGCTCGTCTTCTGCTGCTCGGGGTTCGGCGAGGTGAAGAGGTGCTCGTACGAGAAGAGCGCGACCCCGCCCTTCGCGAGCATGCCGCCGCGGAAGATCTGCTCGATCGAGCGGCGCGGATCCTGGTGTTTGTAGAGGCCGACGCCGGTGGCGACCTTCTCCTTCGGCACGTACTTCAGGATGTCCTGCAGCGTGGCCTCGAACTCGGAGAGCGAGTCGGTGTAGTTCATCGGCAGGATGCGCTCCACGAGGCCCTCCTTCACCCAGAGGGCATAGTCCTGGAAGAGCTCGCGGTGCGCCTTCGAGCGCGCCGAGATGACCGCCGCGGTGAGAGGCAGCGCGCGACCGTCGCGCTTCGTCACGGCGCGGATCTCGCGGACGAGGGCGGTGATCTGCGCGCGACGCCAGTTGTCCCACGCCTTCGCGTCGTCCTGCGGCTTCTTGCCGGTCGCCTGGCGATAGAGAGCGAGGGTCTTTGCGTCGTAGCCGTAGTCGACGCCCTGCGGTCGCTCGAGGAAACGGATGTAGTCCAAGTGCAGGCCGTCGATCGCGTAGCGCGAGCAGAGGTCGGCCATCACGCGGCAGATGTAGGCGCGCGCTTCAGGCAGCAGCGGATTCAGCGCGACGTAGTAGCCGTTCCGCGAGACTTCGCGCTGGCCCTTCTGGTCGACGAGGAACCACTCGGGATGCGCGTGGAAGACGTGCTGGCGATCCGCGGGCGGCGCGCTGCCGCGCCAGCCCGGCACCACGTTCACCCAGGCGTGCACCTCGATGCCCGCCTTCTCTGCCTCGGCGATCGCGACGGCGAGGGGATCGAAGCCGGGGTCCTTCCCGCCGAGCTCTTGGCCCCAGGGTTCGATCGAGGAGGCGTAGTAAGCGTCGGCGTTGCCGCGCACCTGGAAGAGGAGCTGCGTGCAGCCGAGCTTCGCCGCGTTCGCCACCGCGGCGACCACGTCTTCGCGCGTCTTGAACTCGAAGCGCGAGATCCAGAGCGCCTTCCACGGATCCGCGGCGCGAAGCTCGCTCATCGCGAGCCCCGCCGCGAGAGCCAACATCAGCGCGATGCGCGCGCAGGAGCTTCGCCAGCCGATCGCCATCCACCGCCTCCGTGGGTCCGAATGCGGCGGGGATGGTAGCGCAGGCGCAGGCGCGCAGGAATCGAGGAGGGAAATCCGAGCGGCGCGTCACGAAGCGGGGCGAGCCGTCTTCCTTCGCCTGGCCGACTCGGCCGTCCGTACCCAACTCGAGGTTCTGCCATGCGACACATCGCTTCGTCTCCGCGCCGCGCCCTGCGGCATCTCCTCCTCATCACCCTGGCCTTGATCGCGATCGCCGCGACGAGGTCCGAGCTCTCCGCGCAGCAGCAGCGCGGACCGACGCTGCCGCCGGGAGCGGAGGCGCTCGCCGTGCCCGAAGGGCAGCGCGTCTCCTTCCACGCCTACGCCGTCGGCGTGCAGCGCTACTTCTGGAACACCGCGACCAACGAATGGCTCTTCATCGGCCCCGAAGCGCTGCTCTTCGCGAACGCGAGCTGCACGCAGCCGATCGGGATCCACTACGCGGGCCCCACCTGGATCAGCGTGAGCGGCAGCGGCGTCGTCGGCCGCGTTCAAACTCGCTTCACGGCCGACCCGACCGCCATCCCCTGGCTGCGCCTCGAAGCCGTGGGCACGCGCGGCCCCGGCATCTTCGCGAATACGACTTACATCCAGCGCGTGAACACGACCGGCGGCCTCGCGCCCACGCACCTCGGCACGCCGAACGAGATCGTCGAGGTCCCCTACACCGCCGAGTACTACTACTACCGCGCCCTCTGATCACCCGCCCACTGTACAGAAAAGGTGCCAGGCACCTTTTCTGTACAGTGAGGGGTCAGAAGCACATCGTGAGCTGGAGGGCGGAGGAGAAGACCGCGCCACCGGCGTTCGCCGGCGGGTCGAGCACGAGCCATTGGAAGAAGAGCGCTCCGCCGTCCATGCTCGGATCGAAGGGGATGGGGAAGCTCACCAGCACGCCGCCGTTCGGCGCGGTCGCGAGCGGGAGCGCGAGATCCGCGCTCTGCCAGAGGCGACAGCCGGTAAAGCCGAAGGGAGCGAGATCGAGCGGCAACGGGACCGCGCCGCCGAAGAGCTGATCGCTGCCGCCGATGAGGAGCGCCACGGGGCGATTCGGATAGATCGAGCTCAGCCCGACGCCGACGTTGCCCGGGATGCGCGGCGTCCCCTGCGCGTAGATCAGCGGCACCGAGGGGAAGGCGCCGTGGCAGCCCGTGCCGAAGTAGCGGACGGTCGTGGCGCCGCCGCAAGAGGAGAGGTCGAGGTTCCAGACCTTCTCGTGCACGAGGAGCCCGGTGGGATCGAAGCGCACCTCCGGGCTCGTGTCGACGAAGCGCAGGCGCACTTCGACCAAGCCGCGCAGCGCGCTCGTGTCGAGCGCGAAGCTCGTGGTGTTCTGCGCTTGGAGCACGCCCGCGACGCGCCACTCGATCGTGCGCGGACGCTGCGGGATGCGATTGGTGAACGAGAACGCGACGAGCGGGCCCGGCGCCATCGCGATCGTCCCCGGCGCCGGCGTGAGATTGCCGATCGGATCCGCGTCGCGGTGGAAGCGCTTGATCATCTGCTCGCGGCAGATCGTGCAGAAGCGGCGGTTCAAGTTCCGCATCTCGCAGTCCTGCTCCGGCCGGTAGAGCGTGGGCGTCGGCATCGGCGGGTAGTAGCAAGCGCCGGGATAGCCTCCGACCGTGCCGTACTGCCCCGTGAAGCCCACCCACTGCGGCCACTTCGCGTTGCCCGTGACGTCGGCCGTGCAGTTGATCGCGCCCGGCTCGCCGCCGGTGTAGGGGCCCGTGTTGCCGTAGTCGTACTCGTCGGCGAGCCCGCCGAAGCTGTGCCCCCACTCGTGCGCCTGCACGTCCTCCATCGAGGTCCCGTTGTACGAGACCGAGAAGCTGCCCGCGCAGCCGCCGTACTTCGCGTCGTTGACCAGCACGATCACGCGGCCGTCCGTATCGGGCGCCAACGCCGCGTCCTGCGTCGCGCGCGCGGTGTTCCCGATGTAGAGACAGCGCTCGGTGCCGCCGGTCCAGTAGCTCGCGTCGTAGGCCGTATCGACGAAGAAGTTCTGCGGGGGCTTGTCCGCGCCGCTCTGGTTCGAGGCGCGGAAGACCGTGTGCACGTTGTAGAGCGCGAAGTAGGCGCCGTACGGGAACTTCGCTCCGGTGTTCCGGAAGTAGTTCACGACGTCGAGCACGTCCTGATCGAAGAGCGCTTCCTCGTGCGCTTGGTAGCCATCGCCGAGGAAGACCATGTCGTAGAGCTCGGTCGGCGGACCGTTGCTGACGATGGTGCGCACGGTCTGCGCGGAGAGCGGCGCGACGAGGGCGAACGCGAACGCGGCGAGCGCGGCAAGAGAGGGCTTCATGATGCGTGTTCCTTCGAGCGCTAGCGCACGGTGAGACGATCGAGGGAATGCTCGCCGCAGGCGATCCAGCGCGCGCCGTCCCGGCGCTCGAAGCGCAGCACGGCGCCCGCCGCGCGGAAATCGCTTACCTTCACGTTCGCGTGAAGGAGACGCGGGGTGATCGTGTCGCCGCGCACGAGCGGCGGCTCGCCGGCATGCGCGGGATCGAGGTCGACCGGGCCCGGATCGAAGGCGTTCTCGGCGAGCAAGGCACCCGTGGGGCTCGTGAGCGTCCAGCGGAACGGCAGCGACCAGGGATCTCGCGCGGGGCGCACGAGAAGCCCCGGCTTCGCGAGCGCCTGCAGCACGCGCACGCCGGTGTGGTCGATCTCGAGGCTGAGCACGAGCGCGCCCGAGGCGACGGGCGCGGGACGCAGTTCCTCCGCGACCGCGCGCGGCGACTCGGCCGGCGCGTTGGCGCGGAGCCCCACCCAGCCGATCACCCCTGCCGCGCCGAGCGCGGCGATCAACCCAAGAGTCTTCACGAGCATCGCGCGAGCTCCTCCAAGGGACGTGCCCCCCGAGGAGGCGGAATCGACCCAGCGAGTTCCCCCCCGCGACAGAAAAAGGCGCCGAGGGAGAACTGACCGCGACCCTGGCGATTGCGTAGAGTCGCGCGCATGAGCGGACGCTGGATCTACGGCACGGCCGGGTGGTCCTACAAGGACTGGGTTGGCCCCTTCTATCCCGAGGGCACGCCCTCCGAACGCTGGCTCGAGCTCTACGCGCAGCGTTACCCCGGCGTCGAGATCGACTCTACCTACTACCGCACGCCGAGCCCGAGCATGGTGAAGGGCTGGGACAGCGCGACACCCGCCGGCTTCGTCTTCTCGCCGAAGATGGTCGGTGCGGTGACCCACGAGGCGTTCCTGCAGAATTGCGACGACGACGCGCGGCGCCACGTCGAGGTGCTGCAGGGGCTCGGAGCGAAGCTCGGTCCGGTGATCCTGCAGTTCCCCTACTACCGGAAGGACGAGGGTGTGACCCTCGAGGTCTTCCTCGAGCGCCTGCTGCCCTTCGTCGAGCGCTTGCCGCGCGGCGTGCGCTACGGCGTCGAGGTGCGCAACAAGCCGTTCCTGAAGCCGGCCCTGCTCGATGGGCTGCGCGCACGCGAGATCGCGCTCGTCCTCGTCGATCACGTCTGGATGCCCGCGCCGCCCGCCTACCTCGCGATCCCGGGCATCTTCACCGCCGACTTCGTGCCGATCCGCTTGATCGGCGATCGCCACGGCATCGAGAAGATCACCAAGACCTGGGAGAAGGTCGTCGTCGACCAGCGCGCGCGCGTGCGCGCTTGGGCGCAGGTCGCCGAGCGCGCGCTCCGCGAGGGCTACGACGTGAACGCCTTCGCGAACAACCACTACGCCGGCCACGGTCCGGCCACCGCGAATCAGATGAACGAGTTCGTGAGCGGCGGCGCCGCGGCGGACGGCACCGCACATGCTTGAACCGCGCGCGACAGCTCTCGGCAACGCGCCCCGCGAGCAGCGACCGAGCGACCTCCTCGCCGCGCTGCTGATCCTCGCCGCGGCGTGGCTGCCGTTCTTCCCTCTGCTCGCGGGGAGCTTCGCCTTCGACGACCGGGCCCAGATCTTCGCCAACGAGGCCGTGCAGAGCGGCGATCTCGCCCTCGCCTGGTCGCGCGGCTGGTGGGCGAACGTCGCGGGTGCGAGCGAGACCTTCGTCGCCGGCGGCGATCTCTACCGCCCGCTCACGACGAGTTCCTTGCTCCTCTCGCACGCGCTCCACGGCAGCGAGCCCGTCGGCTATCACGTGGAGAACCTGCTGCTCCATGCGCTCGCGAGCCTCCTCGTCTGGCGGCTCTGCCGCGCGTGGCGCTTCTCCGCGAGCACCGCGTGGCTCGCGGCGCTCTTCTTCGCGCTCGCGCCGATCGCGGTCGAGCCGGTCGCCTCGATCGCGCAGCGCGCCGAGCTCCTCGCCGCGTGCGGTGCGGCGCTCGCGCTGCTCGCGCTGACGCGCGACCGCACCCTGCTCGCGGGAGCTTCCCTGCTCGCGGCGCTCTTCGCGAAGGAAGGCGCGATCGTCCTACCCGTGCTCGCGCTGCTCGCCGATCGCGCGCTGCTCCAGCGTCGAACGAGCCTCGCTGCCCTCGCACGACGCTACGCGCCGCTCTTCCTCGCGTGCGCGCTCTACCTCGTCGCGCGCTACGCCGTGCTCGGGCGCTTGGATCTCGGCGGCGCGGAGCGCGCGACCTACTACACCAGCGAGGAGTGGCCGCTGCGCGCCTGGCTCACGCAAGCGCCGTTCTTCTGGTCGCAGGTGCTACCCGGCACGCTGCTCGGGTTCCCGCTGGTCTACGACTGGAGCCGCGCGGCGCAGCCGACCGCGGCGACGAGCGATGCGGTGGCGTGGATCGCGCTGCTCGCCGTCCTGCTCTGCGGCCTCGGCCTGCTCCTGCTCGCGCGAAGGTTCC
>JAEUHW010000393.1 GCA_016793245.1 Planctomycetota bacterium
TGCTGGTTCGCCCGCAGGACGCCGCGTTCTTCGGCCGCAATCTGCGCGCGATCGTGCTCGATGAAGCGCATCTCTACGGTGGTGCGCTCGCCGGCGAGATCGCCTATCTGCTGCGCCGACTCTGCGAGCGCTGCGGGGTCAGCTCCGAAGATCTGCTCGGTCTGGCCTCGACAGCGACGCTGGGGGGCGACGAGGCGGACGCGCGCGGGTTCCTCGCTGAGCTCCTCTCGCGCGACGTTCAGCGGGTGTCATTCGTACGAGGCGTACGCTCTCAACCCCCGATGAAAGTAGGTGTCGACGAGCCAATCGACACCGACGACGCCGCGCTGGAGCGCAGCGCGCGGCTCGCGGCACGCACGCTCGATGCCGATCCCGACGGCACGCCGCGCTTGCGTGTCGATGCGGACGAATGCGCGCGCCTGGCCGCAGAGCTGCGGGCGTTCTCTTCCAGCGCGGAGCGCATCGACGAAGCGCTGCGGAACTCTGGCGGGCAACCCGCGCGCTTGCTCTATCGCGCATTGCCGGGCATCGCTTGGTTCGACCGCGTGCTGCGGGCCGTCGCTGCTGCGGCGCCGCGCTCACTTCCGCTCGGCCGACTGTCCTCGGCCGTGATCGGTCGTGACGGCGCACGCGAGCGCCGCGCCGTATCCGCGTGGCTGCGTCTCGGATCGCAGGCTCGCGAGAGCTTGGAGCTCCATCCCCTGCTTCCCACGCGCGTACATGCGCTCGTCCGCTCGGGCGAACGCCTCGGGCTCTGCCTTGACCCACGCTGTACCGGAGAACCCGCGCGGATCATCGCCGGCTTCGGTGCCGTATGCGTGCTCGAAGCGGACACCTGTCCGAGCTGCGGAGGAGCCGTCCTCGAGCTGCTGCGCTGCGAAGACTGCGGCGAGGCCTTGCTCGCAGGCCGTCGCTCGACCGAGGAGCTGCCCCTTGCTCCCGATGCAGGCGGGACGCGCACGAGCGAACGCCTCGTTCCCGCGCGCTGGAGACCCGGTCAGAGCGCCACCTTCTTCGCTCTCGAGTCAGCCACTCCCGGGAGCGAGGCGGAATGGCTACACGTCGGTTCTCCCGAGGCCACTGCCTGGCCCGGCGAGTTGGTCGAAACAGGATCAGGCCGCGAGCTGCCCTTGATCGACACGGGCTGTCCCCGTTGCGGCGCCACCGCGGATCATTTCAAAGCACTCGGCGAGCGCGGCGGCGCTCTCGACCTG
Organism: Planctomycetota bacterium; assembly: GCA_016793245.1. Taxonomy (GTDB): domain Bacteria; phylum Planctomycetota; class UBA1135; order UBA1135; family JADKAF01; genus JADKAF01. Next base: position 1,215 of record JAEUHW010000393.1, read on the forward strand.
CAGGTGATCGCGGAGACGTTGCTCGGCGAGAGCCCGCCCCTGCCTTGCACCGACGGTGAACCTCGACCAGGGGGAGGTCGTCGACTACTGGCGTTCAGCGACAGCCGCCGGGGTGCAGCCCTGCTCGGTCCGAGCCTGTCGTACGGGCACGAGTACCAGCTCATCCGAGGCGCCATCCTGGCTTGCCTCCCGACGAGCGGCGTCACCGCGGAGGATCTCGGTGCCGTGCAGGAGGAGCAGGAGATAGTCGAACGCGAACTCCGCCGTTCGGACCTTTCACCCGCTCGTCGGCGCTTGCTCGAGTCGCGCCTGCGCTTCGCGTTGGTCGAGCTCGAGCGCTCCACGGGCGCCGTGTCGTGGAGCGAGCTCGCCCAGCGTCTCGGCGTTCATCCTGCGCTCCGCGAGCTCTGCGATCTCGAGCTCGGAGCGAATGTGCGATCCGCCGAGGAATCCGCGGCAACATGGGATCGCAACGACGCCGTGGCGCGTGCGGTCGAGCGCCTCAACGCCTATCTCGCTCGAGAGCTCGGAGCTTGGGATCCCCACCGCGAGTCGCTGGCGAGCGCGGGGCTCGTCGAGGTGCGCTATCCGGGACTGGAAGCTGTGCCGTTCCCACGGCAGCGCTTCCTCGAGCTGCCGGACAGGTTGATCGCGCGGCTCGAAATGCAATGGCTGCCCCTCCTCGCCTTCGCTCTAGACGATCTGCGGCGCTCGCGCGCTCTCCATCTCGACCCCCGCTACCAGCTCGATGCCCGTCTGCTCGAGGACCACCCCTTCTTCGGCTCGGCGCGCACCCGGCGCGAGTTCGTCGGTGCTCGCTCCACGCAGCGCATGCGCACGTTCGCAGCTGAGGTGCTGGTGTGCGGTGTGGAGGAGTCCGGAGCAACGCGACTCGCCGACGTCGATCACGCCGCGAAGAGCTTGCTCGAGGCGCTCTTCGACGCGCTCTATGCGTCGTCTCGCGCAGGCGGTCTTTGCGTGGCGCGCGCCGAAGAACGCGGCGCCGAGCCCGCGCTTCGCGTCGAGCTCTCCGCACTCGCCTTCGCGCGACCGCAGCAACTCTGGCGCTGCAGCCTCAGCGGGTTGCTGTTTCCGCGCAGCGTCGAGCGCTCGGCGCCTGTCGGCCCGTGCCTTCGAACGCTCGTGCCACACGAGCACGACGGCGTACATGACGACGGTTCCCGTTTCCGGAGGCTCCGGCGCGAGATCGGATCCGGAGAGGCGCGCGACCTGTTCGAGATGGGGCTCTGGGCCTCCGAGCACACGGCGCAACTCTCGCCGACAGAGGCACGGCGCATCCAAGAACTCTTCAAGGCCGGCTATCGCAATCTTCTCTCCTCCTCGACGACGCTCGAGCTGGGCATCGACATCGGCGGTCTGTGCGCTGTGCTCTGCGCAAATCTCCCCCCCGGCCCCGCCTCCTACCTGCAGCGCGCGGGCCGAGCGGGCCGGCGCGCGGACGGCTCATCCATGATCGTGGCCTTCGCCAAGCCTCAGCCTTTCGATCGAGAGGTCTTCCGCGACTTCGGGGGCTTCCTCGACCGACCATTGCGCCGCCCGATGGTGATCCTCCATCGCCAGCGCATCGCACGACGCCATCTTCACGCCTGGCTGCTCGGCTCCTTCTTTCGCGAGCTCGGACTGCAGGCCGAGAGCACGGGCACGATGAGCGCGTTCGGCTGGATCAGCTCCTTCTGTGGTCTCGCGGCTCCCGAGGCACCGGAGGCGGGCATCGCGTTCTCCGCGGACCGTTTCTCGACCCCGCCTTCGATGGGGAAGCTCGGAGCCCCCGACGCCGAAAGTTACCGCGACGACTTCGACTTCGCCGGGGCCGCGCTGCGAGTCGAGCTCGAAGAACTCGACGGAGCGCTTGCAGAATCCATCGGAGTCTTTGTCGCGCGACGCACGCTCGCCGGCGCTTTCGATCAACACCTGAGGCGACTCTCCAGCAACCCTGATCGCGCCATCGTCATGGCTCTCGATCGACTCTTCGGTGAAGCGCTGGGTTGCTCGAGTCCGCAGCAGGCAGGCGCGGAGCTCGAACGCGCCCGCGACACGTTTCGCGCGACGTTACGACCCTGGCTGCGTTCTTGGGCGCGCGAGATCTCCGCGTGGTTCTCTCTGCAGCAGGACCAAGTCCGCGCCCTTCACGCGCGACGCACGCAGATGCTGACGCTGCTCTCGCGCACGACCATCGAGATCCTCGCCGACTTGGGATTCCTGCCTCGCTACGGCTTCCCGATCGGTTTGCTGCGACTTCGCGTGCTGCACCTCGAGGAAGGCGGCACGAAGCGGGATTCGTTCCGTCGTCCTCACGAAGAAGAGCGCATGCGTCTCGAGCGCGCTGGGCTCCTCGCCATGGCGGAGTATGTGCCTGGCACGAAGCTCGTCGTCGCCGGCCGGGAGATCGTCTCGCGCGGTCTCCAGCGCCAAGCGGTGGGGCAAGGCGTGGAGAGCTTCGGTGAGCGCTGGTTCTTGAGCCGCTGCGAGAATGATCATCTCGAGCCCTGGAGCGATGATGCTGCCGCCGCCTGCTCGATCTGCGCGGCCCCGCGCTCGTCGCGTCCGCAGCAAGTGCTGCTTCCGCTCCTAGGCTTCTCGACGGCGGCCTGGGACGAGCCGCGCTGGAGCCGTGGCGAAGTCGAGCGCGTGGGTCGCGTAGAGCGCCTGGCTCTCCGTCTCGCCGAGTCCGAGGCACATCCACCACGGCTCGACTTTGCGGAGGTACTCGGCTTGCAGGCCCGGCTCTACGAAGGCGGCGAGCTCTTCGTCTACAACGCCGGCAACACGGCGGATCGCGATCCGCGCGCCCCAGGGGCGGGCCTCGGGCTCGGCTTCGCGATCTGTACGCGCTGCGGGTACGCGGAGCCCGAACTGTCCCCTCCCGGCGACGGAGTGCTCGACCTCCCTCCCGGCTTCCGCGAACACGCTCCGCTGACCTCCGCCCGGCGCGATCGACGTTGCGAAGGAGAGCAAGGAAGCACCATCCTGCGCCGACAGGTCCTCGCCGCCCGGCAGCGGACCGACCTCGTTCTTCTCGTCCCCGATGCGACGAACGGACCGGAAGACGAAGCGGCGATGCACACGACAGCGCAAGCGCTGGCGCTCGCCGGCGCGCGCCTGCTCCACCTAGACGAACGCGAGCTCGGTGGCATGGCGACGCCCTTCACCGGCGGGCCGGCGATCTTGATCTACGACACCACGCC
>JAEUHW010000395.1 GCA_016793245.1 Planctomycetota bacterium
CCCTTCTTCGTCTTCGCGACGAGGCCCGTCTTCGGGCGGGCCTTCTTGCGGCGCGGGAAGTCGTAGCGTCCGTACATGATCTCGTTCCGCGGGCGGCTATTCGCCCACGGCCTCCAAGCGCAGCGAGAAGATCTCCTTCAGCTCCTGATCGCCGAGCTCGGTGATCCAACCTTCACCGGAGCCGACGATGTTCTCGGCGAGCTCCTTCTTGCCCTCGATCATCGTATCGATGCGCTCTTCCAGCGTCCCCGCGCAGACGAACTTGTGCACTTGCACGTCGCGCGTCTGGCCGATGCGGAAGGCGCGGTCGGTGGCTTGGTTCTCCACCGAGGGGTTCCACCAGCGATCGAAGTGGAAGACGTGGTTCGCGCGCGTGAGGTTCAGTCCCGTGCCGCCCGCCTTCAGCGAGAGCACGAAGATCGACGGGCCGTCCGCGTCGTCCTGGAAGCGCCGCACCATGCGGTCTCGCGCCCCCTGCGGCACGCCGCCGTGCAGGAAGAGCACCTCGTTGCCAAAGGCGTCCTGCAGGTGCTGTTGGATCAGCGTGCCCATGCGCGCGAACTGCGTGAAGATGAGCGCTCGCTCGCCGAGCTCGAGGACCTCCTCCAGCATCTCGCGAAGGCGCGTGAGCTTGCCCGAGCGCGCGGAGAGCTCGGAGCCGTCGCCGAGATAGTGCGCGGGGTGATTGCACACCTGCTTCAGCTTGCCGAGCGTCGCCAGGATCTCGCCGCGACGCCGCATGCCCTCGGCCTTCGCGATGCGCTCCTCCGCTTCCGCGAGCACGGCGGTGTAGAGCGCCGCCTGCTCCTGCGTCAGCGTGCAGTACACCTTCATCTCGTTCTTGTCGGGGAGCTCGGCCAGGATCGCCTTGTCGGTCTTCAAGCGCCGCAGCACGAAGGGCCCCGTCAAGCGCTTCAAGCGCTCCAGCGCGTTGGCGCCGGCGCCGGTCTGGATCGGCACGTAGTAGTTGCGCTTGAACTCCGACCAAGTGCCGAGGAAGCCCGGGTTCAGGAACTCCATGATCGACCAGAGGTCGCCCACGTTGTTCTCGACGGGCGTACCGGTGAGCGCGATGCGCGCGTCGGTCTTCAGGAGGCGCGCGCTCTTCGCCTGCTTGGTGTCGGGGTTCTTGATGTTCTGCGCTTCGTCGAGCACGACGCCGGCCCACTTCACCTCGCGCAGGAAGTCGATGTCGCGGTGCAGCAACGCGTAGCTGGTGACCACCATGTCATAGCGCAGGACTCCTTCGCGGAACGAAGGCCCGCGGCGGCGATCGACGCCGTGATGCACGAGCACCGAGATCTGCGGCGTGAAGCGACGCGCCTCGTGGTTCCAGTTCTCGACGACCGAGGTCGGGCAGACGAGGAGCCACGGCCGCTGCTCGCCGTTCTCCTTCGCGCGCAGCACGAGCGCCAGCGTCTGGATCGTCTTGCCGAGACCCATGTCGTCGGCGAGGCACGCGCCGAGCCCCCATTCGCGGAGGAAGTGGAGCCACGAGAGGCCGCGGAGCTGGTACGGGCGGAGCTCGCCTTGGAAACCCGCCGGCACGTCGACCAGCTCGCAGGCCTCCGGACCGCGCAAGCGTTCGAGGAAGAGCCCGACCTCGCCGCGCGCATCGACGCCCGCGACGCGGAGCCCCTTCTGCAGGCGATTCGCGCCGAGCGCCATCTGCAGGAGATCGCGCAGCGTGGTTTGGCCTTCGGCGTCCTTGCTCCAGACCTCGGCGGCCGCCCGGAGCTCCTCCGCATTCACTTCGACCCACTGGCCGCGGACGCGCACGAGCGGCGCCTTCAGGCGCGCGAGCGCGTGCAGCTCCGCGAGCGTGATCTCCTGCTCGCCGAGCGCCACGCGCCACTCGAACTTCACGACGTCGGAGAGGGTCAGCTTGCCGCCGCCCTCGGTGGACGGACCTTCGACGCGGGCGCGAACGCTCAGGTGCGTGCGCGTGCCTTCCGCGGTCCACCACGCGGGCAGGAACACGGCGTAGCCCGCTTCCTCCAGCGCCGGCGCGGCCGCGGTCAGGAATTGGTGCGCGGCCGCGGCATCGAGCGCGGCGCCGCAGGGCTCGGCCTCTTCCAGACTCTGCGCGACGGACTCGCAGACGCCGGCGGCATGACCGAGCGCGGAGAGCAGGAACGCGCGCGGCCCGAGCGAACCGCTGCCGACGACGCCGCGCCGATCGAGATCGCGCCACGCGGTGTCGAGCGGCACGATCAGGTTGGCGTCGGTGGTCGACTGCAGCACGTAGCGCAGGTGCCACGCGGCGCTGGCGAAGGCCTCGTCGCTGAGATCGAGGCCCTCGGCGAGCTCGGGCTCTTCCAAGCGGAACCCGAGGCGGAACGGCGAGGTCTCGAACACGGAGGCCGGCTCGCGCCAGACCTTCACGCGCTCGGCGAGCTCCTCGAGTTGCGCCGCGTCGGTCGCGTCCATGTGGCCGAGCGGAGCGGCGAGTGCCGCGAGCCAGCGATCGTGGATCGTCGGTTCCTCGATCTTCGCCTTCGGCGTGCGCGCGCCGCGGCCGCCGCGCCGCGACGAGCCCCCGGGCGGGACCACGAGCGCGGCCAAGCGCACGAGGTGGTCGACCATCTCGGCGAGAAAGAGCTCCAGCGCTTGATGCGGCGGGGTCTCGGGCGCCTGCTCGGCGTCGCGGGCCGCGAGGGCGCGCGCGGACGGAGGCATCGAGCGCGCGAGCTCCTGGAAGAGGCGTCGGTCGTCGCCGCGGAGCAGCGGTTCCCAGAGAGCCAGCCAGGAGCTATCGCGGTGGACGAGGGACGGCAAGAAGTGCTGGCGTGCGACGAGCGCGCCGCTGAAGCGCAGCGCCTTCGACCAGAAGAGGAAGTCGGCGCCCAGCCCGACGCCGCGGGCCTGCGGGCGCGGATCGTTGCCCGCGTAGAGGAGCTCCATCGACTCTTCGATGGAGAGATCGAGCGCGAGCACGGTCCAGGGCGCGATGCGGGTCTCGCCCTCTTCGTCGCTCGCGGCGATCAGCGGCGAGCTCGGCACGGGCAAGCTCCCGCGCGTCGCGGTCCAGAACGAGAGCCGGCGCAGTCGGCGCTCGCCGGGCTTGCAGCCGGGGGCGAGCGATTCGAGGCAACGCGCCAGCACGGGATAGGGCGCCGTGAACGGGGAGACCTGCGGGCCCTCGTCGTCCCCGCCGAGCGTCTCCCCCAAACTCGCCGGTCGTGCGGCCGCCGCCGAGACTCCGCGCTCGCGCGGCGGAGGCGGCGTCTCCGCCCAGACGTGCAGCCTCCCCGAGTACAGCCCCGCGTGCAGAATCGTCGCCAAGCGTTCAGCGCCCCTACGTCCGCTCGGCGCGCCGGCGCGCGCGAGCTCGAGTTCTCGACCCGTCCCCGCCCCGATGCGGGCCGGACATTACAAACGGACTGCCCCGCTTCCCGGAGCGAAAAGACGGAAAGGGCGGGATCGCCGGTAGGATCCTCGCCCATGCGCACCACTCTCTTCTACGCCTGCGCGCTCCTGCTCGCGGGCACCGCCGCGCGCGCGCAGAAGGTCGATCCCGACGATGTCGCCGCGAACCAGCGCGCGTTCGCCGAGGCCGTCGAGCGCGCCCTCTCGCGCACCCCGCCGCTCGTCGACGCCGCGCACCCGCGCCGCGAGACCGCGGCTCCTCCGAAGCCGGGCGGCGAGCTGCGCGTCCAGATCGAGCGCGAGCCGAGCTCTCTGAACTACCTGCTGCACGCGGAGGGGGAGCTCGAGGCGATCTGGCAGGAGCTGCACGCCTATCTCGCGCGCCCTGATCTCACGACGCTCGAGCTCGTTCCCGAGCTCGCGCGCGCGATCGAGATCGAAGACCGCGTCGTGCTGCGCGCCGAGGGCGAGCGCGCGCGCGGCGACGCGATCGGGCGCGTCGAAGGGACGTGGCCACGAGCGTCGGCGGAAGGGCCGCTCCTCTTGCGCGTGCGCGACGACGAGGCGCCCCTCGAGCTCGAGCCCTCGCGCGTGGAGCGGGTCGTGCGCGGCGGAGCGATCACCTTCCGCCTGCGCGGGGATGCGCGTTGGCACGACGGCGTGCCCTTCGACGCGGAAGATGTCCTCTTCTCGTTCGCGTGCGCCCGCAATGACGAGCTCGATGCCCCGGGGATCTCGGCGCTCTTCGACACCATCGACGCCTGTCAGGCGCTCGATCGCTATACCGTGCGCTTCCTCTTCGCGGAGCCGCACTTCCAAGCGCCGCGCGTCGCCGCGGCCTTGCGGCTCCTCCCCCGCCACCTCTACGAACGCCGCGGGGCCACGGCGAAGGAGCAGGCGGAAGCGGTGCGCGAGCACCCGCGGAACCTGGCGTTCGTCGGGCTCGGTCCCTACCGCTTCGCGGCGTGGGAGCGCGGCGCGCGCATCGCGCTCGAACGCAACCCCGACTACTTCGGCGCCCCCGGGCTCCCCGACCGCATCGTCTTCCGCGTACTCGGCGGCTCGGCGGCGGGGCTGCGCGAGCTCCTCGGGGGGAACCTCGATCTCGCCGTCGGCCTGAGCGGCCTCGACTACACCGTCGGCTTGGGAGCGAGCACGCTCGCGAAGGGCTACGTGAAGGACTTCGTCCTCGCCCACCGCTACACCTACATCGCTTGGAACATGCGCCGCGCTCCCGGCGCCTCGCGCGAGCTGCGTCGCGCGCTCGCTCACAGCTTCGACGTCGAGAGCTTCGTGCGACTGATCGGCTACGGCTTCGGCGCGCAGGTCACGGGCCACGCCTCCATGCTCGGTCCGGCCTACGACCGCGAGCTCGTGCCGTTCCCCTTCGACCTCGAGCGCGCGCGCTCGCTGCTCGCGGAGGCCGGCTGGCGCGACACCGACGGCGATGGGATCCTCGATCGCGGCGACGCGCCCCTGCGCTTCGGCCTCCTCTGCGTCGCCGGAACGCCCCCCGCACGCGTCATCGGCCCGCAATGGCAGCAGAGCTTGCGCTCGATCGGCGTCGACCTTGACCTCGATGTCGTCGACACCACCACCTACACGACACGCGTCCAGCAGCGCGACTTCGACACGCTCTGCATGGATTGGATCTCGACGGGCGAGGTCGACTACTACCCCGTCTGGCACTCGCGCTACGCGGAGGAGCCCGCCTCCCTGAATCTGCCCGGCTATGCGAATCCGCGTGTCGATGCGCTCATCGAAGAAGCGCGCACGACCACGGAGGAAGCCCCGCGCCACGCCCTCTGGAAGCTCGTGCAACGCAGCATCTACGAGGACCAGCCCTACCTCTTCCTCTACCGCGGCGCTTCGCGCATGGCCTGGTCGCAGCGCTGGCGCGGCGTGACGCTCTATCCCGAGCGTCCGAATTGGCGGTTGCGGGAGTGGTACCTCGGAGAGTAGGCGAGCGGTCCCGTCCGTCCTGGGCTGATTGCTTCGGTCGGCTGCGCCGAGCGCAGCGGTGCGGCACACGCGCGAGATCGGTACCCGAACCCGCGACGAGCGCGAACCTACGGACGCGAGGATCGCGACGACCGCTCCGCCAGCCCTCCGGCGAAGCAAGCGCCGCGCCCGCCGCGCGTGGACGACGTCGAACGAAGACGCGTGCCGGAGCGTGATCGACGCTGGTTGCGATTCGAGAGCGAGCGCGCCGGTCACGTCGCTTGCATCGCCTCCGGATGCGGCTCCGCTGCGTCGAAAGACAGCGTGCGCCGTCTCGGAGCCCGCGGGAGGCGGGGGCTCCGAGACTCATGCTACGGGAGAGAACGGACGTCGACGCGAGAACCGCGTCGAGAGACATCGGTTCGTCGCCCGCGCGGCGGTAGGGCGACAGCACGGCTCACCTGCATAGCTGAGATCGGACTGCGAACAACGTCGCCGTATCAAGATTCCAACTTTCTATGAAACCCAATAGCCCCCTTGTGCGTTCTACATGCTGGAACGACATCGGGGAAGGCGAAGCATAACGAGGCAGAGGAAGACGCATGCGCCGCAAGGTTCATCAGCTCGAGTTCGACTTCCCTCAGCATGGCGGGAAGCGCAACGGTGCGGGAAGGAAGCCGAAGAACGCCGAGCCCGGCATGCCGCACCGTCAGCGCGCGATGAAGAAGCGCGGCCAGCCTCTCTTGATCACCGTGCGTCTGGCGGATGGTCTGCCGTCGCTGCGCCGCGGCGGCGCAGCGACGCTCGTGCTCGCGGCGCTCAGCGCGAGCAGCGATCGGCACGGAATGCGGATCATTCACTACACCGTGCAAGGCAACCACTTGCACCTCCTGGTCGAGGCCGACGATCGCGAGTGCGTCGCCCGCGGCATGAACGCGCTGCTGAGCCCGCTCGCTCGCGCACTCAACAAGCTCTGGGGCCGCCGCGGCAAGGTGTTCCCCGAACGCTATCACGACGAGGTGATCACGACGCCCACGCAGGCTCGGAACGCGCTGCGCTACGTG
>JAEUHW010000419.1 GCA_016793245.1 Planctomycetota bacterium
GGAGCGGAGCGCGCTGCTCGCCCGCGTCGCGAGCGACGATCCCGACGAGCGCATGCCGCCGCCGGAGTCGCACAAGCGCGCGCTCTCGAAGGACGAGATCGGGCTCCTCGCGCGCTGGATCGCGGAGGGCGCGAACTACGAAGAGCACTGGGCCTTCGTGGCGCCGAAGGAAGTCGCACCTCCGGCGGTGACGAACGAAGCCTGGTGCGCGAACGGCATCGATCGATTCGTGCTCGCCGAGCTCGAGCGCCGCGGCCTCGAGCCCAGCCCGCCCGCGGAGAAGGAAGTCGCCTTGCGGCGGCTCTTTCTCGATCTCACCGGGCTGCCGCCGACCCCGGAGGAGCTCGACGCGTTCCTCGCCGATCCGGATCCGCTGGCGCTGCGCACCTGGAGCCGTCGTTTGCGCGAGGACGAACCGTATCGCACGCGCTATGCCGAGCGCATGGGCGGCGCCTGGCTCGATCTCGCGCGCTACGCCGACACCTGCGGCATCCACATGGATGCCGGGCGCCAGATCTGGCCCTATCGCGACTGGGTGTTGCGCGCGTTCCGCGACGATCTGCCGTTCGACCGCTTCCTCACCGAGCAGATCGCCGGCGACCTGCTGCCGGAGCCCACGGTCGATCAGAAGATCGCGACCGGCTTCCTGCGCGCGCACGTGACGACGGATGAGGGCGGCGCGATCGACGAGGAGTACCTCGTCGAGTACGCGGCGGATCGCGCGACCACGGTGTCGTCGGTGTTCCTCGGGCTCACGATGGGCTGCGCGCGTTGCCACGACCACAAGTACGATCCGCTGACGCAGGAGGACTTCTACTCGCTCTACGCGTTCTTCAACTCGAACGAAGAGCCGAGCCTCTACTCGCAGTCGCCGGATCCGAACCGCGCGCACGAGCCCTTCCTCACCATGCCGACGCCGGAGCAGCAGCGCGTCGCCGATGGGCTCCGCGCGCAAGCGCAGGCGCTGCGCGAGGAGCTCGCGCGCGAGACGCCGGAGGATCTCGCGGCGCGCGCGGAGTTCTTGCAGAGCTTGCCGCGGAAGACCGGGCTCGAGTGGGCCCCGCTCGAGATCGTCGGCGCGCGCTCGGTCGAAGGAGCGAAGCTCGCGGTCGAATCCGACGGCTCGATCTTCGCGAGCGGTGAGAACCCCGCGCAAGACGAGCACCACTTGGAGCTCCGCACGGTGCGTCGCGGCCTGCGCCTACTCGCGCTGGAAGCGCTCGCCGATCCGCGTCTGCCCGCCGGCAAGGTCGGGCGCGCGCCGAACGGCAACGCGGTGCTGGAATCCGTCGAGCTCGAGGTGGCACCGGCGCGCGATCCGCAGCGCAAGGAGCGCGTGAAGCTGCATTGGGCGTGGGCCGATCACGAGCAAGGCGATGGCGATTACCGCGCGACGAACGTGCTCGAGTCCGGCGACGGGCTTGGCTGGGCCATCGACGCGCATCGCAAGGGCGGCGATCGCCTGCTGCTCCTGCTCGCGGAGAAGCCCTTCGGCTTCGATGGCGGCAGCGTCGTCACCGTGCGCCTCGGCTATCGCTCGCAGTATGCGCAGCACGTGTTCGGACGCGTGCGCGTGAGTCTCGCGACGCTCTCGGATCGAGGCGCCGAGCTCTTGCCGCTCGGGCGCAGCGGCTGGCATCGGGTCGGGCCGTTCTCGGCCGAGACGAAGGACGAGGTCTTCGATCGCGCCTTCGGTCCCGAGCAAGGCGATCGCGTGGATCTCGCCGCGCGCTTCGGCCCGGAGGGCTCGCTCGCGTGGCGCGCGGAGCCGGGTCTCCGCGATGGGCAGAGCTTCCGCCTGGAAGACGGGAACATCGCGAGCTACGTCGCGACGCGGCTCTATGCGCCGTCGGCGCGGAAGCTCGATCTCTCGCTCGGCAGCGACGACGGGTTCCGCCTCTTCCTCGATGGCGAGGAAGTCGCGCAGCGCCGCGTCGATCGCGGTGTCGCCCCCGACCAGGATCGCGCGACGATCGCGCTGAAGCCCGGCGTGCATTGGTTGGTGATGAAGGTCGCCAACACGGGCGGCGTGAGCGGCGTTTACTTGCGAACGCAGCCGAACCCGGGCGAGCTCGCGGGGGATCTCGCGTTGGCGCTGCTGCCGGCCGGATCGCGCGACGAGCGCTACGGCGCACGCATCGCCGAGGCGTGGAAGACGGTCTACTCGAAGCGCCATGCGCAGACGCGCGAGCAGCTCGCCGCGGCCGAACGCGACTTGAAGTCGCTGGAGGATCGCTTCGCGCGCACGATGGTGATGAAGGAGCGCAAAGAGCCGCGGCCGGCGTACGTGCTGACGCGCGGCGCCTACGATCAACCCGATCGCTCGCGGCCCGCGTACCGCGCCGTCCCCGCGGCGCTCGGACGTCTGCCCGAAGGCGCGCCGCAGAACCGCCTGGGCCTCGCGCAGTGGCTCGTCGCGCCGGAGAACCCGCTCGTCGCGCGCGTCACCGTGAATCGCCTCTGGGAGTGGATCTTCGGACAGGGCCTCGTGCGCACCAGCGAGGACTTCGGTGTGCAGGGCGAATGGCCTTCGCATCCCGAGCTGCTCGATTGGTTGGCGCTGGAGCTCGTGCGCAGCGGCTGGCGTCTCTCGCACGTGATCGACCTCATGGTCTCGAGCTCGACCTACCTCCAGAGCTCGGTGCGCCGCGCGGACCAGGACGCGATCGACAGCGAGAACCTGCTGCTCGCGCGCGCGCATCGCCGCCGACTCTCGGCGGAGTCGATCCGCGATCAAGCGCTCTATCTCTCGGGCTTGCTCGTCGAGCGCCTCGGCGGACCTTCGGTGAAGCCGTACCAGCCCGACGGCCTCTGGCAGGAGGTCGCGATGCTGCAGTCGAACACGCGCCTCTTCCAACGCGACGAAGGCGAGGCGCTGTGGCGGCGCTCGCTCTACACCTACTGGAAGCGCGCGTGCCCGCCGCCGGCCTTGATGGCCTTCGATGCGCCGACGCGCGAGTTCTGCACGACGCGCCGCAGCATCACCAACACGCCGCTGCAAGCGCTGGTGCTCTGGAACGACGAGCAGCACGTGGAGGCCGCGCGCGAGCTCGCTGAGCGCACCTTGCGCGAAGGGCGAACGGATCACGCGCGCTTGACCACGCTCTACCGCCGTACGACGGGCCAGCGGCCCGATGCGCGGACGATGGAGCGCTTGGCGGAGGCGCTGGCGCACTTCCGCCAGCGCTACGACGCAGCGCCGCACGATGCGCGGCGTCTGCTCGCGGTCGGCATGGCGCCTCGCGAGGTCGAGCTCGGCGACGTCGAGCTCGCGGCGTGGACGATGATCGCCAGCGCCTGTCTGAACCTCGACACCACGATCACCAGGAGCTGAGCGTAGCTCAGCGGAGACGACGCATGGATCCCTTCCTGGAACGCGCTCATCAGCTCTCCCGCCGCCGCTTCTTCGGACGCGGCGCCGCCACCATCGGCGCGGCGCTCGGCGGCGCGTCGCTGGCGCAGCTCTTCGGCGCTCGCGGCGCGAGCGGCGCTCCGCTCCCGCGCGTGCGAGGCGATGAGCGCTTGCCGCACTTCCGTCCGAAGGCGCGGCGCGTGATCTACCTGCACATGGAGGGCGGTCCGAGCCAGCTCGACCTCTACGACTACAAGCCGGGGCTCCGCGCGCGCTTCGATCAGGATCTGCCCGACTCCGTGCGCCAAGGGCAGCGGCTCACCGGCATGACCTCCGGGCAGTCGCGCTTCCCGGTGGCGCCTTCGGCGTTCCGCTTCGATCGCTACGAGAACAACGAGAGCGGGGTCTATCTCAGCGAGGTGATCCCGCGCACCGCGAGCTTGGCGAAGGAGCTCTGCCTCGTGCGCTCGATGCACACGGAGGCGATCAATCACGAGCCCGCGATCACCTTCATCCAGACAGGCACGCAGCAGCCGGGTCGGCCGTCGTTCGGTGCCTGGGCCAGCTACGGGCTCGGCTCGATGAACAAGGACCTGCCGTCCTTCTGCGTGCTGATCACGCAGGGCTTCGGCAACATGCAGGCGCTCGCGGCGCGCTTCTGGGGCGCCGCGTTCCTCCCGAGCGAGCACCAGGGCTGCAAGCTGCGCAGCGCGGGCGATCCCGTGCTCTATCTCAACGATCCGCCCGGCGTCACGCGCCAAGATCGCCGCAAGTTCTTGGACCTCGTCGCTTCGCTGAACGAAGACGAGGCGCGGCGCACGCTCGATCCCGAGGTCGAAGCGCGCATCGCGCAGGCCGAGATGGCGTACGCGATGCAGATGTCGGTGCCCGAGCTCACGAACTTCGCCGACGAGAGCGAAGCGACGCTCGAGCTCTACGGGCCGGATGTGCGGAAGCCCGGGACCTTCGCGGCGAACTGCCTGCTCGCGCGCCGCCTGGCCGAGCGCGACGTGCGCTTCATCCAGGTCTACATGCGCGGCTGGGACGCGCACGGGAACCTGCCGACCGAGATGCGCGCGCAGTGCCAAGCCGTCGACCAAGCGCAGGCGGCGTTACTCGTGGACCTGAAGCAGCGCGGGCTCCTCGACGACACGATCGTCGTCTGGGGCGGCGAGTTCGGTCGCACGGTCTACTCACAGGGCACGCTGACGAAGGACAACTACGGGCGCGATCATCACCCGCGCTGCTTCTCGATGTGGATGGCCGGCGGCGGCATCCGCCCCGGAGTGGTGGTGGGTGAGACCGACGACTACTCCTACAACATCGTCGCGAACCCGATCGACGTGCACGACCTGCACGCGACCTTGCTCCATCTCCTCGGCTTCGATCACGAGCGCCTGACCTACTTCCACCAGGGCCGCGACTACCGGCTCACCGACGTCTTCGGCAAGGTGCGGCCGGAGCTCCTCGCCTAGGAGCGGCGCGCCGGCATCTGCCTCGGGCGGGGCGTCTGCCGAGCGGCAGGAGAAATCTGGGAAAAGTCGAGAGAACGACCCGCATGCGGAGACGTGGCCTCCGTAGGGTGGGCCGCGCTCGCTGCGCGGCTCCCACCCCCCGAGCCTCTCTTCTCTCCCGTTCCGTCGGAGTTCGTCATGCATCGCAAGCTCGCGTTCGCGCTCGCCGTCTGCCTCTCCGCTCCCGCCTTCGCTCAAGAGTTCCCGACGCCGCCGCCGGAGCTCGCCCGCTTCGACCGCATGCTCGGCAACTGGGATGGCGCGGGCACCGTGGTCATGGAGGAAGGTGCCCCCGCGGCGAAGTGGGTCTCTCGCTCCACCTTCGCGAAGGTGCTGGGCGGCTTTTTCGTGCAGGAGGACATGGTCATCGAGTTCCCCGGCGCGCCGATCCCGGCGATGACCTTCCGCAACTTCTACGGCTACGACACGCAGCGCAAGCGCTACACCAGCGTGGGCGTCGGCAACCAAGGCGCCACCATGCACGACGAGCTGCACTGGGTGGACGAGAACAGCTTCGTCTCGAGCAAGACGCACCGCGAGGAAGGCCGCGTGGTGACCGAGCGCTGGACGACGACGCTCGGCAAGGGCGAGGTCCGCTTCACCGGCTATCGCGCGGTCGGCGCAGGCGAGTTCTTCCAGCACGTCGAGGGCGGGCTGAAGCCCGCGCAGGAGCCGAGCGCGGCGAAGGCGCTCGAAGCGGCGGCCGGGCTCGGTGATCCCGCGCCGGAGATGGTGAAGCTCAATCGCTGCGCCGGCACCTACAAGATGAAGGGCACCTACCAGGCGACGCCCGAGATCCCGTCGATGCCGATCCAGGGCACGGAAACCCTCGTGCCGCGCTTCGGCGGCAGCGTGCTCGAGGCGAAGGTCGTCGGCGAGGGCTTCCCCTACGAGGCCTGGGCCGCGTGGGCGTGGAATAGCGAAAAGGGCTGCTACACCAGCATCTACGTGAACAACATGGGCGAGATCTCGGCCTCCGAGATGCACTGGGTCGGCGACACGCTCGTGAACTCCGAAGCCACCGTGATGAACGGCGCGCCGTTCCTGATCCGCGGCGAGATCCAGATGAATGCCCAGGGCGCCATCACGAAGGGGCGCGCGGACGGGATGATGGGCACCTCCAAGCCCTACACGGTGTTCGAGGCGGTCTACACGAAGCAGTGAGTTCTTGCGGCGCGGGCGGCGGATTTCTCGGGTAACGTTCCGCCGCCCCGCGACCTGATCCCTGCATGCCTTCCGAGACCGCCCTCGAGCACGCCCCGCCGGACTTCCTCTCCTGGGTGGCGGAGCTCGTTCGATCGCATCGCGCCGAGCTCCTGCGCTACGCGCAGGGGCGCGGCTTCGGCGCCGACGATGCCCTCGACGCCGTGCAGGACGCGTTCGTGACCTTCCTCGCGCTGCCGCAGGCGCGCGAGGTCGCGCGTGCGGGCAACGAGGCGGTGAAGCTCCTCGTCACGCTGCTCAAGAACCACTTGGCCAATCGGCGCCGCAAGGCCGCGCGCCGCGCGGGGCGCTCCGCGCCGCTCGAGCAAGCCGAAGCAGAGCTCGCCTCCGCGTCGAGTGAGGAGCTGATCGCCCGCGCGGAGGAGATCGCGCGCGTGCGCGGCTGTATCCTGCGCATGGCCCGGCTGCAGCGCGCCGTGATCGAGCTCGCCTTGCTCGACGGCGAGCCGCACGAGGCGATCGCCGAACGTCTCGGGATCACGCCGGGCTACGCGCGCGTGCTGCTGCACCGCGCGCGCGAGCATGTCCGGCATTGCGCCTACGATGAGCTCTCGACGGAGGAGCTGGCGCCGGACGCCTCGCACGATCCCTGAGCGAT
>JAEUHW010000421.1 GCA_016793245.1 Planctomycetota bacterium
GCGGCCAGACGCCCCACGAGATGTAC
This sequence comes from Planctomycetota bacterium, assembly GCA_016793245.1. Taxonomy (GTDB): domain Bacteria; phylum Planctomycetota; class UBA1135; order UBA1135; family JADKAF01; genus JADKAF01. Next base: position 27 of record JAEUHW010000421.1, read on the forward strand.
TTCGGAACAGGCGGGGGCGTGTTCGAGGAGTTGGAGCTGAAGAAGGTGGAGGCGAGGAAGAAGCGACTCGAGGCGAACCGGGCGATGCGCTGCGAGACGTGCGCGGGAGGTGGATGACGAAGCGCGCGCGCTCATCGAGCCGGCAGATCGGGCTCGTGCTTCAGTGCGCAAATGGTTGCGGTGCGCCTGCTTCATGCGCGGTTACCGGGATCCGTAGATGCTTGTCCGTTCTGAAGGATCCGGAGAGCGAGGCGCGCTCGAGCAGATGGGAAGCGAGGTCGATCGCGGCGCCGCTGGTCCGAATCGGAGTGACGAAACTGGTCGCGAAAAGTCCGGTTCGAGCTGACGGGGAGCACGGGTGGGGAGCGCGGTCGAGGGCGCTCAACGCGACAGGATGAGCACGACGCGCGCTTCTTCTCCGCTAGCGACCGTGCACTCGGAGTGCACCGCGGTCTCGGGGCTGGCCTGCCCGTGCGCCCAGACGCGGAAGCGACCGGGACCGACTTCCGCGAAGGTGCGCCGACCATCGGCATCGCTCAGTCCTTGGTAGGCCCGCTCGAAGGGATCGTAGGGTTGTCGCTCGAGAGCCAGATGCAGGCCTTCGATCGGTCGTCCATCGGGCGTGCGCACCTCGACGGTCACCCGAGCGAATCGTTGGAGTTGGATACGCAGCTCGCAGGTGCCGCTGCGAGCCTCGAAGGGCCCGAGCTTCGTGGGAGCGAAACCCGCGGCTTCGACGACCAGCGAACAGGGCTCCACGGGGAAGGGGCCGATCTCGAAGCGTCCGCTCCCGGCCGGCACGCGAGCTGCGACTCCGTCGCTTGAGGATCCTGGACTCTCGACCGTGCGACGAACGACGAAGGCGGGTGCGTCGCTCGCAGCGCCAGGGAGCTCGAGCTCGCCGCGGAAGCTCATCGACGGAACAGCGACGTCGCTCCAGCTCAGGCGCAGGTCGCTCGCCGGCAGATGGATCACCAGCGGCTCCGACCAGAGCCGCGCGGCGATGCGGTATCGAAGGCCGACGGGCAGGCATGTCGGCACCAGGAGCGAGAATCGACCATCAGCTCCGCTGGTCGTGCTTGGAAGGCCGCCTTGGAGCGCCAAGATCGCTTGGGTGCGTACGCCCGATGGCTCGAGAGGAGCCAGCGCGATCCTCACTCCCTCACGCGGGGCGCCGGACTCATCGCTCACGATCCCGCTCAGCTCTTCTCGCCTTCGCTCGCGAAGAAGGAGGCTGGCACTCGGATGCGCGGCGTCGAGCATGCACTCTTGCACGTCGATCGAGTGCTCCGACCTTCCGCCCAGCACGAGGTAGGTTCCCGGATGGCGCAGCCGCAGTTCGAAGAGTCCTCGCTCGTCTGTCTCCGCGCTTCGGCTCTCACGCTCGCGCTCGGGGTTCCATTCCCCGAGCTCCACGACTTGGATCGTGGCCCGGAGAGGAGCACCCTCGAGATCGATCAGCGCGCCGCGCAGAGCAAAGCGTGCGCCGACCTGGAGCCGCAGCTCGCGTCGCCGCTCGACCGAGTCCGTTTCCACGTCGTGCAGCTCACTGGATTCCCCTTCGAAAGTCGCCCACACGCTGTAGCTGCTGCCCGGGGCTAGTCGGAGGAGGAAGCTGCCCTGCGGATCCGCGATCGATCCCTCCGGAGGACGAGAGCGATCCCAAGTCGGACCCCCACGCTGCGATAGCATCACGCGGGCCCCGGCGAGGGCGCGACCTTCGGGATCCACGACGAGCCCCTGTAGCTCGAAGGGCCGGAAGAGCACGATGCGATCCACGAAGGCGCAACTACGGATTCCGAAGCCGACGAGCAGATCTCCGCTCATCTCGCCGCGCGGAGAGACGATGCGCGCGAACAGCCGCTCGCACTCGAGCTCGCGTCGCAGGCTGCCATCGAGCTCGGTGACCCCGGTGAAGAACGGTGATGCCGCGGGCTGATGCTCGGAGCCGTTCGCCGCGAGCAGGGCATCGAAGAGCTCTACGCGAGCGCCGCTAGCGGGCTCGCCCGCTTCATCCACGACACGCCAATCGAGAGTACGAGCGAGAGGAGCGGAGGCCTCTGTGTCCCGATCCCTCAATGCCTGTGCCGGGCTCTCCTCCGTGCTCGTTCGGTCCACGGGAAGCGAACGCTGCGGCTCCACCCTCGCTTTGGGGCGGGTATCTCCGCGCTCCTCCCGCATTGCCACCGCGGTTGGATCCGAGCCGTGGCCGCGACCCACGTCGCTGGCCAGAGCGTAGACGATCACCCCGATCAGGGAGGCTCCGAGGACGGTCGCGAGCGCAGCCTTGAGCGCCAGCGCGCCGCCCCAGGTGCTCTCGGCGGACGCAGGGAACGCGACGCGAGAGCCTTGCTCCAGCAGCCGCTCTCGAACACGCGTGGACCCCGCTCCCAGCCCGAGAACAGAGAAGATCGCCGGAGCTTCTCCTGCAGGCATGAGCCGCTCGAGTTTCCGCAGGGCGCGCCAGATCTGAGTGCGAACGGCTCCCGGGGCGCGTCCGAGAGCCTTCGCGATCTCCAGGGGCCGGCATCCCTCGACGACGCGCATGCGTACCACTTGGCGCTCATCGGGCTCGAGGCGCTCGATCGCACGCTGTAGGACTTCGCGCTGCTCCTTGGCCAACACTTCGTCGAGCACCGTCGCCGTGGCGGACTCCTCCCGCTCCGGAGCTGCGCGTCGAGCTCGTCGCCGTGACTCCGCGGCGTGGATGCGCAAGATGCCGAGCAGCCAGGGCACCAGCGGCCGTCGGGAATCGAAGCGCTCCGCACGCTCGAGGGCCGTGAGGAAGGTCGATTGCACGAGATCGTCGGCTTCGGCCTCGGCGCAACCCAGGTGCAAGGCCGCGGCGTAGATCTCATCGGCGACGGCATCGAACACGGAGCCCAGCATGGCGGGATCTCGCGTGAGACGGAATCGATCGAAGGCTTCGGCGGGGTTCATGGCGCGATCACTCTGCTTTCAGCGCGCTGGCGTCACAGGCTTTCCCATTTTCTCCTGGAAGCGGCGCCGCGACCCGCCTCCGCATCCGGTCAGCTCCCAGAGGCCACGGCACGAGCCGTGATGCTCTGGCGACGCGGGCGCAAAGTCGCGCCGTCGGGGCCTCGGTGGCGATCGGGCGCGCTGCTCGGCGTCACGACTTTCAGGAGACGTGGTCTCCGCCGGCTTAGAAGACACGAATCGTTGCTCACCGTCCCCAACCAAGGGCGTCACCCCTCCGCCCCACGCTCCGCCACTCGCCCCCCCGCCACCAGCTCCGGGACCTCCTGGCGCTCGTGGAGGGGTGGCTGGGGTAGGGCGGAGCTTGGCGTGGCAGGGGTGGTTCGGGTTGACGGGGAGTCCGGTCGCCGCGCGACCGCTCAGCGCGCGCGATCAACAAGCGGCGCCGCGTCGAAGTGGGGACCGGACTCCACGCCGAGGCGGCGTAACAAGGTCGGAGCGACGTGGAGCACGCTGAGCTTCGGCAGATCCGCATGGATCTCGGGCACGCTGCCCTTCCATGGCCGGCAAAAGAGCTGCGCATCGACGGCGTCGAGCTGATAGAGATGCGTCGAGAAGAACAAGCCCGGAGCTCCTGCGGGAGCGCTGCTGTCGTAGTCGCCGGCGTAGGGCGTGGAGTTCATCGAGAACGGGCTCGCGAACGCGATCTCGTCATCTGCGCGTCTCTCGAAGCGCAGGCCGCCGAGCGTGGCGCTCGGATCCGTGCGCCAGGATTCGTTGAAGGCGAGGCGCAGCTCGAGCCATGTTCGTCCCGATTCCGCTCTGCGTGTGAACCGATGGATTGCTTGGACCGGCGCGCGGCCTTCGGGATCGCGTTCTGCCATCAAGGCGCTCGAGATCTCGTCGGCGAGGCCCTCGCGATCCCCTTCGCTGAGGCGCGGGTCGAGCTGGATCGTTCCGAGTCCCAGCGCGAACGCGGTCGATGTGTCCTTTCGGAGGTGCAGACAGTCGAAGCCCGAGAGCTCGCCGCTGCTGGATTGCGCGTCGAGCCAGTTCCGCACCTGGGCGAGATCGACGTCGAGATACCCGCGCCGCGCGAGCCAGGTCGACGGATCGAAGAGTCGAGGGGCAGGCCGGCATCCGTATGGCGAAAGCACGACGAGTTCCACGTCGTCGCGGCCCTCGACGTGCGTGCGATGCACCTCCGCCGCGATCGCATCGAGCTCGGTGCAGAAGGCGCCGAGGACTTCGCTGGCCGATCGCTCGACGCCGAGGAACTTCCAACGGCGCTCATCGGTAGATCCGCCCCGCCACTGCCACACGGGCAGGAACTGCGCCGGATCCGGGAAGCACCAGACCAAGAGGCGAGACGTGCGATCCGACTCGAGCCACCCGAGAAGAGCGCGC
>JAEUHW010000450.1 GCA_016793245.1 Planctomycetota bacterium
CGACGCGACGAAGAACCTGATCGTCGACTTCTCCATCTCGGCGATCGACAACGGCAATCAGCCGTTCTCGTATCGGATGGACCTGCCGAGCTGGGTCGCCGGTCGGAGCAGCTTCGGCGCGGGCTGCATGCAATCCGACGGTCGCATTCCGCAGGTCTCGACCACGGGTGGCTTCGTCGCGGGCTCCTGGACCGTGAGCTTGACGCGCGGACTCCCGAACTCGGTCTACAGCCTCCACGTCGGCGCGGGCACCGCGAATTGGCAAGGGCTCCCGCTGCCCTTCCCGCTCGATGCCATCGGTGCGCCGGGCTGCTCGCTGCTCGTCGAATGGCCGGTCGTGATCTCGCGGCCCACCGGCTTCGCGGGGAACGACACCGTGACGGCGCAGATCCCGAACGACCTCGTGTTCTACGGCCTGAGCTTCCACGCGCAGGCCGTGATCTTCGACCTCTTCGCGAACAACCTCGGCGTCGTGACCTCGAACGGCGCGAGCACCACCTTCGGCGCGTATCCGCAAGTCGTGATGGTGGAGGCTCCGGGAAACGCGAACGCGACCGCCGGCGGGCCGAACTACTATCGCGCGCCGGTGACCTTCTTCGAGCGCCAATGAGCCCTGCGGAGCGGGGTGTCGGACCTCGCCTCAGCCCCGCTCCGCCGCGCGCCGCCGCACGAGCGCGCGCAGCTCGTCCCGCACGGCCGGGGCGAGGAAGACATCCGCGTGATCGCCTTCGGCGAGCTCGAGCAATCGCGCGCCGTTCCAGCGCTCGACGAGGCGCCGCGAGTGAGCCAACAGGGGGTCGCTCAATGAGACCAGCGCCACGATCGGGGTCGCGGACCGCGCGGCTTGGCTCCAGTCGAGCGGCTGCTCCGGGATCGCGCGCAGCGCCGCGATCAACGCGCCCGGGTCGTTCGCGGTCGCGAGCTGCGCCGCGAGCGCTGCCAGCGGAGCGCGCTCCCAGGTCGGCAGGATCCACGCGAGGAACGGCAGCAGCCCTTCGCCCCGCTCCTGCGCCGCGACGAACGGCAGGAGCTCCCCGCGCGCGCTCGCGACATCGGGATAGAACGGCCCGGCCACGAGCACGGCGCTCTCGACGCGCCGCGGATGCTCCAGCGCGAGATGCGCGGCGACGAGCGCGCCCATCGAGTAGCCGACGAAGTGCGCGGAGGGCAGCGCGAGGTGATCGAGCAAGCGCACGAGATCGCCGGCCATCTCGCGCGGGCCCGCCTGCGCAGGATCGCGGAGCTTCGTGCTGCGGCCGAAGCCGCGGAGATCGGGCACGACGACGCGCAGCTCGCGCGCGAGATCGTCGGCGACCGGCCCCCACATCGAGAGGTCGTCGGTGTAGCCGTGCAGCAGCAGCACGGGAGTCCCGCTCCCGAGCTCGCGGTAGCGGAGCTCGATCCCCGCGCTGCGCAGGAGGCGATCCGGTGCGGAGGCGAGCTGCGCGTCGGACTCGAGAGAGCGCTCGTCGGCAGTGGCGGGCTCAGGGCGACAGCCGGCGAGGAGGGCGAGCGTGAGAGCGGCGGCGAGCGGTGCGAGCGACATGGAACGAGAGCTCCGGCGCAAGCGAGACGCGCTTGCGTGCTCTCTTCAGCGGAGGAGCCTTGCGCAGCGGACAGCGCCGAGAGGGGCCTTCAGCGCTTCGGCGCGCCGATCGCGATCAACTGGCCGCGCGTGCGGAAGTAGAGCGCGCCTCGCGCGAGCGCCGGCGTCGCGAGGCAAGGCTCGCCGAGCGGGTTCCGCGCGAGGATCTCGAAGCTCGGTCCGGGCTTCAGCACCAAGACCTCGCCTTCCTCGCTCGTGAAGTAGAGCTTGCCGTCGGCGGCGACGCCCGAAGCGGTGAAGCCGGTCTTCTCGCCGAGGCGCTCGCGGTAATGCTGCGCACCGCTCTTCCGGTCGTAGCAGGTGAGCACGCCGCTGTCGTGGCAGAGGTAGAGCTCCTCGCCGAGGAGGAGCGGCGTCTGCATGTAGTTGCCGCGCTTCAGGTGGAACCAGCGCACGTGCGCGGGCTTCTCGGCGTGCACGTCGAGCGCTCCGCGCGCGGCGGCGTCGAGCGCGTAGATCGGCGCTTCCTTGCCGTGCGCGCTCGTGAGGTAGATGACCCCGTCCTCGACGATGGGCGTCGGCACCGGCACGTCGCCGCCGCCGCGTAGGCGCCAGAGCTCCTCCCCTGTCGCGAGGTCGTAGCCGCCGATGTGGCGGTAGCCGTTCACGATGACCTGGCTGCGGCCGCCCTCGACATCGATCGTCGGCGTCGACCACGTCGGCTGCTCGTCGCGCGCTTGGCGCCAGAGCTCCTTGCCGCTCGCCGCATCGAAGCAGGCGAGGAATGAGCCCTCGTGCACGTCGCACTGCACGAAGAGCTTCCCGCCGTGCAGCGCGGGCGAGCTCGCGAAGCCCCACTGCAGATCCGGATAGCCCGGCGCGCAGGAGCGCAGCTCCCCCAAGTCCTTCGTCCACAGCACGCGACCGTCGAGGTCGAGCACGTGGAGCCCCTCCGCGCCGAGCATCACCGCGACGCGCTGCCCGTCGCACGCCGGCGTCGCGTTCACTTGCGTCGCCTTCGGGTGGCGCTCGAAGCGCGGTGCGCCTTCGCGCAGCACCGTCTTCCAGAGCAGCGCGCCGTCCTGCGTCGAGAGACACCAGAGCTCCCAGCGCTGCTCGCCCTCGGCACCCACCGATTCGCCGGCGCCGTAGAGCCCGATCTTCAGCTCGGCCGAGGCACCGTCCTTCCGCACCGCGGTCGCGACGAAGACGCGCTCGCCGCAGACGATCGGGCTCGCGTGCCCGAGCCCGTCGATCGCGCGCTTCCA
>JAEUHW010000001.1 GCA_016793245.1 Planctomycetota bacterium
GCCGGTCGGGCACGCCGCGACGCAGTTCATGCAGTCGATGCAGTCGCCCTTGCCTTCGGCGGCTTGGCCCTTCGCGGGCTTCGCGCGCGGCTCACCGCGGCGCTGGTCGTAGCCGATGATGACGGTGTCGTCGTCGATGAGGGCCGACTGCAGGCGGCCGTAGGGGCAGATGACGATGCAGAGCTGCTCGCGGAACCAGGCGAAGTCGAAGAAGAGGATCCCCGCCAGCACCATCGTGAACCCGAAGGCGAAGGGATGCGCCGAGGGTGCCGAAGTGGTGACGTGCCAGAGCTCGCGCGCGGGGATGAAGTAGGCGAGGAAGATGTGCGCGACGAGCAGCGCGAGCGCGGCGAAGGCGACCAGCTTCGCGGCCTTGCGCCAGGTCTTCTCGAAGTTCCAAGGGCCTTTGTTGCGCCGCACGCGTTCGGCGCGGCCCCCTTCGATCCAGCGCTCGATGCGGCGCGCGATGCCTTCCAGGAACACCGTCTGAGGGCAGGCGTAGCCGCACCAGACGCGACCGAAGATGGCCGTGATCGCGAAGAGCGTGAAGCCGATCCCCGTCAGCAAGAAGAAGACGAGGTAGAAGTCGTCGCGCGTGAAGGTGAAGCCGAAGAGGTACGCCGAGCGGTGGGGGATGTCGAAGAGCACCGCCGGGTGGCCGCCGATCTCGATCCACGGGATCAGCGCGTAGACCGCGATCAGGATCGCCCAGACGATCTTCTTCCGCGTCTGCCAGCGCCCGTGCACGTCGGTGGGCTGCAGGAAGTTCCGCGAGCCGTCGGGATGGATGCTGTAGACGCTGTCGAGATCGGGGCGCCGGAGCAACGGGCCTCGGCTGCCGGTGGTCGGACCGCTGGTCGTCATGTCTCTCCGTGTGCGTCGGCGCGAGGAGCGATCGAGCGCTCCCCGCGCCGGCGGGGATCACTGCTTCGGGGCGGGGGTTTCGAGCTCGCCTTCGGGCGCCTTGCCCGGGCGGTTCTTGCCTTTCACTTCGGCGAGGACGTAGGCCACGACATCGCGCACGCGCGCGGGGCCGATGACCTCCTTCCAGGCCTGCATGCCCTTCGCCGGCACACCGTTCATCACGGTGTTCCAGATCTGCGTCGGGCGACCGCCGTGGATCCAGCGATCGTCGGTGAGGTTCGGGCCGATGGTCCCGGAGCCGTTCTCCAGGTGGCACTGGACGCACTGTGCCCAGATCTCGCGACCTGCGGCCACGCGAGCGGGCACCTGCGACATCAGGAGCAGCGACTCATCGGTGACCTCGTCGCCGAGCTTCGCGAGCTCGGCCGCGGCCTGCGCGGCCATCTCGTTCCTCCAGTTCTGCTCCTGCGGCGTACCGATCGCGTAGGACTGGTAGTAGAGCCAGTAGAAGAGCGAGAAGACGACCGCGCCGTACAGCGTGATCAGCCACCAGTTGGGCAGCCGGTTGTCGTACTCCTGGATGCCGTCGTAGTCGTGCTCGAACGCGACATCCGCGCCGGGGTGTTGGTGTGGATCGGACATCAGCAGCGCACCTCCTCGAGCGCGCGGGCGGGCGAAGCGCCTTGCGGCGCGGAGTTAGGTGACTCGTCCTCGAGCGGCAGGGCCGCCATGTGATCGGCCTCTCTCGCCCGCATGCGCAGCACGCGCACCATGGCGAGCAGGAAGACCGTGAGGAAGAGGAGCATCGTGAGCAGCGGCAGGAGCTCCCATCCGCCGCTGGCGAGGAACTTCTTCAGCATGGCTCAGCGACCTCCCACGGCAGTGACCTGCTTCTCGGCCTTCAAGCGCGCTTCGCGCTTCTCGGGCGACTCGAGGTAGAGCATGTAGGCGATGAGTGCCATCAGCTTGCTGTCGGGAGCGAGCTCCATGCCTTGCGTCGCGAGATCGGCGGCGATCTTCTGGCCTTGCGCCAGCACCGCGTCCTTCGCGCCCGCGATGTCGGCATCGCTGTACGGCACGCCGAGGGTGCGCAGCACGGAGAGCTTGCCGCCCGTCGCGTCGAGGTCGAGCTTCTCTTCCTTCAGCCACGCGTAGGCGGGCATGTTGGAGTTCGGAGCCAGGTCGCGTGGGTTCAGGAAGTGCGCGTAGTGCCAGGGCGCCTGGTAGCGATCGCCGACGCGGTGGAGGTCCGGGCCGGTGCGCTTCGAGCCCCACTGGAACGGATGGTCGTAGATGAACTCCTCGAGCTTCGAGTACGGCCCGAAGCGCAGCGTCTCGAAGCGGAACGGGCGCACCATCTGCGAGTGGCAGTTGTAGCAGCCCTCGCTGACGTAGATGTCGCGGCCTTCCTGCTCGAGCGGCGTCCGCACCGCCTGCACGTAGATGTTGGGGTCGGTGGTGGGCTCGCCCTTGTCGTTCAGCGCGAACTTCGGGTAGTCGTTGCGCGTGAGCACGCTGGGCACGATCTGCACGATGCCGCCGACGAGGATCGCGGCGAGGGTGAGGCCCGAGAAGAGGAAGCTCTTGCCCTCGAGGACCGAGTGCCAGCCGTGCATCGCGGCACCGCCGCCACGGCCGATCAGGATCCACGCGATCGTCACGATGCCAGCGACGCCGAGCCAGAGAGGGGTCGTCACCGCGTCGCCCGTGCCGAAGCCGATCGCGACCAGCGTCGCGACGAGGCTCAGCATCACCGGCGTGCTGAAGACCATCGAGCGCTGCGGGCCGACCGAGAGCGGCTTCGAGACGACGACGTCGACCGAGGATTCGACGACCTTGCCGGCGCGCATCGTGGCGATCAGGTTCACCAGCATCAGGATGTAGCCGACGAAGAAGATCGAGCCGCCGACGAGGCGCATCGCGTAGAGGAAGCGGCCGCTGACCAGGATCTCGACGAAGTCGGGATTGGCGAGGTAGCCGTCGGCGTTCAGCTCACGCCAGAAGAGGCCCTGGTTCACCCCGTTGATCCACATCGCCACGACGTAGAGCAGGATGCCGAAGGTCGAGGTCCAGAAGTGGAAGTTCGCGAGGCGGACCGACCAGAGCGCCGTGCCCCACATCTTCGGGACGAGCCAGTAGAGCATCCCGACCGCCATGCCGGTGTTCCACCCGAGGGTGCCGCCGTGCACGTGGCCGATGATCCAGTCGCTGTAGTGCGCGAGGCCGTTGACGCTCTTGATCGAGAGGAGCGGGCCTTCGAAGGTCGACATCCCGTAGAAGGTGACGCCGACGATGTAGAACTTGATCACCGGGTCGGTGCGCAGCTTGTCCCAGGCGCCGCGTAGCGTGAGCAGACCATTGAGCATGCCGCCCCAGGACGGCGCCCAGAGCATGAGCGAGAAGATCATGCCGAGCGTCTGCGCCCACTCGGGCAGCGCCGAGTTCAGCAGGTGGTGCGGTCCGGCCCAGATGTAGAGGAAGACCAGCGACCAGAAGTGCACCACCGAGAGCCGGTAGGAGTAGACCGGGCGGCCGACTGCCTTCGGCAGGAAGTAGTACATGATCCCGAGGATCGGCGTGGTGAGGAAGAAGGCCACGGCGTTGTGGCCGTACCACCACTGCACGAGCGCGTCCTGGACGCCGCCGAACACGGGGTAGGAGTGCACCCACGAGGTCGGGATGCACAGGTTGTTCACGATGTAGAGGACCGGGATCGTGAGCACGGTGGCGATGTAGAACCAGATCGCGACGTAGAGGTTCTTCTCGTTCCTCTTCGCGATGGTGCCGAAGAAGTTCACCGCGAAGACGACCCAGATCAGCGCCACGAGCACGTCGATGGGCCAGATGAGCTCGGCGTACTCCTTGCCCTGCGTGAGCCCGAAGGGCAGCGTCAGGGCGGCGCAGACGATGATGATCTGCCAGCCCCAGAAGTGGATGCGGCTCAAGACATCGGAGAAGAGCCGCGCCTTCAGCAGCCGCTGGAGCGAGTAGTAGATGCCGGCGAACATCATGTTGCCGACGAACGCGAAGATCGCGCCGTTCGTGTGCAACGGGCGGAGCCGGCCGAACGAGAGGAACGGCAGGCCGGTGTTCGCCTGGTGGTGCGAGAGCTGGGAGGCGACGAGGACGCCCAGCCCGAGCCCGACCACGCCCCACAGCATGGTGACGCGCAAGAAGGCCCGGACGATGGAGTCGTCGTAGGCGATGCGTCGCGTCTCGACGGTCGAGGTGCTCATGAGCGAGAGGACCCTTGGGATGACGGAGAAGGAGTTCGTTCGGTTGACGACGTCGTGTCGTCGGCGAGCGGGAGCAAGGACAGCCGCTCTGCGTGTTCGAAGTCGCCTTGCGCGAGCCCGAAGACCAGCAGCAGCACGCCGCCGATCACGAAGAGGAAGCTCACGAAGATGAGGAGGATCAGGACATCCATGCTTGGCGCCTCCGCGCGATGCGCAGCGTGGTCCAGAGGACGAGGGCGAGCGACGAGACCGGCATCAGCACGGCCGCGCCGAGTGGGCCGATCCAGCCGAGCAAGCAGCCGAGGACGGCGCTCGCGTTGTAGATCAGCGCGAAGCGCAGAGCGCGGCGCGTCGTGCGGTCGAGCTCGCGCGCGGCGATGAGCGCGCGACGCACGGCGGCGATGCCGCCGCCTAGGAAGTAGAAGTCCGCTCTCCCCGGGAGTTGCGGGCGATCGATGGCCGGCGTCGCCGAGCACCACGCCGCGTCGAAGGCCGGCGCGTCGTTCAGGCCGTCGCCGACCATCAGCGTGTCCTCGCGATCGAGGCTGCGGATGCGCTCGGCCTTCTGCTCGGGGCTGAGCTCGCCTTCCGCGAGCGACGCGTCGAGGCCAAGGCGCGCGCAGGCTTCGGCGACGCGAGCCGCGCCGTCGCCCGAGAGCATGCGCACCTCGAGTCCTTCGCTCTGCAGCTCGCCTAGCTCGGTGCGCGCGTCGCCTTCGAGCTGCTCGCGGAACTGGAAGCGCGCGAGCTCAGTGCCTTCGACGGCGAATACGGTTCCACGCGGCGTCGCGCTCGCGCTCGACGGCCCACCCAGGGCGAAGCTCGCGCGTCCCAGCCGATAGAGCCGGCCGCCGATCGTGCCCTCGACGCCGCGCGCGGGGAGCTCCTCCACGTGCACGGAAGCGTCGAGGATCGCTCCGCCATCGCGCTCGAGCGCGGCGGCCAGCGCGCGCGAGACCGGGTGCAGGCTCCGCGCGACGAGCTCGTGCAGCGCGGCGCGCTCGCGCGGCGCGAGGGCCGCGAGCTGCGCGGCGGAATCCGCGTCGAGCTCGAGCGCGCCCGAGGTGAGCGTGCCGGTCTTGTCGAAGATCACGCGCCGCACGCGCAGCGCGCGGCCGAAGAAGCTCGCGTTCCGCACGAAGATGCCGCGGCGGCGCAGCGAGCTCTGCACGAGCTCCTGCGCGAGCGGCACCGCGAGGCCGAGCGCGCACGGGCAGGTGATGACCAGGATCGACACCGCGACCTTCAGCGCCGCGTCGAAGCCGCTGCCGAGCCACCAGCCGAGGAAGCCGCCGCTCGAGAGCAGCAGCACGCCGATCACGTACGCGCGCGCGACGAAGTTCCAACGGCGGTCGCCGCGCGAGGGATCGAGGGCGGAGGCACCCAGCAGACCGCGCAGACGCGAAGCGGAGAAGTCCTCCGCGGCGGCCATGCGCAGTGCCGATCGGCCGGCGTTGAAAGCTCCCGCGGGCAGCGCTTCGCCGCGCGTGACGCCGCGCTGCTGCGATTCGCCGGTGATCCAGTCGAGCGCGATCCGCGCGTGCTCGTCGAGGCTCGCTCCCGCGACGGGCACGAGCTCGCCGGGGAGGATCCAGAGCTCGTCGCCGGCGCGCAGCGCCGAGACGGAGACCGGCTCGACGCGTCCTTCGACGCGGCGGCGCGTCGCGAGGCCGTCGAGCTCCTCGGCGTCGAGCAGCGAGCGGCGGTTGCGCTCGAGCACGCGCTCCTGCATCCAGCGCCCGAGCAGCATCAGTGCGATGAAGGTGGCGACGGTGTCGAAGTAGCCCGCTTCGCTGCCGTGCAGGACATGCGCGAGCAAGGAGCCCGCGTACGCGAGCACGAGGCCGAGCGCGATCGGCAGATCGAGGTGCACGACGCCGGAGCGCAGGCCGAGGATCGCGCGGCGCACGAAGTAGGTGCCGCCGACGAGCAGCGCCAGCGTCCCGAGCGCGAGCTTCAGCCACCCGAAGAGCGAGAAGAGAGCGCCATCCTGCGGGCCGAGGCCGACGTAGCCGCAGATCGAGAAGACCTGCGCGTTCATCGCCGCGGCGAGGCAGACGTAGAGGCGCAGCACGAGCGCGCGCGATTGGCGCGGGGCGTCCTTGCGATCGGGGCCGAAGCGATAGCCGAAGCTCTCGGCTTCGCGCAGGTAGTCGGCGAGATCGAAGCGCGACGGCACCCAGATCAGCTCGGCCTTGCCCTGCATCGGGTTGATGCGGAGATCGAGCGCGCCGTCGCGACGGCGGTAGAGCTGCTCCAAGAGCCAGATGCACGCGGCGCAGTGGACGCCCTGCACGTCGAGCTGGATGCGGCGCGCGGTGTCGTTGCCGCCGTCGAGGGTCGCGCTCTCGGAGCTCGCGAGCACTTGCTCGAGCCACGCGAACCCGTCGGGGCGCAGGCGCGGCGGCGGTGCGGTCGGGCCCTGCTTCAGTTGGTAGTAGCGCTCGAGGCCGTTCGACGCGAGGAGCTCGCTCACCGCGCGGCAGCCGTTGCAGCAATAGGCTCCGAACTCGCTCTTCCAGCCGCTGCCGAGCGGCAAGCCGCAATGCTTGCAGGGCGTCTTCGGATCGTGGACCGCGCGCGAGGTCTGTACTTCGCGCGTCGGTGCTGCGTCGAGCAGGGCCGGGGGCGGTGTCACCACAGCACCACCTCCCCGACGTGCGCGTGCGGCACGAGATCCAGCACCGCGAGCCCGCGGAGGCCCATCTGCACCGCGACGAGCAGGACCAGCGTGGCGCCGAGTCGATGCAGGCGGAGCCGCGTGCTCACGCCGAGCTGCGGCAAGCCGAGGCCGACGGCGAAGAGGACGGGCAGCGTGCCGACGCCGTACGCGAGCAGCGCGAGCGCGCCACCGGAGACGCTGCCGGCGCCGAGGGCCGCGAGGGCCACGGCATAGATCGGGCCGCACGGCAGCAGCCCCTGGGCCGCGCCGAGGGCGAAGCGCCCGAGAGCGCGACGCGTCGCGAAGAGCGCGCGCACGGCGCCCATCACGCGGGAGGCGATGCGCCCGGTCCAACCCGCGGGCCGATGGGGCAGGAGCCCCAGCAGTCCGAGGGCGAGGAAGATCATCAGCGCGCTCGCGCCGATCGCGAGCGCCGCTTGGCCGAGAGCGGCGTGCTCGCCGGCGAGGCCCCCGGCCGCGCCGAGCAGACCGAAGAGTGCGCCGAGCGCCGTGTACGAGGAGAGCCGGCCCGCGTGATAGAGGCTGAGCGAGAGCGCGAGGGAGCCGCTGCTGCTGCCTCCGCTCCGCTGCGCGCAGCCGAACGCGCCGATCAGCGGCCCGCACATGCCGAGGCAGTGCCCGACGCTCAGGAGCGCGCCCGCTCCACAGAGCAGCGCGAGGTCGAGCGAGGCAGGAGTGAGGGCGGAACCGCAGCAGGCGCTCACGAGGTCGGCATGCTCCCGAGGGCGAAGGAGCCGGAGACCTTAGGGGGCGCAGTGGGGGGAGCCCATCCTCACTCGGTGGGCTCCGAATACTCCTGGTGGGGACTTGACGGGCGCGCTCGGCGATCGAGCCGAGCGCGTCGCGCGCTCAGAGCGCGCGCTGGAGGAACACGAGATCGAGCCGTCGGCCGTGCTTGAACCCCACCTCGCGCAGATGCGCGCAGCGCGTGAAGCCCAATCTCTCGTGAAAGCGAATCGAGCCGGCGTTCGCGCTGTCGGTGCCCGCGATCATCATGTGCTTCCCGAGCAGCTTCGCGCGGGGGAAGAGCGCCCGCACGAGGCGCTCGCCGATGCCGGCGCCGCGCTGTCCGGGCGCGACGTGCACGCTGTGCTCGACCGTGAAGCGGTAGCCCGGAGCCGCGCGGAAGTCTCCGAAGGTGGAGAAGCCGAGCACCTCCGCGCCGCGCCGAGCGACGAGGACGGGGTAGCGGCGCTGCACGCGCTCCTGCCACCAAGCGCGGCGCTCTTCGAGCGCGAACGGCTCCTCGCGATAGATCGCGGTCGAGGTGGCGATGATCGCGTTGAAGATCGCGGTGATCGCGCCGAGATCCGCCTCGCGAGCATCGGCGACATGCACGAGCTCGGGGTGGTCGCGCACCAGGCGCTCCTCGATCCGCGCGAGGTGGTGCTCGTCGTGCTCCGCGATGAAGTGCGCGAGGTCGACGGCGTGCATCGGCTGGCGGAGGCGCGGATGGAGCGCCGTGCGTGTCGCAGCAGCCGCATTCAGCTCGGAGAGCTCGCGCACCAGCTGATCTCGTTCGGCGCGCCACGCGCTGAGGAGCTCCTCGAGCGCGACGTCGTCGTGGCGGGCCTCGTAGGTGCGCCGGTTCTGCATGTCGGCCGGTGACAACTCGGCGGCGCCGCTCTTCAGCTCCGCGAGCCGTCGCAAGCCCAGGGCTTCGAGATCGAGTAGATGCCCGACCTCTCGCTGCAGCGACCAAGAACGGCCGTCCGAGAGCGTGCGCAGCTCCGGTGGGATCGTCGCCAAGAGCTGCTCGGCGCGCTCCGGAAATGCTCGGAGACGATCGACGTGAGCCGGTAGCGCCTCGAAGGGCAAGCCTTCGGGGAACCGACGCGTCAGCCAAGGGCTTTGCATAGGGAGAACTCTGGATGGAAACGACGCGGACCGACGCTGCTCTGCGCCGGTCCGCTCGCAGGGGCATCGATTCGAGCGGAGCGTCTTCAGCGCACCGGACCTTGCACGATCTTCTCCTGCTTCAGCAGCCACACGTAGCCCGTGTTCTCGCGCTTGGCGAACTTCTCCATCGCCTGGTCGAGCTCCTGGTAGCTCTTCTGCCAGGCTTCCACTGCCGTGGGATCGGGCTCTTCACCCTGCTTCCAGGGCGAGGCTTCCATGAGCTTCGCGAGCTGTGCTTCCCATTCGACGAAGCGCTTCTGCGCCGTGGCGAGATCGACGCCCTCGGCGGGGTGGATGAGCTCCACCTGATCGCCGATCAGGAGATCGAGGTCGCCATCGCCATCGACGTCGTCGGCCCAGACGCGCGTCGAGCTGCCGGGGGCGGTGAGGTGCTCGTCGTCGCTCGTGACCTGCGCTTCGCTGTGGTGTCCCGCAGGGGCCATCATCTCGGCGAAGGCCTGGAAGGCGGGCTTCGTCTTCGAGCCCGTGTTCTCGGCGTAGTAGACGCCACCTTGCGCGGAGCCGCTGAGCAGGTCCAAGTCGCCGTCCTTGTCCCAGTCGACGAAGAACGGATCGCTGTGCATCGGCACATGCAGCGACTTCTCTCCGCTGCGGAGCGGCGTCGCCTGCGGCGAGAAGCGTCCCTTGCCTTCCCCGGCGAAGAGGAAGAAGGTCCCGCTGAAGTTGCCCGAGACGATGTCGAGCTTGCCGTCGCCATCGAGGTCGACCGCCGTCGGCCGCGTGCAGATGCGGTCGGTCATGGTGTCCTCTGAGTCGCCGGGGAGGATCAGCGGCTTCTCATCGGTGCCGTTCAGCGCGACGGGCTTCGCGAAGGTGCCGTCGGCCTTGCCGTAGAGGACCTGGAACAAGCCGGCCATCGCGCGATCCTGGCGCGAGTAGGAGCCGGAGAGGATGTCGAGCTGGCCATCGCCGTTCACGTCCACGAACTGTGGCGTAGAGCTCGTGCATCACCAGACGCCGGGGACCTCGGCGACATCGCCCTCGGCTTCGAGCCAAGTACCCGCGGCGAGCGCGCCGTCCTTCTCGCCGAGGCAGATCAGGATCTTGCCCCCGGCGAATTGGCCGACGGCGAGGTCCTTCCTGCCGTCGCGGTTCACATCGTGCCAGCACGGGGCCGCCCAGCCGGGCTCCTCGGTGCGCACGTACTTGCCGCCCGCCTTCAGGCGCTGCGGGGCGCCGAAGCGCACGTTCATCTTCTCCATCTTCGGTCCGTCGTCTTCCGCGACGACGACCTCCTGCGCGCGCACGGCGCCGAGCGACAGCGCGGCGGCGAGCAGGACCATCTGCGATCTCATGGGTCTCACCTCTGGGGTCGAGGACTGGGAGCTCATGGGGCGAGGGGACGGTAGCACGGAGGTTGGGAGCGGGACAGGGGAGGGGAGGGCGGGGGCTCGCGGCGAGCTCGGACGGCCAAGCCATCACCGCGGCCGATAGGGCGTTCGGGCACGAGGATCGCTGGCCCCCGATTTTGGTTCCGGCCTCGTGGGTCCGGAGACAGCGGGTCGCAGGATCGGGTAGGGGACTTACCGTCCGCGCTCCACGGCCTGGAGCGCGCAGAGGAGCCCTGCCCTGATGACGAGCCCGCGCTACGCGATGGCGTTCGACCTCGAACGCTGCACCGGCTGCCACGCCTGCTCGGTGGCCTGCAAGGTGGAGAACGAGGTCCCGCTCGGACACTTCCGGACCAAGGTCTACTACCAGGACACCGGGCGCTTCCCGAAGGTGCACCGCTCGTTCCTGCCCGTGGTGTGCATGCAGTGCGCGGACGCGCCGTGCATGAAGGCCTGCCCGACGGGTTCCATCCGGCGCGGCGAGGACGGGATCGTGCGCGTGGACCAGCAGACCTGCGATGCGAACGCGGCCTGCGTCGGGGCCTGCCCGTACGGCGCGCTCTACGTGGACCCGGTGCATCAGGTCGCCGACAAGTGCGACTTCTGCTCGCATCGGCTCGAGGCCGGCCTCGAGCCGGCGTGCGTCGAGACCTGCCCCGGCGAGACGATCGTCTTCGGCGACGCAGCCGATCCCGAGAGCAAGATCTCGCGCTTCCTCGCGCGGCATCGCGACGAGCTCGTGACGCTGAAGCCGGAGAAGGGGGCCCAGCCGCAAGTCTTCTATCGCGGGGACGCGCGGTCGATGGAGGCGAAGGTTCCCGAGGGACGGAACCACGACCCCGCGAGCTACGAGATCGAGACCTGGTCGGCGCGCGCGCCGGAGCAGGGCCAGGGTGGCGCGGAGGGGCAGCGATGAAGCGCCGCGAGTTCTTGCGCGTCGGCATCGGTGCGCTGGCGTCGTTGCCCATCGGGGCGTGCATCCAGCTCACGCCGGGCGAGAGCTCGGAGACGCCGCGCGCACCGCGTTCGAAGAGGAAGCGCGCGCGCGTCGACTACAAGACGGCGCAGAAGACGAGCAGCGTCTGCCTCAACTGCTCCACGGTGTGCGGCATCGTGGGCTATGTCGTCGATGGCGAGCTGCGGAAGGTCGCGGGCAATCCGCTGGATCCGAACACCGCCGGCACGCTCTGCGCGAAGGGGCAGTCCGGACCGACGATCGCGAGCTACGCCGACCGGCTGCTCTATCCGCTGCGCCGCGTCGGCCAGCGCGGCGAAGGGCTCTGGAAGCGCATCACTTGGGAAGAGGCGCTGGAGGAGCTCGCGCAGAAGATCGGAGCTTCGCGCGCGGCCGGGCATCCCGAGCGGGTCGCGATCCATGTCGGGCGCTCGCGCATCAACGACGTGATCACGCGCTTCCTGAACTCGATCGGCTCGCCGGTGCTCCTGAACCACCGCGCGCTCTGCTCGCTGAACAAGCGCGCGGCGAACTACGCTACGATCGGCGACCAGGACTGGGAGACCGTCGATGCCGAGCGCACGAAGTACCTGCTCAACTTCGGCGCGAACTTCTACGAGGCGCATCAGGGGGCGATCCACTTCCTGCGCCGCGTCGTGCGCGGCCGCTTCGACAACGGCGCGAAGTTGGTGACCTTCGATGTTCGGCTCTCGAACACAGCGGGGCGCAGCGACGAGTGGCACGCGCCGCTGCCGGGCAGCGAAGGCGCGGTCGCGCTGGCGCTCGGGCACGTGATCCTGCGCGAGAACCTGCATGACGCCGCGTTCCTCGCGCGCTGGTGCAACGTGTCGATCGAGGAGCTCCGCGCGTTCTACGCGCCGTACACGCCCGAGTGGGCCGCGGAGAAGAGCGGCCTCGAGGCGGCGACGCTCGAGCGCTTGGCGCGCGAGTTCGCGGGATGCAAGCCGCGCTGTGCCGCGTTCACCAATCGCGGGAGCCAGGCGCACTACAACGGCTTCGGCAACGATCGCGCCGTGGTGATGCTGAACGCGCTGGTCGGCTCGCTCGGGCAGGAAGGCGGCTACTGCTGGATCTCGGGGGAGGTGAGCGCCACCAAGTTCCCGCCGCCGGAGCCGGTGCCGGCGGCGCCGAAGGTTCGCACGGACTTGGAGGACCCGCCGGAGTACCCGCTCGCCAATCACTGGCAGAAGATGCGCGTCGGTCAGATCGTGTACGCGTATCTGCAGGAGCGCCGCGCGAAGCTCGATGTCTATCTCAGCTACACGCTGGCTTCGCCGCTGACGTGGCCTGAGGGGCGCTCGCGCACGGTGGACGTGCTGAAGGACGAAGAGCTGATCCCGTTCCACGCGTGCTCGGACGTCGTCTACTCGGAGACCGCGCACTACGCGGATCTGCTGCTTCCGGACGCGACCTACACGGAGCGCTGGGGCCTCGACGGCCGCAACAGCTACGAGCTGCAGCCCTACGTGCTGCTGCGCCAGCCGATGACGCCGCCGCCGGGCGAGGCGCGCAGCTTCGCCGAGGTGCTGATCCAGGTCGGCAAGCGCTTGGGGCCCGAGGTCGCGAAGTTCTTCGACTTCGCCGATCACGAGGCCTTCGTGCGCGCGCAGTGCGCGAAAGTGCCGGCGGGTCGCTATGCCAGCGGCTTCGATCGGCTGAAGGCCGAAGGCGCCTGGGTCGAGAGCGAGAAGCCGAAGGCGTACGCGACCTTCGAGCGCGCGTTGAAGCCGGACGAGCTCGAGGGTTCCACCGCGGATCCCGCGACGGGCATCGTCCGCAAGAAGAACTCAAAGGGCGTCGAGGAAGCGATCGGCCTCGTCGTGGACGGCGTCGCGCGCGCGGGCTTCAAGACGCCTTCGCGGCGCTTCGAGGTCTTCTCCGAGATCGTGAAGCGCGCGGCCGCGAAGGTCGGCGTCGAGGACGACGGCTTCCCTCGCTACGTTTCGATTCCCGCGCACGAGGCGATGACCGCCGATCGACTCCACTTGGTCACCTTCAAGTGGAACGTGCACACGCAGGGCCGGACGGCGCCGCAGAAGTATCTCACCGAGATCGTTCACTCGAACCCGCTGTGGATCCATCCGAGCGCCGCGGAGCCGCGCGGCATCCGCACCGGTGATGCCGTCGAGCTCACGACCTTCCGTCCGCTCGGCCAGACCTACCAGGCGACCGGTGAGGAGCTCGGCAAGGCGGTGGTGCGCGCGTTCGTCACCGAGGGCATCCATCCGCGTGTCGTGGCGCTGAGCAACAGCCTCGGCAACGACTTCGGCGGCCGCATCGCAAGGGGCCGGAACGGCCCGCGCGAAGAACACGCCGGTCTCGGCGATGGCGAGGACGATCCGGATCTCGCGGGCGGCATCTGGTGGGATCGCGCGCGCGGTGGAGCGGGCGCGGGATTCAACATCAACGCGATCCTGCCGATCCAGCCGACGCCGGTGACGGGGATGCAGGCGTGGTATGACACCGTGTGTACGTTGCGGCGGGTGTGAGGGACGCGGGCGGCGTGTCGTTCGGGAGTCGACGCGTCGAGGAGTCGAGGCGGGACGTGCGCGCGGGGCGTTCGGACGCGAACGCGCGAAGGCGCTACGCCCGGCCCTCCGGCGAGCAAGCGCCGCGCCCGACGCGCGCCACGGGCGTCGATGGAGTGCGAAGGTCGATGCGAGAACGACGCGAGAGTCGATGTGAGAGCGGGAGCGCGTCGTGCACGTCGCTTGCTGCGCCTGCGGGCGCGGCTTCGCTCGATCGATGGAGGTCGTGCGCCGTTCCGGAGCCCGCAGGAGGCGGGGGCTCCGGAACTCATGCTACGGGAAGAGAGCGATCGGATGTCGCTGCACGAACGACGTCGGTGGACACGGGGTTCGACGCCCGCGCGGCGGTGGGGTCGAGCGCTTCAGCGCGAGGATGCTAGGCAGCTTGATTCGGCGGGGTTCAACTGCAGTGGCTGTGCGCCTCTCGCATGCGTGTGATTCGTTCGCGCATGGACGCGTCTGGAGTCGACGCGAGACGCGCGTGAAAGGCATTCGGGAGCAAGTGCGCGCAGGCGCTACGCCCGGCCCTCCGGCGAGCAAGCGCCGCGCCCGACGCGCGTGCACGACGTCGGAGGTGCTCGAGGATCCACGCGCGAACGACCCAAGACACGATGCTCGAGCGTGGGCGCGTCGTGCACGTCGCTTGCTGCGCCTACGGGCGCGGCTTCGCTTCGTCGGTGGACGTCGTGCGCCGTTCCGGAGCCCGCGGGAGGCGGGGGCTCCGGAACTCATGCTACGGGAAGATAGCAATCGGACGTCGTTGCGAGAACGACGTCGGTGGACACGGGGTTCGACGCCCGCGCGGCGGTGGGGCTTGAGCGCGGCGTGGCGAGGACGGTCGGCCGGTTGATTCGGCGGGGTTAGATTGGGGTCACTTCGCGCACTTCGATCGCGTGCGCAGGACCTTGTTGCTGCCGACGGACTTCGTCACCCTGAGGTGCAACTGGCGACGGGTTGCCGCCACCACGAGCTGATGATTTCGATCAACTTCCGAGCGAGAACGCCACACGATCAAGACGTGGATGTCCCACGATCCGACTTGTACAGTGCGCTTCGCGCCGCCCTGATTCGTGCCTGGTGGCATCGCGTATCGCCTCTCGCATCTCGCGCCTCGAGTCGCGCGTCGCGAGTCGCGAGTCGCGCTGACAAGCTGGCAAGCTGGCAAGCTGACGTGCCGATGCGCTAATGCCCGCTCTTTCTCACGT
The DNA here is from genome assembly GCA_016793245.1 of Planctomycetota bacterium. GTDB lineage: Bacteria > Planctomycetota > UBA1135 > UBA1135 > JADKAF01 > JADKAF01. The sequence continues at coordinate 14,744 of JAEUHW010000001.1, forward strand.
GCAGACGTACGTGCACGACGACACGAAGACTTCGCAGAGCCCGAGTATTGCCCTCTCAAGAAACCGACTTTCTACGAAACCAAAGACATCTGATCTTCGTTCTATGAGCTCGGAACGAGAACCCGCCACGCCATCGAGGAGCCGCCATGCGCCGCAAGCCCCGCCAGCTCGATCTCGACTTCCGCCCGCACGGCGGCAAGCGCAAGGGAGCAGGACGCAAGCCAACGAACGAGAAGCCCGGTATCCCGCACAAGCAGCGAGCCCCGAAGAAGCGCAGCGAGCCACTGCTCGTCACCGTGCGGCTCGCCAACAACCTCCCCTCGCTCCGCCGCGTTGCCCCGATGAAACTCGTTCGCGCCGCCCTCAGCGCCGCCCGCGACCGACACGGGATGCGGATCATTCACTACACCGTGCAAGCAGACCACCTGCACCTCCTCGTCGAAGCCGACGACCGCACTTGCGTCGCCCGCGGCATGAACGCACTGCTGAGCCCACTCGCCCGCGCCCTGAACAAGCTCTGGAACCGCCGCGGCCCCGTCTTCCCGCAGCGCTATCACGACGAAGTCATCTCCACGCCCACCCAGGCCCGGAACGCCCTGCGCTACGTCCTCCAGAACGGCAAAAAGCACGGCCTCGTTCCCCGGAACTCGATCGACCTCTGCTCGAGCGCTCCCGTCTTCGATGGATGGAAGCAGCAGCATTCGATCTTCGCGACCTCGATGCCCGCAGTGTCGACGCCTCCGATTCCGATGGCAGCAGTCGCTCCCGCAACCTGCTGGCTACTTACCACCGGCTGGCGCCGCCACGGCCTGATCGACATCGACGAGATCCCGCGCCCGCGTACAACGCAAGCAAGACGCCCAAGACCGAACCCAGCCGAATCAAGCCGCCGCGCAGCCTCGCGCTGACACCCTCTCCCTCATCACCGCGCGGGCGCCGAACCCCGTGTTCACCGACGTCGTTCTCGCCTCGACGTCCGACCGCTTTCTCCCCGTAGCATGAGTTCCGGAGCCCCCGCCTCCTGCGGGCTCCGGAACGGCGCACGATGTCTACCGACGAAGCGAAGCCGCGCCCGCAGGCGCAGCAAGCGACGTGCACGACGCGCCCACGCTCGATCCCGACGCCTCGCGCCGAACACGCCTCGATCCTCGATCACCTCCGACGCCCGCGGCGCGCGTCGGGCGCGGCGCTTGCTCGCCG
>JAEUHW010000031.1 GCA_016793245.1 Planctomycetota bacterium
ATGCGCTGGGGCCTCGCGCGGCTCCTGGTCGTGCTCGCCCCCGCGGGCTTCCGCGCGCGCATCGCCTCCTCGGGTGCGTCTTCCGGCGTGCGCTACTGCGAAGGGGAGCTGCGCTGCGAGGAGCGCCGGCTCGAGCTGCACTTCCGCCACGGGCTCGGTCTCGTGCGTTATCACTGGGGCTCATCGAACGCGTTGCACGAGTTCTACGTGCGCGAGCTCGGACGCAGCGCGGAGGCGCGCTTTCCGGGCTTCCCCGACGATCCCCTCGCGGCCTTCGACGACCTCGCCGCCGATCTCGAGCTCGTGCGTGCGGACTTCCTCGAGGGCGATGGCTCGGCCCTGCGTCGCGCGGCCGCCGCGGAGGAGGCCGTGAACGAGCGCCAGATGCGGGAGCTCAATGCGGCTTCGGTGGGCGACCTGCGCGCGCGCGCCGCGGCGCGAGAGGCCTTCCGCGCGCAGCGTTATGCGGAGGTCGTGCGGCACCTGGAGAGCGTGGGCTTCCCCGATCTGATGTCGCCGGCGGAGCAGAGGCTGCTCGAGCTGGCGCGGGCGCGGGCGCGAAGCTAGCTTCTACGCATCTTCTCGTTCGATGCCCGACACGCCGACGGCGCGCTGCCGTCGCGGCTCGCGGGCCCATGGTCGCGTCGGCGGTATGCGCCGGCCGGGTCTATGAAGGATTGCTATCCATGCTGGAGGACGCTTCCTCGCCTCGCTGGGCGACTTGGCTGGCCCTCGCCGTCGCACAGCTCGGCGCACTGCTGCTCTTGCTCGAGGTCGTTCGCGCTCCGATCGACGGAGAGTGGTATGAGCGACAAGCGCTTGTGCAAGCTCAGATCGAGAAGGCGATGCGCTCGGGCGACCTGTTCCGCGGCGGAACATACAACCTCACTTCACCGCCGGTGCTCTTCGAGGGGCCGCTCTTCCAAGGCGCGGTGTGCGCAACGGCATCGTTCCTCGACGCGGATGCCCTCGTCGTGGCGCGCTGTCTGAATATCGCGCTCTTCTTCGCGAGCCTCTGGACCTTCCTTGCGCTCTCGAGGGCTCTCGGCTTCGGTGAGGTTCGCGTCGCGCTGGCCGGCGTCCTCGTATGCGCGAGCCCGCTCTTGCTGCACTATCAATCGGTGCCGCTCTCGGACGGCCTCGCCATCTTCAGCTCCCTGTTGGCCCTCTGGGGCTACGTACGACTCGCGGATCTCCGGTCGTCGACCTCCCGGTTCACCGCATGGGCGGCTCTGATCGTCGGTGGTGTCGCGGCGGCGTTCGTGAAGTGCACCGTTGGGATCCCGGCCGCGGGCGCCGCGGCCGCGCATGCCTGGAGTGGGGGGCGCTGGCGGACAGGAGCCGCTCTCCCGCTCGCGTCGTTCGCCGCGGTGAGCGTCGTCGGATTGATCGCGCACCTCTGGCTGCGCGCTCACGTCAACGCTGGTGCTCCCATCCTGAACGAGAGCGCCTCCTGGCTGTTCGGCTCGCTGGAGGAGCGCTTCACGCCGAGCTCTTGGAGGGCGCTCGCGCGCCCGCTGCTGGAGCTGGTCCTACCGACTCCGCTCGCCCTGCTGGCCGTGGCGGGTTGCGTGGCGCTGCTCATCCGCCGCGGAGCCGACCCGGCGCGCGCCGTGCTTCTCGGCTGGGGCTTCGCGTCCGGCGCCTACCTGCTCGTCTTCTTTCCGCTGCACGTGAAGCACTCCTACTACCTCTTGCCGTTCGTGTTCCCCGCGGCGGCCTGCGCCGCGGCGGTGCTCCCGGCGGGGGAGCTGGTCGCGAGACGGACGTGGCCCCGCAGCGGCTTCGCCTCGGCGGGGCTCCTTTCGGCGTCGGCGGCGGCGGGCGCGGTCTTCGCGGGCAGCATCGGCCTGGCTGAGCTGCGTTCTTCCTTCACCGCGCAGGAGCGAGCACGAGGTGCGTGGATCCAAGCCTCGACCGAGCCACGGGACTTCGTGATCTACCTCACCAAGGAGAACCTGCCGTTCCACGATCATCCGCTCTATGTCGCGCATCGGGATGGCGTGCCCATCGCCCTTCGCTTGCTCGAGATCCACGGCTTGGAGTCGATCTATTCGATCTTCCTCGCGCGCATGCTGGATGCGGCAGGTCGAGCCAAGTACCGACGGATCTGCATCTACGCCCCCGCGGAGCTCGTGGCGCCGACGGAGGAGCTCTTGGGCGACGTGCCGCAGCTCGACCTGTTGCGCAGCAGGGAGCACGGGGACCTCTACGTGTACCGCCTCCAGCCCTGAGGATCGCGAAGCGACCTCGATCGGTTCCCCGAGTCTCGGTTCGGATCTCCCGTGGAGCGCGGGGCGCGCTGGACCTCCTCTGGAGAGCCGCGCGCGGCTATCCTACCGGGCTCGCTGCGCCCGCCGCGCCTCCGCCGTACCCCGCCTCTGCACCCCACCGCCGATCCCCGTGAAGACCTTCCTCATCGCCCCGCCCGTCGGCAACTTCGGCCAGGCGACCCCGGGCATCTCCGTGCTCATGGCGTGGCTGCGCTACAAGGGCTACCCCTGCGTGCAGTGGGATCTCTCGATCGACGCGTTCCACCACTTCCACTCGCAGGAGTACCTGCTGCAGTGCGCGAAGGTGCTGGCGGCGCGGGCGAAGGTCTCGATCGGGTCCGCGATCGACGGAGCCGAGGGCATGACGCGGGGACCCGGCGTGCTGAACCCGCCGCGGCCCGGCGAGCGCGAGGAGACGGTGCTCGAGCTCGCGCTGCGGACGGCCCAGAAGATCGAGGCGGCGAAGATCCGGATCCGCGAGGCAGGGGTCGAGTCGAACGCCGTGGACATGAAGCGCTGCGTCGAGACGATCCGCGACGCGGGGCTCGTCGTCGGCGCGACCCACGGCTGCTTCTTCGGCTACAACCGCTACGACGTGCCGGGGGCGTTCGCGAGCTGGGAGCGGATGCTCGAGGTCGCGACGACGGCGGACCAGAACCCGTTCCTGCCCTACTTCCAGGAGCAGGTGCTGCCGCGGATCGCCGCGGAGGCGCCCGATCTGCTCGGGCTCTCCGTCACCTACATGAGCCAGTGGATCCCGGCGCTCACCCTCGCGCACCTCGTGCGGAAGGCGCACCCCTCGATGCGCATCGTGATGGGGGGGAGCTTCCCGGCCTCGGTGCAGGAAGACGTCGTCGCGATGCCGACCGCGGTGGGCGCGATCGACGGGATCATCTTCGGCGACGGCGAGGAGCCGCTCTCGCGCTATCTGCAGGCGATGGCGGGCGAGATCGGCTTCGAGGCGGTGCCGGGGCTGCTCCGCGCCGACGGCGATGCCTACGTGATGAACGCCGAGGAGTCGAAGGTGAAGCTCGACGAGATCCCGCCGCCGGTGCTGGATCTCGACGGCATCGAGCTCGATCGCTACCTGGTGCCCAAGTACTCGGTGGCGCTGCCCGCGACGCGCGGCTGCTACTGGGGGAAGTGCACCTTCTGCAACATCTCGAACCAAGCGCGCTACCGCTACCGCCGCCGCTCGAACGTGCGCGCGGTGGAGGACATGCAGATCTTGAAGCAGCGCTACGGTACGAACTGGTTCGACTTCGCCGTCGACTCGTATCCGCCGGCGGACCTGCTGCGCCTCTCGCGCGCGATCCAGGAAGCCGGCCTCGAGGTCGAATGGGGCGCCGAGGTGCTGCTCGACAAGGGCTTCACGCAGGAGACGCTGGAGGAGATGGCGCGCGCGGGCTGCCGCACGCTGCGCTTCGGCTTGGAGTCCGCCGATCCCGATGTGCTCCGCGACATGTCGAAGCGCGTCGATCCGCCGGTGGCGGCGCGCATCCTCGCCGACTGCCGCGCCGCGGGGATCAAGACCTCGGTGATGTGCATCGTCGGGTTCCCGACCGAGACGCAGTCGCGGATGATGCGCACGATCGAGTTCCTGATCGAGAACGCGGCCAACATCGACTTCGTGACGCTGCACCAGTTCGGCGTCGTGCCCGGAACGCCGCTGGCCGATGAGCCCGATCGCTTCGGCATCCGCCTCCTGCCGAAGCCGGGCGTGCTGAACCCGAGCCTGCCGTACCAGAACCTGAACGCGGTCTCGATGCTCCCGCAGGACCTGCCGAAGGTGATCGACATCCTGATCGAGCGCCTGCGCGAGGCGTACCCCAACGTGGGCGAGCTTTGGACCTCGGCGATCGGCGGCTGGCTCACCTTCCCGGCGGCGTGCGCGAACACGCCGGAGTTCTTCAAGACGCCGGTCGAGATGACGAACGCCTGAGGCGCTCGTAAGCTCTCGGCCCGATGTCCGTCGCCACCGATCGTCTGCCTGCCTGGACCGTGCTCGCGCCGCTGGTCGCGCTGCCGTTCGCGTTCGCGCTGAGCGGCAGCACGAGCGTCCTCGCCGGAGGGGTGCTCGTCGCGGTGCTGCTCGTCGCGATCCTCACCGCCGTGCACCACGCCGAGGTCGTGGCCGCACGCGTGGGCGAGCCCTTCGGCGCCGTGGTGCTCGCGCTCGCCGTGACCGTGATCG
>JAEUHW010000046.1 GCA_016793245.1 Planctomycetota bacterium
TTTACTGTACAGTGAAGGCGCAAGGGAACGACGAGGCCCGGTGCTTCCCGCGGGGAGCACCGGGCCTCGTCGCTTGAGAGAGAGCGCGCGCGAGCCGCACGGTCACTGTACAGAAAAGGTGCCTGGCACCTTTACTGTACAGTGGGGTTAGCTCGTGCCGATCGTCCAGGAGAGGCAGTTGGAGACGAAGAAGCCGCCGGCGCCGCAGTAGCCGAGGTACTGCGTGCTCAGCGTGAAGCCGCAGAGCAGCGGGTTCATCGGGATCGCGACGTTCAGGTTCACGTTGCCGGTGCAGGTGCCGACGGCGCCGCCGGTTGCGATCGGGCCGATCGTGAGCCACGGCGGAGCGAAGGGCACCAGCAGCGGCGCGCAGAGCGGCGGCGCGAAGACGCCGGGACCGGCGCAGGGGCCGACGTTCAGCACCAGCCACGCGACCGTACCGCCCGGCGCGTTGTTCAGGTCGAGCGAGAAGGTGGGATTGCCGAGCGTGGGGTCACCGGTGAAGTCGTGCGTCATGCTCGGGCACGCAGGGCATGGCGTCGCCGTGCAGTTCGGTCCGTTGCTCGTCTCCGTGCTCGGGAGGAGGCAGAGGCCGACGTAGGGATCGCCGAAGGTATTGATGCAGCACTGCACCTGCGGGCCCATCGCGCAGGTGATCGAGTTGAACTGGTGCCCGACGACGACGCGCCCGTCGGTCGCATAGAGCACGCGCGCGCAGGAGTCGAACGCGAGGCCGACCAGCGGCCCCATCGTGAGCGTTCCGCAGTTGGCGATGAAGTGCACGCAGATCACCGCGCACGGATTCGTCTGCGGCGCGACGTAGACGCGACCGCCGGGCGTCCCGGGCAGCGCGGTCGAGTAGAAGATGAGCCCGTTCAGGTCATCCGTCGCGCAGCCGGTGAGCACTTCGCCCGCGCCGATCGGCGGAATGCAGCGGAAGATCAGCGAGAGCTGGCAGCCGCCGCCCACCGAGTACCAGCGGATCACGTTCGATCCGTCGGTGATGTAGAGGATGTTCGTGCTCTCGTTGTAGGCGAGGCCCGTCACCGGGTTGTTCGGCGTCGTGTTCGGCACCGGCAGCACGGGGCAGAGCGGCATGCAGGCCGTCGAGCGCGGTTCGATCTTCGCCATCAGCAGGCCGTTCGAGACGAAGACGCCGCGGTCGCGCGGATCGACGCAGGTTCCGCCGACGAAGCCGGCGATCCCAGACGGCGGCGGCAGAGCCACCGGGCACACCGCGGTGGCGCAGGTGCCGATGTCCTGCGAGAGGACGGCCGGAGTGTTGCGGGTGAGGCCGATCACGCTAGGCGCGGATTGGGCCATGGCGACGGTCGAGAGCGCGGTCCCGCCGAGCGCCGCGAGGGCGATCTGCGAGAGGCGGCGGAACGAGGGGGCTTGGAACATCGCGAATCCTCCGACGGGGACGAGAGCTCGGCGGATCGAGTCGCGCCGAGCTCCGGCGGTAGGGGCACCGCCAAGCCATCACACCGGAGCCGCCGGTTTCCCGTGACCCCGATTTCCGATTTCCCTCGCGCGGCGCGCCGCGCGAGAGCGCGATCCTAGGTCGACCCGATGGTCCAGGAGAGGCAGTTCGACACGAAGGTCCCGGGTCCGCCGCAGAGGCCGATGTACTGCGTGCTCACCGTGAGCCCGCAGAACATGGGGCTCAGCGGGATCGGGAAGGGGAGGCTCAGGTTGCCGGAGCAGGTGCCGACGGCGCCGCCGGTTCCGATCGGGCCGACGGTCAGCCACGGCGGAGCGAAGGGCACGAGGATCGGCGCGCAGAGCGGCGGCGAGAGGACCCCGGGGCCGGCGCACGGACCGAGGTTCAAGACCAGCCAGGCCGCGGTGCCGCCCGGAGCGTTGTTCAGCTCGAGCGCGAAGGCCGGGTTCCCGATGCTGGGGTCCCCGCGCAGCGCATGGCGCATCGAGGGGCAGGAGGGGCAGGGCAGGCTCGTGCAGTTCGGACCCGCGGGCGCTTCGGTCGGCGGCAGGATGCAGAGGCCGACGTAGGGATCGCCCGAGGTGTTGATGCAGCACTGGTACTGCGGGAACAGCGTGCAGGTCGTCGAATCGAAGTTGTGCGCGACGGACATGCGGCCGTCGGTGGCCCAGAGCGTGCGGGTGCAGGTGTCGAACGCGAGGCCGGTGAGCGGCGTCATCGGGTTCGCGCCGCACTGCAGGATCGCGTGCGCGCAGATCACCGCGCAGGGGTTCGTCTGCGGCGCCACGTAGACGCGCCCGCCCATCACGCCGGGCACTACGGCCGAATAGAAGATGAGGCCGTTCAGATCATCCGTCGCGCAGCCGGTGAGGATCTCGACCGCGGAGACCGGCGCGATGCAGCGGTTGATCAAGGTGAGCTGACAGCCGCCCGCCACCGAGTACCAGCGGATGATGTTCGACGCGTCGGTGATGAAGAGCGTGTTCGTGGTCTCGTTGTACGCCATCCCCGTGACCGGGTTGTTCGGGGTCGTGTTCGGCACGGGCAGGATCGGACAGAGCGGCGTGCACGCGGCGGAGCGCACATCGATCTTCGCCATCTGCAAGCCGTTCGAGACGAAGGTGCCGCGGTCGCGCGGGTCGTGCGCGGTGCCGCCGACGAAGCCGGTGAGGGTCGAGGACGGCGGGAGCGCCACCGGGCAGATGCCGACGTTGCAGGTGTTCACGTCCTGCGAGACGACGAACGGGGCGTTCCGCGTGAGGCCGATGATGCGCTGCGGGGACTGGGCCGAACCGAGGGAGCAGAGTGCGGCGCCGACGAGCGCGGTGAGCGCCAGGGAGTCGAAGGCGCGGAGCGAGGCGGAGAGAGACATCGAGGAACCTCCAATGCGGGGAGCGACGCCCCCTCCCAGCGAAACGGCGCGCCGCGCGTGACCGCCGAAGCCGGATTTCCTCCGCGCACCTCGCCGCGGCCCCCTTGACCGCCCCACTCGCTCCTCTATGTTGCGGGGCTCTTCCCATCCCGCCCCGTTCCCGCACCCCCCTCTCGATGAGCCTCCACCAGGAGATCCGCCGCCGCGTCGAAGCGGCCGTCGCCGCCGCCCTCGGCCCCGAGCACGCTCGAGGCGAGAGCCTGCTGCAGCCCTCGCGCGACGCGCGCTTCGGCGACTTCCAGTGCAACGCGGCGCTACCCGCGGCGAAGGTAATGGGCGCGAAGCCCCGCGACCTGGCCCAGAAGATCGTCGAGAAGCTCGACCTGGTTGGGCTCTGCGCCGCGCCCGAGATCGCCGGCCCCGGCTTCGTGAACCTGCGCATCGAGGACCGCGCCCTCGCGAACGCGCTCATGGCGACGCACGGCGACCCGCGCTGCGGCGTCGCTCCGCGCTCCGCCCCGCAGCGCGTCGTCGTCGACTACTCGAGCCCGAACCTCGCGAAGGACCTGCACGTCGGCACCTTCCGCACGACCGTGATCGGCGACTCGATCGCGCGCACGCTCGAGTTCCTCGGCCATACGGTGCTGCGGCAGAACCACTACGGCGACTGGGGCACCAACTTCGGGACGCTGGTAGCGGTGCTGAAGCGCGAGTTCGGCCCCGACCTCGCGGCGCTGGAGCGGCTCGATCTCCCGCAGATCGAAGCGCTCTACACGCAGGGCTCGGCGCTGCGGAAGGACGACCCGGCGTTCGCGCGCGACGCCGCCGAGGAAGCGCTGAAGCTCCAGCAAGGCGAGCCGAGCTCGCGCGCAGCGTGGCGCCGGCTGATGGATGTGACGCTCGCGAACTGCGCCGAGATCTACCAGCGCCTCGACGTCACGATGAAGCCGGAGCACGACCGGCCCGAGAGCTCGTACAACGCAGACTTGTCGGTCGTGCTCGACGACTTGCAGCGCTTGGGCCTGCTCAAGACCTCGGAGGGCGCGAAGGTCGTCTTCGTCGACGGCTTCGTGAACCGCGAAGGCGAGCCGCTGCCCGCGATCGTCCAGAAGGCCGACGGGGGCTACAACTACACGACCACCGACCTCGCCGCGATGCGCCACCGCGTGCGGAACCTGCGCGCCGATCGCATCGTGATCGTCACCGACCGCGGCCAGAGCCTGCACTTCGAGATGATGGCGGCCGTCGCGCGGAAGGCGGGCTGGCTGCCCGAGAGCACGGTGTTCACGCACGTCGGCTACGGCGTGATCCAGCGCGAGATCGAAGAGGACGGCAAGAAGAAGAAGGTCCGCTTCAAGACGCGCGCCGGCGGCACGGTGAAGATCCGCGAGCTCCTCGCCGAAGGCGTCGAGCGCTGCGAGAAGATCGCCCTCGAGAAGAACCCCGAGCTCCCCCCCGCCGAGCGCACCGAGATCGCGCTCCGCCTCACCGTGGCCGGGCTCAAGTACACCGATCTCAAGCAGCGCCCCGACACCGACTACGTCTTCGACTGGGACCAGATGCTGGCGCTCCAAGGCGACACCGGCGTCTACCTGCTCTACGCCTACGTCCGCATCCGCAGCGTCTTCGAGAAGGCCGGCACCGACGCCGCCTCGGCGCTCCCGCACGGGGAGCTCCGCTTCACGCACCCCGCCGAGCGCGAGCTCGCTCTGCACCTCGCGAAATGCGAGGACGTGTTCTCCGAATATGAGCGCGAGCTCGCCGCCACGCCGCTCTGCCGTTACGCCTACGACTTGGCGACGCTCTTCAATCGCTTTTACCACGACTGCCCGATCCTGAAGGCCGAGGAGGAAGGGGTGCGCGCCGCGCGCCTCGAGCTCTCCTACCTGGCAGCCGAGCGCCTGCGTCTGGTGCTCGGCCTGCTCGGCATTCGGACCGTCGAGCGCATGTAGGAGCCCGTACTCAGTCCGTGCGCCGATCCGCCCGAGCTCCGCGCACGAGAACTCTTGGAAGGACCAGCATCTCATGAGAACCGCCCTGTCCCTGACCATCGCCGCCCTCCTCGGCCTCTTCTCCGCCGGCTGCATCATCGTGAAGGAGACCGTGCGCGAGACCGAGGAGGAGCCCACCCAGCGCTCGATGAAGGAGCGCGTGAGCCGCCTCGAGGCGCGCGTCGACGCCCACGCGACCCCGAGCACCCCCGCCCAGAAGATCGCCGAGGGAGCGCTCGGCGAGGTGACCGATGTGTCCGCTTCCGGCGGCCAGCTCATGCTGCGCCTCCGCCCGGGCAACAGCGCCGTCGTCGGAACCCGCCTCGCCATCGTCGGCACCGCCGGCTTCAAGGGCTTGGTCGAGGTGGCTTCGATCTTCGAGGAGACCAAGGTCTCCGCGAAGCCCGTCGAAGGCGCGCCGATGAGCGCCGCGGTCGGCGACCAGGTGCTCGCGACCGCCGGCGGGCACTGATCGATTTCGGACGGTTCCCGCGCGCACGCCCCGAGGGTGCGGCGCCTCGAGCACGGGAGGTTCATCGCCACGAGCGGTGGACCTCCCGTGCGCGTCGACGAGGAGCATGGAGAAGAAATCGCGCCGCGCGTGGCGGCGGGAGCGCGGTTCTCGGGCGTGCAGGAGCGACGCGGGTCGCGCGACTCGCGAACGCCACTTCACTCGAACCGAGAGACCATCATGCTCCGTCCGCCCTTCGCGACGCCGCGCCGAGCGCTGCGCGCTCCGCTTCTCCCCCTCTTGCTCCTCGCTCTCGGCGGGCGAGCGCAAGAGCCTCTCACCCCGCCGCAGCTCGTCGATGCCGATTGGCTCGCGCCGATCCACGGCCTCGGCAACGATCCCCTCGCCGACGAATATGGCCTCTGGGCCAGCGGCCCCGACTACAAGATCTCCTTCGGCCGCAGCGTCGCGTTCTTCCCTCTCCGCGGCGAAGCCGGTGAGAACATGCCCTTGCGTTGGACCACGCGTTCGGTGCGCGTGGGCGGCAAGGAGCTCTTGAACGCAAGCGCCGAGGCGTACGCGGAGCACAGCGACTGGCGCTACGTGCTCCACCACGGCGCGCTCGACGAGCGCTACGACGTGCGCCGCGAAGGCGTCGAGCAGAGCTTCGTCCTCCACGCGAAGCCGGCGCACTCCGGCGATCTCGTCATCGAAGGCGCGCTCGAAACGGCGCTCGTCCCTTCCGCGAGCGAGCCCGCGCATCGGCCCCTCGAGTTCCACCTCGCCGATGGCACGCCGCTCGTCACCTACGGCAGCGCGCTCGCGATCGACGCCGCGGGACGCACGACGCCGGTGCTCACCAGCATCGCGAATGGCGCGATCCGCCTGCAGCTCGAGGGCGCGTGGATCGCGGAGGCGAGCTTCCCGCTCGTCGTCGATCCGCTGCTGTCCTCGCGCACCGTCGTGGGCGACGTCTATGCCCCTGGTACCGTCGACATCGCCGCCGACGACGAGAATCACATGTTCCTCATCGGACGAGAGCGCCTCTTCGCGATCGGCGACTACGACCTGCGCTCCTCGGTCGTGAGCGCGAACGGCGCGCTCCTCTCGGGCGCCTTCAGCGATACCTCCAACGCTTGGAGCACCCAGCACCCGAGCGCGGCCTATGTCGCGGGCGACGACAAGTGGGTGCTGGCCTTCGAGCGCATCTCCCCTCTCACGGCCACTGCGCGCGTCTACGCTTATATCCAAGACGACGGCCCGGTCGCTCCCGCGGGAGTGGTTCGGCAGATCTCGCGTCCGGCGGGAACGCAGCAGCGCTACCCCGTCGTGGGTGGTGTGCTCGCTTGGAGCTTCGGCGAACAGGCCTTGATCGTCTTCCAAGAAGACACCACGCCTGGGCTCACGGACACCGACGAATCGCGAATCCGCGGCGCCTTGCTCGATACGAACCTGCAGACCTTCGGCTCGAGCTTCGCGATCTCGATCGACTCGCCCGGCCATGACTGCGAGCGCCCCTCGGTCAGCCGCAGCATCGGCTCCACCTGGGATTCCTGGCTGGTGGTCTACCAACAGTTCAACGCGGCGAACGCCGCCGACGACTGGGACGCGATCGGGCGCCTCGTGCGGGGCGACGGGCAACTCTCGGGCCGCGAGATCGTAGCCGCGGCGCTCCCCGGTGAGCACGTCCTCCGACCGCAGGTCGACGGAGTCGAAGGTCGCTTCCTGATCTTCCACGGCGCGATCGCGAATACGCAGAAGAGCTACGGCGAGACCTTCCCGACCTTGCGCGCCCAGCGCGTCGATTGGGAGTTCTTCGGCGCAGGACCGAGCTTCCCTTCGCCGCGTAGGCTCCTCCGCAGCGCGGCCTCGAACCTCTATGGCTTCGGTCGCGCCGGCAGCCACCCGATCGCCTACAACCGGAGCTCGCAATCCCACTGGGGACTCGGCTGGATCGAAGGCGGTCGCATCGCGCGCGCCATGCGCGTCGGCTACGACGCCGGGATCGTGGAGAACGCGATCCTCTATCAGCAAGGCAGCGATGCCGTGCGCAGCGTGAGCGCGGGCTACGACGAAACCACCGACGCGTTCGCCTTCGCCTTCGGCGTCGCCGATGTCGCGGGCAACAACCCCGTCGTGAAGCGCGACCTCGTCTTCGCCAACGCCGCGCAGCTGCCCTATGGTTCGACCTGCCAGGGCACGGCCCTCGCCCTCGGGCCGATCACGGGCTCCTCCGCCCCGCACGCGGGCTCGGAGTTCTTCTACCTAGCCCTCGACGCGGGCGCGCCGTTCGCCCCGACGGCGCTGCTGATCTCTCCGCTCCCGGGGATGCTGCCGCTCGGCAACGGCTGCACGCTCTATCTCGATCCCGCGAGCTTCTTCCTCGTCTGGAGCGGGATGAGCAATGCGGCCGGCGAGCTCAACCTGCAGCTGCCGTTGCCTACGACGCCGTTCTACGAGTACGACCTCTACTGGCAGTGGCTGCAGATCGACCCCATGAGCGGACAGCCGACGCTCACGAATCTCCTGCGAACCGTGGTGCGCTGAGAGCAAGCCATCCCCATCGATCTCCCGGGGCGCGCCGCGAGGCGCGCCTTGCGCGCCCCGAACGCCGAGGGCTATGGTGAGCGCGCATTCCCCCCGATGCACTCGCGTCCGCTCGCGGACCCGAGGCGCCGCTTGAGGTATCGCCGCCCCCGCTCGCGGGTGGAGCGAGCGACTCGACGTGCGAGATCGCGAAGCCGTCTCCAGTGCGGAGCGCTCCGGATCGGGAGTCCTCTCCGCGGTGATCGAGCTCGCCCCGCTCGCCGCCGCGCTCGCTCACGGTGTACTCGATGCGCATCCACCTGGCGCTCCTCGCAGCCCTCGCCCCCTCCTCACTGCTCTCGGCGCAGACCCTCCTCTTCCACGTCGATGGGTACTCTGCCAACGACGACTTCGGCACCAGCGTCGCGCCGGTCGGCGACGTGAACCGCGACGGCCGCCTCGACTTCCTGGTCGGGGCGCCGCGCGAGTTCGGCGCCGGTACCGCCAGGCTGTTCTCCGGCATCGGCGGCGCCGAGCTCCAGCGCTTCACGGGGAGCAACATCGACGATCGCTTCGGCCACGCCGTCGCGGGAGCCGGTGACGTGGATGGCGACGGCGTCCCCGACATCGTCGTCGGCGCGCCGAACGCCGATACCGGTGGGTCGGAGAGCGGATTGATCCGCGTGTTCTCGGGGCGGACCTACGCGGAGCTCCGCACCATCGACGGAGCGACGCCGAACGACTTCTTCGGTCGCGCCGTCGACGGCGGGCAGGATGCAAACGGCGACGGCTTCGATGATCTCTTGGTCGGCGCGCCCGGCGAGTTCGGCACGGGCACCGCATACGCGATCTCGGGCCGCGACGGATCGACGATCTGGCGCTGGAACGGCGATGCCATCGGCGACGAGTTCGGCGGCAGCGTCGCGTTCGCCGGAGATGTCGATGGCGACGGCTATGCCGACGCGGCGATCGGCGCGCACTTGAACGACAGCGGCGGCACCGACTCCGGTCGCGTGCGCGTCTTCTCCGGCCGCACCGGAAGCGAGCTCTACACCGTCGATGGCTCGACCTTCGATGACCGCTTCGGCTTCTGCGTGCGCGCGGCCGGCGACGTCGATCGCGATGGCATCCCGGACCTGATCGTCGGCGCGCCGATCGAGTTCGGCGTGGGCACGGTGTATCTGCTCGCCGGTCGCACCGGCGCCACCCTGCGTCGCCTCACGGGCGACGACATCGGCGATCGCTTCGGCCACGCGGTCGCGGCCCTCGGCGATCTCGACCTCGACGGCTACGCCGACTACGTCGTTGGCGCGCCCGAGGACGACAACGCTGGCGCGCAGTCCGGCTCCGTGCGCGTCTTCTCCGGCCGCTTCGGCCTCGAGCTGCGCACCTGGAACGGCAGCGCGGTCGACGATCAGTTCGGCTTCGATGTCGCGGGCGTCGACGTCGATGACGACGGCTTCGCGGACATCGTCGCGGGTGCCCCGTTCTCCGATGTCGGCGGCCCCGAGTCGGGGCGCGTCTCGGTCTACGACCTCGGGCGAACCGGCGTTCCCGCGCGCGTCGAGTTCTTCGGCAACGCCTGCGTCGGCAGCAACGGCCACCTGCCGCGCATCGACCATCGCGGTCGCCCCGTGCTGGGCCGCAGCATGGATCTCCTGCTCCGCGGCGCGCGCGCGAACAGCCCCGCGTTGCTGAGCCTCGGGACGCGCCAGGACTTCCCGCTCGACGGCCTGGGCTTCACCGGCTGCCGCTCGTTGGCCTTGATCGGCGGCACCTTCCTCTCCAGCGCCACGAACGCGAACGGCATGGCCTCGTTCAACGGCATCCCGGTCCCCGCGGCTCCCTATCTCGTCGGCGCGCCCGTCGCGTGCCAGTGGGTCGTGATCGATCTCGGCGCGAACCCCGGTGGTGCCACGGCCTCGAACGGTCTCGAGCTCGTGCTCGGCAACTGAGCCCGAGCTCGCCGACGCGTCTTCACGCGCCTCGGGCTCGCGGCGGAAGCCGTGAGCCCGAGGCTTTGATGCGAGGCTTCAGCGCAGCAGCGGCTCGAGCACTCCCTCGACGAAGGGAGCGTGGAAGAGGATCGGCAGCGGCAGCGCGATCCAAACCAAGACCCAGAGGTGCGCGAGCCAGCGTCCTTCGCGCAGCCAACGCTGCCGCCGCGCGAGCCACGGCTCGAACTGCACGAGCACTCCGTGCAGCGCGAAGTAGAGCATCGGCCCGCCGTAGCCGGCCTGCACGGGCAAGCTGATCGCGAGCACGTGCAGGACGCCGGAGACGAGGAAGCCCACGACGGCTGCCCCTCGCGCACCGAGCCGCTGCCGCAGCGGACGCGCGACGCTGAGCTGGATCATCTCGGAGAACGCGAGGTTCCAGCGGCGGCTCCAGAAGGTCGCGAGAGAGGTCGCGGCCAGCGGTGAACGGAACAGCGGTCCGACCATCGCGCCGCGCGTTCGCCACGCGGCCGCGAGCAGGTTGAAGAGCCCGAAGTGGACCGCGAGGCTGAGCCCGCAGGCGAGCAGCGGCACGGCGAGTGGAGAGCGCGCCGCGTTGCCTTCGAGCGCGCGAGCGCCGAGCACGAAGAGCAGACCCACGCCGAGCTGGAGCGCGCCCCGACGCGCGAGACGTGCGGTTCGCTCCCCCGCTTCGATCTCGGCGTTCGCGAACTCCGCCGGTCGCATGCCGGGCCAGAGCAGCGTGAACCCGAGCCAGCGCGAGCGTGAGAGCGCGCGCCCTCCGCGCAGGCGATGCTCGGTGAGCACGATGCCCTTCATCGCATAGAGCGTCGCAGCGCAGAGTGCCAGCATGCGCAGGCCCGCCGGCTGCGCGGCCGCGAGCCCATCCATCGCGGCGATCGCCGCAAGCGCGAGCCCCCACGCCGAGGCACGCGCGAGCCTCGCGTTCCGCACGCGAGCCAAGAGGGCGACAGCGGCGACGAGCCCGCCGAGCAAGATCCCGAGCGAGAGCAGCGCCGCGCTCGAGGTCGGCGCATAGCCCGGCGCGATCAACGGAGCCCCGCGATCGAGCACGCGCACGCTGTGCCGTAGAGCAAGGTGAGCCCGACGAACAAGAGTTCGAGCGCGCGCTCGGCGACGACGAAGATGACGCCCGGAGGCCGCGCCGACCGCAGATCGAAGTAGAGGAACTGCAGCGCGACGCGCGCGCCCCAATACAGAGCGATGAAGCCCAACACCGCGCTCGCGAGCCCCGATCCGTCGAGCAGCCAAGGCGCTGCGAAGCACGAGACGAGGCCGAAGGCCAGGTTCGTGCCCCAGATGTACGCGGCGTAGACGTAGAACATCTGGCGCTCGAGCGTCGGCAGCACGGCGAGCTTCTCCCGCCAGCGGAGGATGCGCGGCAACGCCAGCGTGCCGAGGCAGAGCAGGAGCTGGGCGGCGCCGGCGGCGGTGATCCAGAGTTCGAAGCGTTCGAGCGCCATGGAGGAACGACTGCGCGTCCGCGAGTCGAGGTCGGAAGCCGGGTGCCGCGCATTCCACCACGGCCATCGAGCGCGTCGCCATCAAGCGCGAGGAGACCGTGCGCGCTTCTTGCTTCCGCTGGCCCCCATCGATGGTCCACCCGACAGGCTCAAGAGGTCCCGCATTCGAAACGCGCCTCGAACTGCTTCCCGTTCCACAGCGCTCGGTCTTGCTCGTTGCGGGGAAAGACGATCAGCACATGGAGGAACGCCTTGCCGCCGAAGAGCTCGAGCGCCGCGGTCGGAAAGCCGACCTCGAGGCTCTGGCCGTCCTTCGTCACCGAGAGCACGCGGAAGGAGCTCACGCGACGCGCCTTCTCCACCGCGATCGGAACGCGGAACCGCAGGCGATGCGTCCAGCCGCCATCGGCGCGGTAGACATCGACGGGCGCCCAGTAGTTGCCGATCGAACCCTCGTGGTTCCAGGTGATGCGGATCGCCTTCGGAGCCGCGGTCGCGAGCGCCTCGAAGGCGCTCTCTCCGGCCTTCTCGAAAGGAGCGAAGCTCGGGTCTCCGAAGAGCGCGCGACAGGCGCCGCCCGCGATCATGGTCTCCGCGAGGTTGCGATGCGGATCCGGCTTCTCGGCTGCATAGCGCGGGAGAGAGAGCTCGGGGCGGCGGTACGCGAGCACGACGTCGTCGTAGGTGCCCTTCGTGGCGTAGCCCAGAGGCTCACCGCTGGAGAGCAGGTGCTCGAGCTCCTGATGATTCGTCTCGCCGCGATCGGGGTCGAGTCCGGCGAACACCGCGCTGACCCGGGCGCCGAGCAGCGCGAGGAGGAACGACTCCTCGGGAGCGACCTGCGCTTCGCGGATGGCGCCCTTCGACGGATCGAACCAACGACCGGGAACACCGCAGTAGCACGGGCCGCTGAAGTAGAGCGCCGGAAAGAGATCGAGCCGAGCCGCGCGGATCTCACGGCCTTGGAGTCCGCGATCGACGCCGGGAGGCATGCCATGCCCCCAGGCTTGCAGCACACCCACATCCTTCGCCGCGGCGAGCAGGTTCGCGACGTCGCGCTCGTCCTCCGCATGCGCGAGGCGCCGCGTCGTGAAGCCAGACGCCCAAGGATGCGCCGTCGAGCCAGAGAGCGGTGCGGGACTCGTGCTCGGCCCGAATTCGAGGATCGAGCGCTTCGGGCGCGCCTTCCGCGCCGCGATCGTCGCTCGAGCGAAGGACTCGGCTTCTTCGGGAGTCGCTCCCGTGATGTAGCCGAACGTGACATCGACGAAGGGATCGCCATCGAGCTTCGAGAGCTGCTCCAAGAGCTCGAAGTGCATATTCACGTCGAGCTCGTCCGGAGGCAGCACGACCACGGCGAACTCCGGCTGCGACTTCGCGAGCGCCTTGCGCACGCGCTCTGCATCCCAAGGACGCACGGTGACGATGTCCTTATCTTTGATGCCGCCCTCGCGAAGCGCGGCCACGACGCGCCACCACGGATCGGATTCGCGGATCGAAGTGAGCAGCACCGTGCGACCCAGACCCGCCCGCGAAGGCGCTCCCTCGCCCTTCTCGGTGAGCGGCAGGAGCACCACGGCGCTCGACTCTTCCGGGTCCTGGAAGGGTGCGTTGGCAGACGCGAGGGCAACGCAGAGAAGGGGGACGGCGAGGCGGCTAAGGAGAGTGCGAGTCATCGGCCTGGTGCTCCTCGACCCCGAAGCGGCGCGGGCGATCGCGCGGTTCCGGAGCGCAGCGAACACGGTACAGCATGCCGCCTCACACGAGGCCACTTGTCAGGGCGCCGTCAACTCCGCCGCGAACCAGAGGCCGTCGCGAGACCTCGACCCGCGAGCAAGAGCATGGAGAGGTCGAACGCTCGAGCGACCGAGGCTCGTGCCTCACCGACACTCCTACCACTGCATCCGCAGCGTGCGCGAGACATGCTCGGCCAGCGGCTTGGGGATCCCCAGCTCCGCGACGAGGTCCGGCCAGCTCGCGAACGCCGCGAGCACCTCGTCCAGCACGGCGAGCTCGCGCCGCCGCGGCAAGCCCGCGTAGTCCGCGAGGTGCGCGAGGTCCGCCTTCGTGAAGCCGCCGGTCTTGCCATGCAAGCTCAGCTGATGGCGGCTCGTGAACGCGCTGCCTTCGGCGTGGCAGAGATCATAGGCCGGCGCGATGTCCCAGCGACCGCGGCGATCCATCTCGAAGGCGAAGTTCTTCACGTGGTCGTCCTGGTTGCAGCCCACCAGGTTGAACACCACGCGACGGAATTGCTGGTCCATCGACGCGGGCGGTACCTGGAGCCGCTTCATCGTCAGGAAGAGCTGCTCGTACGAGTAGTGCCCCGTCTCGAAGTAGTCGAAGTGCGCGAGCGCGGCGAAGGTCTGCACGAAGCGCTTGCCGCCGCTCGCATCGCGATCGAAGCGCCGCGTCAGGAAGTGCGAGCGCCCGTTCTCCTGGAGCAGGCGGCACTCCGACATCGCGATGCCGCATTGCGCGGCGATGCGCGAGTAGGCGTACTCGAGCAGCCCGAAGCCCTTGGGATCGGCGACGCCCCAATCGCCGTTGAACGCGACGCCATCGAACTTGATGAGCCAGTGCTCGAAGCCCGGCGGCAAGCGCATCTGACCGGAGCGCACTTCCTTCGTGCGCGGATCGAACGCGATCACCGCCTTCGCACGCGCGCCGCCGGCAGAGGTTCCGACGCTCAGGATGTCGAGCAACGCGCGCTCGCCGTCTGCGCCGTCGAGCCGCGTCTGCAACTTGTCCGCCGCGGCGAACGCCATCGACGCGAGCTCGACCAGCTCGGCGACTTCGAGCTTGCGATCGGCGCGCTCGACGATCCCCGTCGAAGGTTCGAACTCGAGCGCGCCCATGCCGCGCGCCCCCGTATAGCAGAGGCGATCGACGGCGTGGAAGCTCTCGGGCGTGCGGCCCGTCCGCGCGAGCCACACGTCGATCAGACGATTGCCGTACTTGTCGGGCAAGCTGTCGGCGAGCAGCCCGGGCAAGCCGTGGAACGCGCGCGGCTCGAGCTCGCGGAACTGATAGATGCGCCGCGCGACGACGGGCATGTGCAGCGGCGCCACCTCGATGCCGGCCTTCGCGAACTCAGGCTCGTACTCGAAGCGCGCGAAGCGCTCACCCGCATCCATCGACACGTAGCCGATCGGCGTCCCCCAGAGCTTCACGGTCGCGGTGGTCATCGCTGCTCGTCACCCCAGACGAAGCCGGTGCTCGACGCCTCTTCGGCGCGCGCGATCGGTGCCTTCGCCGCGGCGGAGCGGCGACCGCGCTGGCCTCTCACCTCCGCGAGCGGCGAGCGCAGCTCCTCCGGCAGCAGCCCCTCGATCGCCCCTGCCATGCCGAGCGCCATCAGGAGCCGCAGCCACGAGCCGAGCTTGCCGTCCTTCCCGTCCTCGAGGCGCCGGAGCGTCGCGATGCCGACCCCCGCCGCGCGTGCGAGGTCCTCCTGGGAGAGCCCCTGCTGCTTCCGCACGTGGGCGAGGCGCCGGCCGAGCTCGCGGAGGACCTCGGCGGTCGGCAGCAGGGAGTCGATCTTCATGCGATCACAGATGGTCGAAACGTGACGCGAAAGGACGAAAATCGATCAGTCATGATCGATGATCGGCGATTCTCGCCCCGAGGCCTTAGATCGATCAAGAGTGAGCGAAAAATCTCAGTTCGAGCCAGAGAACGATCACTTCTGATCGCTCGATGGCCTCCAGTTCCCCTGGCCGCCGCCGCGCGCCGTCCGAGCCGATGCGAGACGCGGGGCGGCTCTTCGGGCAGCATGCCCCGGAGCTCTCGCCGCCGCAGCCCTATCCCGCGGCGCCGCGGAGAGCCCGTTCCGCTTCGGAGCCGGACCGGCGCATGAAGAGCACCGTTCTCGCGATCGTCCTGCTGCTCGCCCTGGCCGGCCTCTGGCTCGGCCTCGAGCTCGCTCGCTCGGGAGGCGACGCCGCGGCGACGCCGCTCGCGACCGTGGAGAACGAGCCGACGCGCGCGCCGGACGAGCTCGTGGCCGAGCCGCGCCGCGTGCAACGCGAAGCCGCGCCGGCGACGGAGCCGGCGACCGCGTCGTCGATCGCGGCCCTCCATTCGTCGAGCGCGTCGGAATCGAAGCCGGACGACCTGCGCGTGCGCGTGATCGACCAAGCGAGTGGTCGTCGCCTCGACGAGCTCGAGATCCACCTCGCGCGCTACCTCGTCGTCGAGCGAGACGGCGCTCAGGTGGGCGAGCTCCACGATCTCGGCAAGGAGCGACCTGGCGGCGCCGAGGTCGAGCGGCGCATCTCGCGCGAGAGGATCTTCGAGCTCGCGCGGCGGAAAGACGGTGCCTGGCTGGTCGCCGCCGTGAGCGGCGTCTTCGCACCCTCGACGGAGACGCGCATTCCGCTCGACCCGTGGCCGACCGAGCCCATCGAGCTCGTCGTTCCGGCATATGGCTGGGTACGCTGCCGCGTGAAGGACGAGCTCGGAGGAACCGCCGACGTCCGCGGACGAATGCTGCTCCGCAGCGAGCCTGAAGAGAACTCCGCGCTGGATTGCCGGCTCAGCATCTTCCGCGGCGAGACGCCGAAGCTTCCCTGCGGCCTGGGCCTCGCGCTGAAGATCGAAGCCGGGCTCCAGGGCGAGCACGAGTCCATCGTGCAGCTGATCGCCCGCGGACCGCAAGCAGCCGGCGAGACGGTGGAGATCGCGCTCCCACTCCCGCCGCGCCCCGCCGAGCTTCGCGTGCGCGTGATGCTCGACGCCGACGAGCCGCTGCGAGACGCCGAGATCGAGCTGCGCCAAGAGCTCGCACGCTCCGTCGCCAGCAGCGCGATGTCGCAGAGCAAGCACGCACGCCAACGCACCGATCGCGAGGGCTGGCTGCGCTTCACGGTGGAGGATCGCCTCGCCGCCGAAGGGCGCCGACGCACGATACAGCTCCAGCACCTGCATGCGACGCGCGGCCCCTTGGCCGGCGTGCTCGATCTCTCGCAGGAGCTCCCTCCGGGCGAGTCCTCGCTCGGCGAGCTCGTGCTGCAAGAGGAGCCGCTCCTCGCCGCCGGACGCGTCGTCGACGGCGCGGGAGCGCCGCTCGTCGAGGTGCAAGTCGGGGCTTGGATCGTAGGCGAAGCGAGCGGATTGCCCGAGCAGCGCCTGACCACCTCCACGGATGTCACCGGCCGCTTCGCGTTCCGTGCTTCGCGCCGCGCCAAGCACCTGCATCTCGAGGTGCGGCACGCCGGCTACCTCGCGGTCGAGGGCCTCGAAGTTCCCACGGGCACGCGCGAAGTGGTGATCGCGCTCGAGAAGGCCGCCGCGCTGCGCGGCTCGGCGCGCCTCCCGTCGGGCCTGGATGCGACGCGCCTCCGCGTGGAGCTGACGCCGAGCGCACGACGGTCGATGCCGCACCTGACGCCGAGCACGTCGCTGAGCCCGGACGGTTCCTTCCTCATCGAGGGCATCGCGCCGGAGCCCCACGATGCGGTCTTCCTGACGGCGGAGCGCACGCCGCTCGCGACGATCCGCGATCTGCGCTTCGCAGCCGGCGAGGAGAACCGGGACCCGCGGGCCCAGGAGGTCGAGCTCTGCCAGGGCTGGCGCGAGCTCGCGCTGCGGCTCCTCGACGAGCGCAACCAGCCCCTCGCGCGCACGAGCTTCGAGCTGCTCTCGCTCGCGTCGTCATCGCGACGCGCGCTGCAGAGCGGCGCCGAGGGAACCTGCTCGATCTGGATCGCTCCGGAGGAGCAGAGCTTCCGCCTCACCGCGCCCGGCCGTCGTCCGCGCTCCTTCGAGTGGACCGCGGCGCGCCAGGACCTGCACTTGCTCGCGGGGCTACGCGTCACGCTGCCCGTACAGGCGACGCTCGTCCCGCCGATCACGCGCTTGCGCGTGCAGCTCGGAGCACCCGAAGGAGCGAGCACCGGCTGGGTCGACGTGCTCGAGGGACGCGCCGAGCTCGTCCTCGCCGAACCCGGGCGCTACACCTTGTCGGCGGCGATGGTCATCCAAGAGCAGCGCACGACCATGGTGAGCAAGCTCGAGCTCGAGCCGCCCCCCGTCATCGAGATCACCGAAGGCGGTCCGACGCTCCTGCCGGCGTGCGTGATCTCCGAGGCCGCGCAGCGCGCCGCGCTCGGGCGCAGATGACGGCGCGCGGGAGCAACCTGCCGCTCGGCCCTTGTCGGAGCGCGACGATCGCCTTCAGGATGAACCGGTGAAGCGACTCCTCCTGCGCCCGCGTC
>JAEUHW010000062.1 GCA_016793245.1 Planctomycetota bacterium
CATACCTGACCGTCGTCGCCACCGACGCGTGTCCCAGGACTCGCTGCACCACGCCGAGGTCTCCCGTCCGCGCGTAGACCCGCATCGCCGCAGTGTGCCTGAGCGCGTGCGCCGACGCGACCACCCCCGCCTCCCGCGCCATCCGCTCGATCACCCGCTGCGCGTGCCGTCCCGAGATCGAGAACAGCCGCCACTCTAGGTCCCGCATCCACGCGGCCAGCCGCGGCACGAGCTCCGCCGGCACGAACGCCGTCCTCGGCCTGTCGTTTTTCGCTCGCCGCACCGAGATCGTCCCGCGCTCGAGATCAACGTCCTCGACCTCCAGGGCCAGGGCCTCGCCGAGCCTGAGTCCGGTCCCGAGCAGCAGCCTGACCAGGAGCTCGTCCCTTGGCTCGCCCTTCGCGGCCACCTCGAGCAGCCGCTCGACCTCCCCGTCGCTGAGCGCTCGCGGCGGTGGCTCGCCGCAGCGCGCCCTGCGAACCAGCATGCCCGGCGATCGCGCCACGTAGCCCGCGAGCTCGCAGTGCTGGAAGAACACCCGCACCGAGGTCCGCAGCGCGTTCGTGCTCGTCGCCATCTTCGCCGCGCCGTCGACCGTCCTCCTCGCCGCGTCGCTCACCAAGAAGCGCGCGACCACGCTCGTGCTGATCTGCTCGAGCTCGGGCTCGATATCGTTCGCGTCGAGCCACGCGCCGAGCAGGCGAAGGTGTCGCGCGTACTGCCGCCGCGTGTGGATCGATCGTCCGTCCGCTTCGAGCTGGAGCTGAAACGCGGCGATCGCGTCGTTGAGGTGCATGAGTGCCTCCCTTGGATGGAGCCTTGGAGATGAGGCAGGGCGGCCCACCCGATCGGCGAGCCGCCCGAAGGATCACTCGGTGACCGGCTCGCCGGTGCTCGCGTAGGTGATCTGCGCCGGGTCGTCGTCGGCCGCCGCAGGGTAGAGCCTCGCGTCGTCGTTGCCGATGGCCTCGCGCTGGCTCAGCGGCACGTCCTTCTTCGCGCGCGGCTTCGCTTCGATCGGCACCGCCTCGATCGCGCCCTGCTGCTCGGCGAAGGTCAATGCGAGCCGGAGCACCCGGCGGCTGCGATCGATCGTCGGCTGCGCTTTCGCGCGTCCGCTCTTCGTGGTCGTCACCTGCTGCGAGGCGTTGAACCGCTCGACATCCGCCGGCGTGAGCGCGGCGATCGGCGTCTCGGCGCCGAGGACTTCGGTTGCGAGATCCAAGTCCGCGGCGTACGCGCTCACCGTGCTCTCTGACTTGCGCGCGGCGCGCAGGCTCTCGAGGAACGCGATCGCGGCCTCGGTCAGGGTCCAGCTCGGAGCTGCGCGCTTCTTTGCGCCTTTCGACTTCGGCTTCTTCGCCGCGGACTTCGTGGCCTGGTCGTCCGTCGCGTGCTGCCCGTTCGTGGTCGTCATCGTCGTGGCCTCCTGTGGCCGTTGGGGAACGGACGCGATACACGCTCTGACGCGCGACACAGGGAAGGCGAATAGGAGCCGCGTGCGAAGGATTCTTCGGATGGCCACGTGGCGGATGATTGGAGCGGACGTGGGGGTGCGCGGACGAGCGCGCATGTGGCGTTCAGGCGCGATCGAGGCGGGGATGCACCACGGTTCGATATGAGACCCAGCGCGCGATCCTGGGCCGCGTGGCCCGGTCGTGCACGCGCTCGCCGCCGCGCCACGAATCCTGGTTTTGCGCATCCCCAGGAGCCTCCGCGGCATGGATAGACTGACATCGCCCCGCCATGACCAACGACCTCGAACACGAGCTACGCCAACACGGCGCGTCACTGCACACCCTTGCAGCCGCCTTGCTCAGCGACTCGGCCGATGCCGAAGACGCCGTGCAAGACACTTGGCTTGCGGCTCTCGAGCGTCCTCCGAAGCGGCAAGGGCCACTCGGCGGATGGCTTCATACCGTCCTGGTGAGCATCGCCGCCCAGCTTCAACGCAGACGCCGCCGCATGCGGCACCGGGAGCAGTCGCTGGCACGCCAGGCATCCCAACCAGGAGAGGACGCGGCTGCCATCGAGCGCGAGTCCCTCCGAGCCGTCGTCGACGCGGTCCTGGGCTTACCGGAACCATATCGCACGGCGATCTGGGACCGATTCTTCACAGGCCTCAGTCCTTCCGCGATCGCGGAGAGAAGCGGCGAGTCCGTCGCAACCGTGAAGAGCCGCTTGCAGCGCGGCCTCTCGTTGCTACGACAACGAATGGACCGCGGAGATGGCGCGCGGCATTGGCGCTCGGCCCTATCCTGTGCCTTCGGCATCCCCTCTCTCACCTCCACTTCCACCGCCCCGTTCGTCCTGACGGAGGTCTTGCTCATGAAGCTCGGCTGGAAACTCTCGGTTGCGGCCATCTTGCTGATCGGGGGCGCTACAACGCTACTCCTTCTCGATGGAGACTCGGCCACCGTGCCTGTTGCTCGCGAGATCGGAGGCGAACAGATCCACGAGCTGACGATGGTCGATCGACTACGTTCAGATGCGCGATTCGACCGCGTGCCCTCAGCCGTTGAAATCGCGCCTGTCCCGCCGACTCCGGAACGCGACTTCGTTGGCGGAGCGCTGCGCGGTGAGGTGCTGACGCTCGCGGATCTCTCCGCAATCGAAGGCGCGAGGGTTTCCTTGCGCATCCGCGGTTCCTCCGCGGTGATTCTCCATGCGACAACTGACACTGAAGGCCGATTCGAGCTCGAGGGAATTCCCCCGCGCCCAGACTACGAAGTCTTGGTCGAGGCACATGGCTTCGCCCCTGCGCGCAAGCCCGGCCTTATCGTGCATGCGCAGACCCGCAGCGCGCTCGATTCATTCCTACTCGCGAAACCGTTCGGGTTCGCAGGACGCGTCGTCTCCGCAGTGGGAGCTCCTATCGCCGGCGCCGATGTCGTCGTCTTTCCGCAAGTCTTCCAGTACTCGTGGACCAAGCGCGCCGCATTCCTTCAGCTCGCCGCGGACGCCGTCGCCGGAGGCCGCACAGACGCGGAAGGCGCCTTCGTTCTCGAGGGGATCAGCCCCGGCGTCTACCACGTCCTCGCATCCGCGGAGGGCTTCGGCACGCGCCAACTCGCGCGAGTCGCGATCGCGCCTGGCGGATCACGAACGATCGAGCTTGAGCAGGGGCACGTCCTCGAGATCGCGTTGAAGGCTCCCCACGCTCAGCATGCGCGTGCGCAGTCCTTCATGCTGCTCCGAGACGAATCCAGCACGGGCCGGGGACACAACCCGCTCCTTACCGCGACCGAGCCAGGTCAGGCGGCGCGAAGCGACGACGAGGGAGTCCTGCGCTTTTCGGGCCTGGAAGAAGGCGTCTATCTGCTGGTGTGGACGCCGCGGCCCGGCCAGTCGATCACGTTGAAGCAGGCCATCGCCGTGCCCGCTTCCGCAACCATCGCCGTCGAGTTGGCGTCAATTGGCGTGCTCGCCGGAACCGTCCTTTCTAGTGAGGGTATTGCCCTCGCAGGCGCACGCGTCCTGGCGTACGGATTCTTGGAACAGGGAAGCGCGGAGCACGAACCTTGGATCCACGAGGTTCTCTCCGACGCGACCGGGGCCTACCGCCTCGAGATCCCCACGGGTGGAGCCTACAGCCTTCGGGCGAGCTATTTCGGCACGTCGGGAGCGCGCGTGGAGGAGCCGCCGATCCTGGTGCGCGACGTCGTCACGCAGCTCGATCTCCACATGAAGCCCGGGTGCATCGTCGAGGGCCGCGTGACCGATGCCGATTCGGGACGGCCCATCGCTGGAGCAAGGGCTCGCATCTGGCAAGCGGTGACGTCGACGGACGCAGAGGGGCGCTACCGGCTCGAAGGCGTGCGCAACGAGTCGAGTTCGTTCCTCCAGGTCGTCGCGCCGGGCTATTGGAGCCCGATGGACTCGCTGCCCATCCAGCCCGAGGGCGACGGGGCGCTCTACACACCGTACCGCCTCGCGATGGCGAACGAGGTCACCCGGAAGGACATCGCGCTGCATCGCACCGGAACGCTTCTCGGTCGAGTGCTCGACTCAGAGGATGGCGCGCTGGCCTCCGCGCGCGTCGCCGTCGTGCGCGAAGACGACAGCGACGAGCTCGGCGCCCCGTACGAGTTCAACTCGCGTTTGGCGGAGACGGCGACGAATCCCGGGGGCGCCTTCGTCTTCCGCGAGCTGCCCTCGCATGCGTCGTTGCGCCTGCGCGTTACCTACCCAGGCCACCAACCACTCGTCAGCGATCCGCTGCGAGTACCCGCAGGTAATCGGAAGGAGGTAGTGCTCCGCATGGATCGCGAGCGCCATCTCCAGGGCAAGGTCCTCGACGATGCACAGGGACCGCTCTCGGAAGTACTCGTCTCGCTGCTCCACACCGTCGAGGGCAGGCTTCGGCTCGCCTCCTCCACAAAGACGGCTCCCGACGGGTCGTTTCGCTTCCGAGGCGTTCCGGCTGGTGAGCTCCAGCTCCACACGTCGAAGTCCGGGTTCCAGAACGCGAGGCTGAGCCTTGAGCCACTCGCGCCCGGCGAGACGCGAGAGGGCCTCCTGCTACAGATGGAACCGTCGTTCGAATTGCGCGGGGTCGTCGTCGATACTTCCGGCGCTCCCGTGGCGCACGCCCGCGTCACTTGTCGGAGCTTGCAGTCCGAATCGATGCGGTTGGACCAGAAACTCACCGGCGCTGATGGCGTCTTTGCCTGGCTCCAAGTTCCGTCAGGCACTTACCAACTTTCTGCCGTCCACGAGGAAGTCGCGCCGAAGCGGAACGCCGAACAAGTGGTGCATCATCCGCAGTCTACGCCCCATCAGCTCGTGCTTCGATGACCGGCTCGACCATGCACCTCTCGGGGTTCCGACTTCTGAACACGGCGGAGACCTGCGGCGCGACGATCCAATGCGAATAGAGCCCGAGCGCGAAGGATCTTGCAGGTGGTCACGACCCGAATCTAGTGAGCATCCGGGAGCACGTGTGGCGCTTCACGTCAGGGCGCCGTCGGAGCGGTTCTGCCGCGACCGGCGTGGATGTGGCCGGCGAATCGAACGAGGCGATACGCGCGAACGTGGAGGGCGTGGGACCCTCGTAGACGAATCAGCGCGGTGTGGGAACGACGTTGCCGCGCTTGTCTGGAATCGGAGTGATGTCGATCCGAGTGCTGAACTCCACTTTTCGGAAGTGAAACGCAGGGCTCTTCAGACTTTCGCCTTGATCGTCCCGAACCGTGTAGAACGGCGTGAAGACCTGGGAGCGGATGAACAGCGGAATCTCGACGGTCTCGATCACCTGCGGCGACGGGCAGGTGCCTTCGCGAGGATCGACAACGTCAGCTTCTGATT
>JAEUHW010000111.1 GCA_016793245.1 Planctomycetota bacterium
GATCGCCTCCGGCGGGAACGGCTGGATCGTCTGCCCGCGCTCGACGCCGAAGTACGCGGGCCAGGTCCAGCGCTGCGGCTCGATCACGCCGCGCTCGTTCCGCGCGAGCACGGGCGCCGAGATCGGGGGTGCGATCTCTTCGCCGAGCTCGTGCAGGTCCTTCCCCAGCGCGTGCGCGAGCGAGGTCTGCTGCGCTCGTGCCGACGTCTGCGGTCGCGGTCCCGAGTGGCACGCCGTGCACGAGAGCTGCTCCAAGTGCAGCGGCGGCAGCCCGGCGTGCGCGGGACGCGGCGCGCCCAGGCGACCCGCGCGCGCTCTCTCTGGATCGCGCTGCGGCGCGGGTAGGTCCTCGTTCGCGAGATGGCAGCCGCGGCAGGAGAACGCGGCGGCCTCTTTGCCCGCGGGATGCACTTCGCCGTCGTAGCCGCGGACGTTCCCGTGATCGAGGCCGTGGCCGTGGCAGTCGGCGCAGCTGAAGCCCGCGCGGAGGTGCACGTCTTCTTCGCTGAGCCAACGCGACGCGGTGGTCGGCGCCGCGTCGCGCGTCGTGTGGCAGCGATAACACGCCTCCGGGCGCGGCGTCCGCACGACATCGAAGAAGACCTCCTTCTGCGGCGAGAACGCGCGCGCGTCGTAGCCCGTCTTCACGCCCTCCGCTCCCAGCGGATCGACGCCTTCGCCGAGCTTCAGCGCGACGCCGTCGACGGCGGCGAGGCCGAGGGCCGCGCTCGAAGCCCAGGCGAAGTTCCCGCGCTCGACCTGCTCGATCCAGCGCGCGTGGCTCCAGGAGTTCCCCGCGTCGTGGCAGCTCATGCAGTCGATCTCGAGCGCGCCGCTCTTCGCCCACGCCGCGCTCTCCTCCGGGCTCGCGTTCGCCGCGGGGCCGAGGCCGCCGGGGAGGTGCCGCGCGAAGCGCTGCGCGAGCTCGTGCGCGCCGATGCCGAGCGATCGTGGATCGAAGCGACCTTGGCCGCCGCGCGGCGAGAGCGGGAGTGCTGTGCCCGTTCGCGGATCGAGGTAGATCCAGGGCTCGCCGGCGCGCCCGTGCGGCTGCGCGCGCTCGCTCTCGCCGCGCAGCGCCGCGAAGTGCCAGCCGTGCGCGATGGTCGCGACGTCGTGGCAGCGGCCGCAGGTCTTCGCCGGGGAGTAGGGCTTCGCGTTCGGTGCGCTCGGATCGATCGGCTGCTCGTCGCGATCGTAGAGCGTCACGTGGTGCGCATGGGGCGCCTTGCTGCCGGTGCGGGCGAAGCGATCGCTCTTGGGCTCCTGCGCGCAGAGCGAGACGCAGAGCGACGCCAGAGCGAAGTAGGCGAGTGAAGAGCTTGCGAGGCGCATCGGGGAGCTCGAGCGGCGGGTGAGGACGAACGCTGGAACTGCGCGCGCGAGCCCGTAGGATCGCGCGTGCGGCGGCGCGGAGAGCGCCCCTCGCGCGGATCCTACCGAGCCGCGCGCTCGCTCTCCATCGCGAGGAGTCCGCTCCGGAGCGCGCATGACGGGGTTGCTGTTCGGCATCTTGGTCTACGTCCTCGCGCAGGTCGCCATCGGCGTCTGGGTCGCGCGGCGCGTGAAGAGCGAGGACGACTATTTCGTTGCCGGCAGGCGGCTCTCGCCGCTCGTCGCGGCGATCTCCGTCACCGCGACTTGGTTCGGCGCCGAGACCTGCATGAGCGGGGCCGGCGAGGTGTACGGGAACGGCATCACGCGTTTCACCGTCGAGCCCTTCGCGTACGGCGCCTGCATCCTCGTCGCGGGGCTCTTCCTCGCGGCACCGCTCTGGCGCCGCGGCATCACGACCACGGCCGACTTGCTGCGCGAGCGCTACGGCGTGGGGGTCGAGCGCTTGGCCGCGGTGCTGCTCGTGCCGACGAGCGTGCTGTGGGCCGCGGCGCAGATCCGCGCGTTCGGCCACGTGCTGGAAGCGAGCAGCGACCTCGACTTCGAGACCTGCCTCGCGATCGGCGCGGGCATCACGATCCTCTACACCAGCATGGGCGGGCTCCTTGCCGACGTCGTCACCGACGTCGTGCAAGGCGCGGCGCTCCTGCTCGGCCTCGGCGTGGTCCTGGTTGGCGTGGTGATGGCGCTCGGCGGTCCGAGCGAAGCGTGGAGCGCCGCCTACGCCGAGCGCGCGCACGTCGTGCCCGACGCTCGCACCTGGCTCGACGTGCTCGAGAAGTGGTCGATCCCGGTGCTCGGCTCGGTCCTCGCGCAGGAGATGCTCTCGCGCTGCCTCGCCGCGCGCTCCGCGGGCGCGGCGCGCTTCGCGGCGCTCGGCGGCGGCTCGGCCTATCTCCTGATCGGCATGATCCCGGTCTTCCTGGGTCTCGTCGGCCCGAGCCTGATGCCGGGGCTCGAAGACCACGAGCAGATCGTGTCGGCGCTCGCGCGCGAGCACCTCTCGCCGTTCTTCTACGTGCTCTTCGCGGGTGCGCTCATCTCCGCGATCCTCTCCACGGTCGACTCCGCGCTGCTCGTCGCCTCGGCGTTCCTGACGAGGAACGTGATCCTCTCGATCGCGGGCGAGCGCGCGACGCCGCGCACGCGCCTGCTTCTCGCGCGCGCGACCGTCGTCGGCGCCGGTTTCGTTGCGTGGTACCTGGCGCTCCGCGCCGATGACATCTACGAGCTCGTGGAAGAGGCCTCGGGCTTCGGCAGCGCAGGCATGCTCGTCGCGGTGCTCTTCGGCCTCTTCACGCGCATTGGCGGCAAGTGGGCGGCGTATGGCGCGCTGATCTCCGGCCTCGTCGTGTGGATGGCGGCGAAGCGCGAACTGGTGGAGCTCCCGGCGCCCTACCTCTCGTCCCTGGCGGCGGCCTTGCTGGGCTATCTGATCGGCGCCCTCTTCGTCAGCCGCGACCCGCGCACTGTACAGTAAAGGTGCCAGGCACCTGTACTGTACAGTGCGCGCGGTCGCTGCGTTCCGCAGCTGCTCCACCTTCGCGCGTAGTCGTATCCAAGCGCTGTGCAGGAACCACCGCGCGATCCCGTAGCCGATCCACCAGAACGGCAGGAGCTTCCAGACGCGGCGGCGCGCGAGATGGCTCTCGACGAGGCCGCGGATCCGGCCGGCCGGCCAGCCAAAGATCGGAGAGCGCTTCGCAGACGCGCCCTCAGACCAACGGCTCCTCCGCATCCCCGAAGCGCTCGACGCTCACCCCCATCCGCAGCAGCAAGCTCAGCCACAAGCGGCAGAGCGGGGTATCACGCTTCGACGTGATGAGCCGCCCGGGCTCGAGCTGTGCCGCGCGGCCACCGGCGAGCAGGATCGGCAGATCGTGCGGCGAGTGCGAGTTCCCGTCGCTCATCGCGGCGGCGAGGACGAGCATCGAGCGATCGAGCAGCGAGCCTTCCCCTTCCTCGATCTTCGAGAGGCGTTCGATCAGTCCGGCGAAGCGCGCGACGTGCCAGCGGTTGATGCGCCGGTAGGGCTCCTTCTTCTCGTCGCGTTCCTCGTGGTGCGAGAACTCGTGGAAGTTGCCCGCGCAGCCTTCCACGAAGGAGAAGTCGCGACCCGAGACCTCGTTCGCGGTGAGGAAGGTCGCGATGCGCGTGGCATCGATGCGGAACGCGAGCGCGATGAGATCGAGCATCAGCTCGACGTGCGTCGGGTAATCGGAGGGGATACCTTCGGCGGGGGCGGCGTCGGCGGCGAGCTCAGGAGTCGGCGTCGTGCGACGTGCAGCTTCGGCGATGCGACGCTCGAGCTCGCGCAGGGAGTCCTCGTACTCTTCGAGCTTCGCGCGATCGCGCGGAGGGAGCTTGGAACGGAGCTCGCGGCTCTGCTGGCGAACCGCGTCGAGCACGCTGCCGCGCGCGGGATCGCCGGCGAGCGCCTGGCGGCGGAAGAGGCGCTCGAAGACCGCTCGCGGCGAGAGTTCCTTCAGCATCGGTCGATCGGGCGCGCTCCACGCGATGTGCCCGCCGTAGACCGTGGAGTAGCCCATGTCCTCGACGGGATAGATCGGATCGCAGCCGAGCTCGAGCGACGGCAGCAGCGTCGCGTTGCCGATGCTCTGCGCGGCGAGCTGATCCATCGAGACGCCGTTCCAGAGATCGCGGCCACCGGTGCGGCGGATCTGCATGCCCGTGAGCAGCGGGGCGACCTTCGCGTAGTGCCCGTCGCCGGAGAAGCTCTGGCGATTGGCGAGGTTGGTGAGCACCGAGACCTCGTGCTTCCACGGCGTCAGCGGTTCCAGCGTGAACGACGGCACCCAGCCCTTGCCGCTCTCCTCGCGCTTCGGCTTCCACGCCGAGGGCAGCATGCCGTTCGGCGTGACGAGGATCGCGAGGCGGAGAGGCGGCTTTCCGCTCGTGCGCGGCAACGCGGCCTCCAGGCTCTCGAGCCAGGGCAGCGCCACGCAAGCGCCTGCGCCGCGGAGGAACGCGCGCCGACCGAGGAGAGCGAGTCGCATCAGGGAGCTCCGGGATCGCGTCGGGTGAAGAGGGGCGAGGTCACGACGGCCTCCAGCAGCGCGGAGAAGCGATCGCCGCTCGAGCGCGTCTGCGCCACGATCGCCGCGAGAGCGGGCTCGTCGCGCAGCGTCATCTCGCGGCCGATGCCGGCGACGAGCAGGTTCTTCGCGAACGCTCGTACGAACTCGTCCGCGCGGCGCAGGAGCTCC
>JAEUHW010000125.1 GCA_016793245.1 Planctomycetota bacterium
CGCGATCCCCGCGCAGCCCTTCCTGCGCGGCCGCCGCGTCTACCACCAAGCCCTCGCCCTCGACACGAACGCCGCGCTCTACCTCACGAACGGCTTCGCGATCCAGACCTACTGATCCCCCCGTTGCACAGGTAAGGTGCCAGGCACCTTTACTGTGCAACGAGGGTGCGGGTCGGGGATGGGGCGGTTGCGCGGAGGATGCGGAAGGGTTCTTCGCGCTCGTGCAGCTCGAGGAGCGCGCCGCGGAGCGTGCCGCAGCGGAGAGTCGTTGTGTCGGTCCACGCGAGCGCGGTGATCGCGGAGCCCGCTAGCGGAGAGATGCGGAGGGAACGGCCGTCGAGAGCGTGGATTCGGATGCGGCCGTCGCGCGCGCCCGAGGCGAGGCGCGCGCCGTCGGGGGAGAACGCGAGCGCTTCGACGCCGGAGAGGTGATCGCCGATCGCGAGCGGCGGTGCTTCGCTCGCGAGATCGAGGAGCAGCACTTGGCCGTCGAGCCCGGCGCTCGCGAGCAGCGCGCGCTGCGGAGCGAACGCGAGCCGTCGCGCCGCCGCGCCGTGACGAGCGAGCGCCCTTCGCACGGCGAGCGACGCGGGATCGAGGAGCAGCACGCGACCGTCGGCACACGCGACCACGAGATGCCGTGCTTCCTGGTCGATCGCGACGGCGTAGATCAGGTCCTCGGCGAGCTCGACCTGCGCGAGGAGACGGCCTGCGGCATCGAAGCGCGCGAGTAGACCTCTCTCGGCCGGCGTGCCCCCGCCGAGGTAGATCTCGCCGCTCGCTGTGGAGCTAGCACAGAACGCGCGGAACGGAGCGCGCAACGCGAGCTCCCAGCGCTCATCCCCGCGACGCCAGAGGCCCTCGGCATTCAACGCATGTTCTTCGTCGCGAACGCGCAGGACCTGCAGGATCGGGACGTTGTCGATCGACTGCGCGCCGACGAGAGACGCCAGCGCGAACCACGCAGCGATGCCGCGCGCGGCCTGCGATGCACGCCCGCTCACGCGAGTACCTCGCGGATCGGCGCCTGCCCTTTCTCGATGAGCGGGATCGGCCGCCCATTCGGCGCCTGGATTTCCTGCGCGGGATCGAGCCCGAGCGCCGCGAGGATCGTCGCGCCGACGCGCGGCGGTGCTATGCCTTCGTCGAGCGGCTCCTCGCCGCGCGCATCGGTGGCCCCATGCACCACACCGCGCCGCAGGCCCGCGCCGAAGAGCAGAGCGCAGCTCGCGCGCGGCCAATGATCGCGTCCCCCTTGCAGGTTCAAGCGCGGCGTGCGCCCGAACTCCGTCGCGACGGCGACGACGACGCGCTCCAGCAAGCCGCGCCGTTCCAAGTCCTCGTGCAGCGCGCTGACACTCTGGTCCAACGCGTCGAGCCGCGGAGGGAAGCCGTAGCCGAGAGCCTCCCCGATCTCGCGATGGTGATCCCAGCCGTCCCAGTGCACGAGCACCGCGCGGGTTCCGCGTTCGACCAAGCGCCGCGCCGCGAGCAAGCCCTGACCGGCGAGATGCGCACCGTAGCGCGCGCGCAGGTCCGCGGGCTCGAGCTCGAGATCGAGCGCTTCTCGTGCTTCGCGCGACTGCGAGATCGCGAGCGCCTGCGCGCGGAATCGATCGCGCGCGAGCTCGGCTCGAGAACGCGGCGCGCCGTCGAGTGCATCGAGCTGCGCGGCTAGCGCGATACTCGCTGCGGTGCCCGGCCGAGGCTCCACGTTCGGCAAGGAGAGGCGCGAGTGCGCGAGATCGAGCGCCATCTCGATCGGTCCGCGCGACGCAGGCAAGTACCCCGCGCGCGCGCCGAGCGGCGCCGCGGGCAACGCGACGTAGCTCGGCAGCGGCGAGCGAGGATCGAACGCGCCTTCGTCGGTGAGCCAGCACGGCCAACCCGGCGACGTGAGAGTCGCGGCCGGACGATGTCCGGTGAGCAGGAACGCCGCGGCGCGATCGTGATTGCCCTCGCCACTCGAGATGCCGCGCAGCAGGACCGCGCGATCGAGCAAGGTCGCGAGGCGCGGCAAGCGCGCGCAGAGCTCGACGCCCTCGATCGCGCTCTCGACCGCGTCGAACGGCCCACGCACCTCGCTCGGCGCTGCGCGCTTGGGATCGAAGGTATCGAGATGCGAGCAGCCGCCGTCGAGCCAGAGCAGGATCAACGCGCGGCTCTCGCGCGCCGGCGATCGGGCCGCGAGCCGTGCGGCGAGCCACGGCAGCGCGGCCATCTGCGACGCTTGCGCCAGGAACGTTCGACGCGTGAGGAGGCTCATCGATGGGCTCCGATCTCGCGGGTGAGGATCAAAGCGCGCGCGATCTCGCGGAGCACTTCGAGACGCGCAACGCCGCTCGCGAAGCGCGGCAGCAAGAGCTCGCGCTCGGCTTCGCGCGGCGGTCGCGTGAGCAGCGCGAGATAGAGCTCCTCCAGCGCGCGCTCCGCGGAGGGCTCGAGCTCGGCCAGCACGTGAAGCAGGTTGCCCGGCGCATGCAGCACGCGCTCGAGCGGCTCCCCGTGGAGCAGCTCGAGCTCTCGCGCGAGCGGCGAGGCGTCGGCTTGCTGCTCCGGCGGCGGAGCGTCGAGCGCGCGCGCGATCGCCGGCAGCAGTTCCCCCGGTCGCAGCACGCGCGCGCGGCGCAGCCCCGGCGCGGCCGCCGTTTCCTCCGGGCTCGGATCGATTCGGCGCTGGTAGTGCTCCGTCGTGCAGAGCCAGAGCAGCACGGGACGAGCATCGAAGTTCGCGGCGAGAAGGCGCTCGCGGAGCTCGCGCAGCAGTGCCACGTCGCGCGGCGGATTCGTGGTGCGATGGTCGTCGAGCGGCTCGACCAAGCCCGCGCCGAGCAGGAAGGCCGCGAGGCGATTGGCCAAATTCTCGGCGAAGCGCTCGCGCTGCTCGGCGAGCAACCAATCGACCAACGCCGCATCCGCGAAGGCCGCTTCGCCCGCGCTGGCGTTCGCGCCGAGGAAGCGCGGCGCGATGCGCTCGCCGCTCGCCGGATCGAAGAAGAGCCCCGCGCTGCCGTCGGGCCGCGGGTCCACGAAGAGCGCGGAGAAGGCGAGATGATCGCGCTGCGTCCAGCGATCCGCGGGATGGTTGTGGCAGCGCGCGCACTCGAGGCGCAGCCCGAGGAACGCGCCGGCGAAGTGCTCCATCCGATCGCGCGGATCGCTCCGCCGCCG
>JAEUHW010000139.1 GCA_016793245.1 Planctomycetota bacterium
GAGACTTCCCAGGCAGAGATCAGCTTCGGAAACTTCTCACGATCCCACAACCATCCTCGGGGGAATACATCCACGCTAACTGGCAAGAACTTGGCTCCGCTGTTTGGCCCGACTAGATCCACCATTCGGCAGGGGATCTCCTGCTGTAGACCCTGCGAGCACAGAAGGCCCTGGGTAAAACCATCGCCAACGACCAGAACAACCCTTGGGCGTCGATCGGGAGGCGCAGGCCCGAGCGGCGACGAGCACGATCCGCCCCTCGCGACCGAGGACGCGCTGCGGAACGAGCCCAGCTTCCACGCCGATCTCGTCCTCACCAATCCGCCCTTCGGCAAAAAGTCGAGCATCACCGTCGTGAACGACGAGGGCGAGACCGACAAGGAGTCGCTCGCCTACAGCCGCCCCGACTTCTGGACCACGACCTCGAACAAGCAGCTGAACTTCGTGCAGCACGTGAAGTCGCTGCTGAAAGTCCACGGCCGCGCCGCCGTCGTCGTCCCCGACAACGTGCTCTTCGAGGGCGGCGCGGGAGAGATCGTGCGGAAGAAGCTCCTCCACGAGTGCGACGTGCACACGCTGCTGCGCCTGCCGACGGGCATCTTCTACGCGCAGGGGGTGAAGGCGAACGTCCTCTTCTTCGACCGGAAGCCCGGTGCCGCGAAGCCGTGGACGAAGACGCTGTGGGTCTACGACCTCCGCACCAACCTCCACTTCACGCTGAAGACGAAGCGCATGGCGCGAGTGGACCTCGACGAGTTCGTCACCTGCTACCAACCGTCGAACCGCGCGAAGCGCAAAGCCACGTGGAGCGAGTCGAACCCGACCGGCCGTTGGCGCCCCTACGAGCTCGAAGAGCTCCTCTCGCGCGACAAGCTGAGCCTCGATCTCTTCTGGCTCCGCGACGAGAGCCTGGAGGACTCGGCGAACCTGCCCGATCCGCAGGTGCTCGCGGAGGAGATCGCCGATGATCTGCGGTCGGCGTTGGAGCAGATCGAGGGGGTGTTGGCGGATCTGCAGGGGCGCGCCCAAGACTCTGGCGCCTGACCACGCAGACACGAGATCGAGAGGCATGAGTACACAGCGATGACCGACAGCCGACGCCAGCCGAACCCCCGCTATCGCCAACCCAGCGACCTCAACCCTCGCGACCGCGAGCACTACGAGGTGGCGCGCCGTTTCTCGGATTGGTTCCGTGGCCGAGAGTTCCGCGCGCAATACAAGCTCCTCTTTCCCAAGCGGAAGTCAGGCTCGATCTTGCCCAGCGACTATTGCTTCAACCGTGACAACCTGGGCAACTCAGACTATCCACGCTTCCTGCTCTGGGACGGCCAAGTCCGGTATCGATTCGTCGGCCTGAATGGCCACGAGGATGCAGCCATATCTAGTGAACGAGCGATCGAGCGGTTCGCAGAGCGGGTTCCAGAGCCGGTCGTGTCTGATCGTCCCGCGCGTCTTCGTCGCCTGAGGAGCCGCTCGAGGCTGTTCCAACCCGAACATCCTCGCCCATATCGCTTGGATAGGAGCATCGCGTTCCTCGCACTGCGCGAGTACAACGCCGACGCGAAGGTGCTCTCGCAAGAGCAGCACGTCTTCCAGGCATTGGCGAACGGGTTCCACCCGCAAGAGCTTCTCTCTCAGCTCCAGACGCTCGACCGAGCCTACTCCACTCGCAGCGTCGGTACTGACGTCGCACGAATCTCCGAGGAGCTGCAGCGCCAGTGGCCTGCCTGGAGCGAGACCATGCAAAGCTGCCGCTCGCTGACGGAGGCAATCCCAGATGAAGCGGCACTCTCGCAGCTTCTCGCTCCATTCTTGGCATCCGACACTCGCCGCACGCCTCGCAGCCTCGCGACCAAGGCACTTCACTTCGCACACCCGCAGACCTTTGCGGCCGTCGACAAGTTTTCCGCTCGAACGATGGGAAGCGCGTTGAACGCAGGATCGTGGAGTCACACGGCTGGTTTAGATCACGCCGGCATGACCCGCTGGTACCGAAGCTACCTCCAGGTGCTGCACGACATCGGAGCCGACAACGCCGCGCTCATCGCCGAGCTCCTCGAGCTCGATGCCGCAACTGGGCCCCAGCCCTACTTCGAACGCGTCCGAAGTCTTCCGAAGCTGCTCGACAAGATCCTCTGGTGGATCGGGCGCGAGCAGGAGCGAAACTAGACTACGCCGCGCTTGCTCGAGAGTTGAGGTCGAGTCCGCTCTCAGCTCTTCGCCCGAGCGATCGATCGTCGCGCGCTCAGTCCTGCTTCGAGTACCAAGGCTCGACGCGCCGGAACACCAGCACCTCGTCGTTCGCGATATCGACGTGGAGCTGATCGCCTTCGAGCCAGCCCCACGAGACGTCTCCGACCTCGGGCCAGGCGCGGAACGCGATCTTGCGCGTGCTCGGATCCAAGCTCCAGGGCTTCCGCTGCCAGGCCATCACGACACGTAGCTCGAGG
Organism: Planctomycetota bacterium; assembly: GCA_016793245.1. Lineage (GTDB taxonomy): Bacteria > Planctomycetota > UBA1135 > UBA1135 > JADKAF01 > JADKAF01. Next base: position 2,451 of record JAEUHW010000139.1, read on the forward strand.
GAGCCATCGGCCTGGTAGCGCTCGTACGCTTTGGCACCCGAGCTGTGACGGTAGGTCCAGACCCCTTCGACCCCGTGCTCTCCTTCGCCGGGGCGAACCCGCGTGCGCACGAGCGTCGTGTCCTCGTCGCTCGTGGTCCACGTATCTCCATCGATGGTGCCGAGCGGCGAGGAGCTCGGCGCGCTCTCGCCGTGGCGCAGGATCAGGTTGCCGTCCGCGATCTCGTAGCGGAAATCGACGAGGGCGAGCATCCCCCAGAGGCACTGATGATCGGCGCGGATCTCGAGCGCGGTTCCGAGACCCGAGTCCGAGCGCCCGATCACCTCCCAGAAGCCGACGTAGCTCGCGGCGGACGGCGGAGCGGACGAGAGATCGTTCGCGGGCTCGCAGCCGCAGAGCGCGAGCATCGCGAACGCGACAGCGGAGGAGATGCGCTGCATGCGGAGCGTGCCGATCACGAGGTGATCCGGAGCAGCTCCAAGTTCACGAAGGTGCCGACCAGCGGGCTCGCCGAAGCCGTGAAGAGCGCTTGCACCAGGATCTCCGCGCCGACGAGCCCAGCGTCGGGAGGAACCGCGATCGGCATCTCGAGGCTGGAGAACGGCACGGGCGTCGAGAGGATCTCGACGAAGGGCGGCTGGATGCCGAGAACGCCATCGAGGCCGGGGATGGGCACGCGGATCGCGGGCGGGAGGCCGGCGAAGACGATGGTGTAGCCGGGCGGCGGGATCGCGAGCCGCAGCGGAAAGGTGGTGCCGATGCGCACGCTGAGCGGGATCTCGAGCCGCGGCAGATAGAGATAGGTGTGGCTGCTCACGAGTTCGAAGGATTCGAAGCGCGCGACCATCGTCACGGCGGTGCCGGCGGGTCCGGGGGGAATCGTCGCGCGGAGCACGTTCGGCGCGACGTACGCGTAGGACGGTGACGGGGCTTCGCCGAACCACAGCGTGTCCGGCAGGATGCCCTCCGGGAAGTCACCGGTGAGATCGACCGTGCCGCCGCCGCTCCATCGACCGCGATCGGAGGACGCCGTGAAGCCCCCACCGATCGGCGCATCGGAAGGAACGAGACTCGCGCCGCCGATCAGCGTGCCGTGGTTCGTGCCGATGCTGTCGCGCGTGTCGGTATCGAAGTGCCAGGCGGAGATGAGACCGGCACCGCGCATCGTGTAGCGGAAGCGGTGCTCCGCGATCTCTTGCGCGCTGCGCGCGACGCCCCAGATGCGCAGCTCGTCGACGAGGCCCACGTACTCCTCCTGGATGTTGGTCGGGGAGAGGTAGAGCCCGCCGATCACCAGCGCATCGGAGTGATCGAGGACCGGCGGCGCCATGTTGCTCGCGATGCGCACGCCATCGACATAGAGGTGCATCTGCGCGCCGGGCTGTACCGTGACCGCTAGATGGTGCCACGTGCCGAGGAGACGTCCGTTGTTCAGGGGATCGTCCACGCGGTAGGTGATGCCGCCGACGTAGAGATCGGCGCCGACCTGGTTGCCCTGGAAGGAGAAGTTGAGCTGATAGCCGGGACGGAAGTCGCCGGACTTCCGCACGATGCGCCCGTGCGAGATCGACCCGGTGGGCTTGATCCAGCATTCGATCGTGAGGCCCGTCGTCGGCTCGAGCGACGGGTGCGCCGGGATGCGCAAGACGGAGTTGTCTCCGACGAGCAGCGCTCGCGGCGTGTATTGAGCCGAAGCGGCGGCAGTGAAGATCGTCAGCGCGAGCGTCGTGGCGAGGCGCAGCGAGGATAGCGAAGCCATGGCGGGTTCTCCGGTGAGATCGAAGCAGGAGCGTTCGAACGCGGCTGCCGCGGCGATCGCTCGCTTCGGCACCGCGGGGTGAGGGCGCCGACCCACGCGAGAAGGCGGCCTCCGGCGCGAGCGCGCACCTCAGGACGTGATGCGCACGGACTGCAAGTTCACGAAGGTCCCGACCAGCGGGCTCGCGGACGCAGCGAAGAGCCCTTGCACGAGGATCTCCGCGCCGACCAAGCGCGCGTCGAGCGGCACGGTGATCGGCAGCTCGAAGTTCGCGAAGGGGATCGGCGTCGCGACGATCTCGACGAACGGCGGCTGGATGCCGAGGAAGCCGTCGAGGCCGGGGATGGCGACTTGGACCCTGGGCGGCAGGCCCGCGAAGATCACCGAGGTCCCGGGCGGCGGGATCGCGAGGCGCAGCGCAGCCGTGCTGCCGATGCGCGCCGTCGCGGGGAGCTCGAGCTTCGGCAGATACACATACGAATTGCGGCTCGAGAACTCGACGCTCGCGAAGCGCGCGGTGATCGGGACGGTCGAGCCCGTCGCTCCCGGCGGAACGACGACGCGCAGCACGTTCGGTGCGGCGTAGCTGAAGGACGGAGAAGGCGTGCCGCCGAAGTTCACCGCGCTCGGCAGAGCGCCGCCCGGGAAGTCGCCGACGAGATCGATCACCTCGCCGCCGCTCCAGCGGCCGCGATCGGAGCTGGCTTCGAAGAGCCCGCGGACCGGAGCATCGGACGCCACGAGGCGCGCGCCGCCGACCAGTGTGCCGTGGTTGGTGCCGACGCTGTCGTTCGTGTCGGTGTCGAAGTGCCACGCGGAGACGAGGCCCGGGCCGCTGTTGAGGTAGAGGAAGCGGTTGTCTGCGATCTGTTGCGCCGTGCGCTCGACGTTCCACACGCGGACCTCGTCCACGAGACCGATGAATTCCTCCTGGATGTTGGTCGGGGAGATATACAGCCCGCCGACGACGAGCGCATCGCTGTGCAGGAAGCTCGACGGCGCCGTGTTACTCTCGACCAGCACTCCGTCCACATAGAGGTGGATCTGGCCGCGAGCCACGGCCGTGAAGGCCAAGTGATGCCAGTTGCCGAGCAAGCGAGTGTTCGGGAGCGGATCGTTCGCCTGATGGCTGACCATACCGTTGTAGTAGTCCGCTCCCACGCGCGACGCCGAGAAGGAGAAGCTCAGCATATAGCCGGGTTGGAAGTCACCCGCCTTCCGCACGATGCGCCCGTGCGAGTTCGAGCCCACGGCCTTGATCCAACACTCGACCGTGATGGCGGTCGTTGGCTCGAGCGACGGATGCCGCGGGACGCGCAGCACGGCGTCCGTGCCGACCTGCAGAGCGCGTGGCGTCACCTGCGCGTCGAGCGCAGAGGGGATCACGGCGCAGATAAGGCTGGCCGCGAGGCAGCGCAAAGAGATCGGAGTCATGGCGGAGGGTCCTCGAAGATCGCAGCAGATCCTGTGCGAAGGGCCGCGAAATGAAAAGGTCGGCAGCCCTCGGCTCCTCCCTTCACCACCCCACCGTCGCCGCGACTCCCTCCAGCACCCGCCCCTCGAGCCCGAGCTCGAACACCTGCAGGTCCGGCACGTCGCGCACCTCGATCGCCACCCAATGCTCTGCGAGCACGTGCGCTCCGGTGGCCCCACCGAAGCCATCGCCCTCGAAGTGCTTCTCGAGATGCCAGCGCGCGGTGAGCGGGCCCGCGGTCGAGACGAGGCACTCGATCTCGCGGCGCTCGGGGGTGAACCAGCGCGGTCCCACGGGCTGGCTCACGGCGACGTCGCCGCGGTAGAGCTCGGCGTCGAAGCGGTAGGGCGGCGGCGGGATCGCGCCGTCGGTGCGCAAGACGAGGCGAACGCGCAGCGCTGGCTCCAAGCGATGCTGGGAGCGGCCCGAGAGCCGCGGCAGGCGCGCGGAGCGATAGCCCTTCGGGCAGAGATCGACGTCGATCGGCAACTGCGTCGTGACGATGCGGACGAGCGCGCCGTGGAACGCGGTGGTCTGAGATGGCTCCGTGCCCGAGATCCTCCAGGTGAGCTCGCCGCCGAGCTTCTCGGGCTCGTCGGCGCCGACGAGCTCGAGCTCGCAGAGATGGATGCGCTCGCGGAGATCGATCAGACCGACATCGTGATCGGACTGGAGATTCCACTCGGCTAAGCGGACGAGCTCGTGCTCGCCGAGCAGGACGAGCAGCTCGAGCGGCCCGCCGTCGATCGGCACGAGGGAGAAGCGCTGCGAAGGATGGAGCGGCTGCGTCTCGGCGGCGCTCGACGCGAACACGAAGCGCGGAGCGTTCTGGCGGGCGAGATCGAAGTGATTGCCGGCGCGCCGGCCGACGAAGCGCACCGCGGACGGATCGATGCCGTCGGCGAGCAAGAGCTCGCCCGAGATCGTGAACTGCGGCGCGAGGATGAGCTCCAGGTTCTCGGTGCCGGGGGCCGCATGCACTTCGCGCGACGTGGAGGTGCCGAAGCGCGCGCGCATCGGCACTTGGTCCTCGAGCCAGAGACCGCGCAGCTCGAAGTGCCCGCGCTCGTCGCTCTTGGTGCGCAGGACCCGCCCCCCGAGGAACGAGCTCTCGCGTCCGGCCAGAACCTCCGCTTCCGGCACGGGCTGAGCCGAGGCATCGACGACACGTCCGGCGCAGAGCAAGGGCTCGAGCCCGAGCAACACGTCACCGCCGTCGTTCCATCCATCGACCGGGCTCGGCGGGAGCTGGAGACGCGCCATCCACGCGACACCTTCGCGCGGGCGATGCGTCACGAGCAAGGTCGAGGAGTGCGCGAGCGACGTGCGCGCATCGAGCGTGAAGCGCGCTTCGCGATCCGTCGTGACGCGCGAGCTGTCCAGCGAGCCGAACATCGTCATGCGCCCGAGCTCGAGCTCGACCCCGGGCAGCGCGTCTCCTCCGGGTGCGAGCACGCGATACGAGACGACGGGATGATCGCGTCCCAGGACGAGCTCGACCTCGACGCGCTCGCCGAGGCGCTCCGGACCGCGCGCGCGGCGTCGCGTGACCTCGGTGCCCTTCGGTCTCCACGCAGAGATCTCCCAGCTCCGCGCGAGCTCGACCCAGGGAAAGCGGATCGGAGCATCTACCGCTCCTTGCTGGACGCCCCACTCGGGCCCCTTCAGGTCGAGCTCGTGCAGCTCTTCGGGGAACATCAGTTTCAGCCGCAGCGGGCTCCCGCTCGGCGCGCGGGGACCGCTGAGCTCCCGGAGATCGATGTCGAGCACACCGCCGGGCGGCAATACGAAGCGCACGACGGGCGAGGCGAGCGCCGCTGCGTCGAGTAAGAGGCTCGGCGGCACTTCGAACGGCAGATCGGCGCGCACGGTCCAGCGCTCGGACTCCGCCGCGAGCCGCGAGCGCAAGGCCTCGAACACGACGCGTCCACGCGCATCGCTGCGCTGCGGCCCGGGCGACTCCGGTTCGACCGGTCGACCGGGATCGAGGCGCAGCGAGATGCCCTCGCGCGGCGCTCCCTCGGGATCGACGACCTCGATCACGAGCGCATCGGGTGCCGCGACGAAGGGCTCCGATTCCGGCGTGACCAGCG
>JAEUHW010000149.1 GCA_016793245.1 Planctomycetota bacterium
CGCGCGAAGCGGGCGAGCTCGGTCGCACCTCCGCGGTACTGGCGGGTGAAATCGCGCAGCGCCTCGATCGCGACGTCGATGCCGATCTTGTTGCGGTACTTGAAGCAGTCCGCGACGGTCTTCGCGGCCGAGGTCACGCGAATCGTGACTCCTTCGACTCGACGTTCCAGGATGCCCTCGGTCAGCGCTGCTCCCGAAAATCGCGCCACGGCCAAGCGGAGCGAATCGAGACGCGGCTTCCGCGCTTTCTCGGGCAACGCGATCCAAACCTCCGCGGGTGATTGGGTCGTCAGCTCGTGGAAGCGCAGTGCCGTGAGGAGGCAGAACACGGCCTCGGGCACCCGCTTCGCCACCTGGGCCAGTGTGTGCAGCTCCGTCGGGGCATGATCGACCGCGACGTAGATCCCTCGTGCCTGGCGCAGGACGAGTCCGTCGGCGACGAGCCGCGCGAGCTGCGCGCGGGAGATCCCGTGCGCTTCCAGCTCGCGCGGTCGCGCCAGCCCCAGCTTCGCGATGGTCCGCAGTGCCTGACGTTTGGTGGTGGTCGACATGGCTCGAGCAGAATACGCAACGTCGGGGATCGCGAACAATCCCCGACGTTTCGGAACGCCGCCGGCGCTCGGGCGCGCGTCCCGCCGCCCCCCCGTACCACTGGAAGCGGAAGTCGCCATCCGCTCCTCGATGCGACCCTCCAGCGCCGATTCGTCCGCAGAACGCCGCGATCGCGCTCGCACTCGACTCGCCTCTGGGCACCCTGCAGCCGTTGGTCGTTGCTTCCTGGTTGCACGCTGAGCGCGATGTGTGTCGTCGGCTCGGAGAGGAGTTCGAGGTAGCTGGCTCGGGCGAGTTCGCGTCGCGAGGCTGGAGGTCAATCACGCGCTCTTCGCATGACGTACGAGGAAGTCGTGCGGTCGCCGATCGCAATCAGATCAATGCTGCGGCCTCACGCCTGCCCCGGCGGAGCGCGCGGTTTGCGGCCAACGCGATGACCCCGAGTTCGCGGTGCAGCTCGAGAAGCTCGAGCAGGAACGCACCGCGCGGTGGAAGCCGAAAGCGGAGAACCTTGACCTCGGCTGGCAGCACGCGAAGCTGGTGCGCGCCGCGCGCGCGACAGATCGTCTCGCCAGCGGAAGCAGCGCGGTCCACCCTCGCCGCCTCCGCGCGCGTTCGGTTCCAAAGAAGCGGAGCCCCCTTCGTGATCCTCTCGTCGCTCGCGCGCACCGCGCTCGCTCTCGCCGTTCTCGTCCCGCTCGCCGCAGCTCAAGAAGGAGCACCCGCTCGCACGCCGAGCGGCGCGCAGCGATCTGCCCTCGCGTCCCTCGAAGCGACGCGCGTGAAGCAGCAGGCACTGGCCACGCGCATCTGGGAGTGGGCCGAGCTCGGCCTCCGCGAGGAGCGCTCCGCTCTCGCGCTCATCGCGTTCCTCGAAGCCGAGGGCTTCACCATCGAACGCGGTCCTTCGGGCATGCCGACCGCCTTCATCGCGAGCTGGGGCAGCGGCGCACCGGTGCTCGCGTTCCTCAGCGAGTACGACGCGCTGCCCGAACTCTCGCAGGTCGCCGAGCCGCGTCTCGAGGCGCGCGTCGCGGGTGCCGGCGGTCACGGCTGCGGCCACAACCTCTTCGGCGTCGCGAGCGCTGCGGCCGGCGTGGCACTCAAGGCCGCGATGCAGGCGCAGCGTCTCGGCGGCACCGTGCGCATCTACGGCACGCCGGCCGAGGAGCAGGGCCTCGGCAAGACCTTCCTCGTCCGCGACGGCCGCTTCGACGATGTCGATGCCTGCCTCTCCTGGCACCCCGCGCATCGCAACGCCGTCCTCGTGCAAGCCTCCAAGGCCCTCCGTTCCTTCGAGATCACCTTCCACGGCCGCGCGGCGCACGCCTCCGCGGCTCCGTGGGAAGGCGTCTCCGCGCTCGACGGCTTGGAGGCCTTCTGCGCCGGAGTGAACCTCCTGCGCGAGCACTTCCCCGAGACGGCGCGCGTTCACTACGTGATCACCGAAGGCGGCGCCGCCCCCAACATCGTCCCCGCGCGCGCCAGGCTCTGGGGCTTCGTCCGCGCCGACGATTGGAAAGAGCAGGACAAGGTCTTCCGCCACGTCGCCGCCATCGCCGAGGGCGCCGACCGCATGGCCTGGGGCGAGGAGTACGGCGACGCGCAGCGCGGCTTTCGCGCCTGCGAGATCGACGTCCTCTCCGGCCTCTACGAATACAACGTGAACCGCGCGCTCGCCGCGCGCATGCACCGCGCCTTCGAGCTCGTGGGCGCGCCCGCCTACAGCGAGAGCGAACAGGAGTTCGGCAAGAACTTGCAGCGCGCCTTCGGCCTCTCACCGAAGGGCTATCCCACCGACGTCCTCCCCTTCGATCCGCAGGCCCCGCCGATCCCTGGCGGCTCCACCGACGTCGCGAACGTCTCGTGGGTGACGCCCACCGCCGACGTCAGCGTCGCGACGTGGCCGTTCGGCGTCCCCGCACATTCATGGGCGTCCACCGCGGCCTCAGGTGCACCGGGTGGCTATCGCGCGATGCACACCGCGGCGCAGGTGCTCGCGCTCACGGCGGCGGAGCTGCTCGAGGATCCCGATGCGCTGCGCGAGATGCGGGAGGAGCTGCAGCGGGCGCGAGAGCGCTTCGATTATGGGCCGCCGGTGCCGAAGGAGGCGACGCCGCGGTTGCCTTGGCATGAGCGGGGCGGGGTGAAGAAGTGACGGCGCTCGCCGATCCTCGGCCGCAGCGGCTCTTCAGCCTGCCACCCAAGCGAGTACTGAGTGTGCAAACTCCTCAGGATCATCGAACGACCTCCAAAGGCCGGCCTGCTCCATGACCCGCCGATCGGCGATGACCAGGAACTGGCTGCGTTCCTTGCACATTCGAAACGCCGAAGGACCGCGAAGGTCGACCACCCAGTTCCCGAAGGGCTTGGGCGTGTACGCCGAGGCGACGACCTGATACCCAAGCGCTGCGAGTTCCTCGAGGAGCGGTCCGATGTCGGCGCGAATCTGCCCTGCGATCGCCTGTCGGGCGCCTGTCCTCAGAACCTGGCCGCGATCGTCTGCTGACTGGCCATCGTTAGCTTCTGCGTGGTTCACGGCATCGTCGGGAACCGCGTCGCCTGGCGCTACGAGCAGGCGCTTGCCCTTGCGATCCACGGTGAGCCACGCGGTCACATCGACCGGCGGCAGCAACTCAGCCCACGGGATCTGCTCGTACGTGCGCACCTTGCGGGGCAGCCGCAGTTCGAAGGTCCAGCGCTCCTGCATGCTCCCGAAGCAAACCCAGGCGTCCCCACGAATCCGGTCACGTCGAGGACCAAGAGCATCAGGGTGCGGAAGGAAGCCATCGCACCACAGCCCCTCTCGGGAGCAATCCTCGTCGCCGTACATCTCGCGGCACACTCGGTACTCAAGAGCCGGCCAGAAACTGGATTCGTCCACGCTGCCTCCCCGGTTCACGCCTCGCCGATCCGCCGCCGGTGCCTCGAGCAGTGGAATCAGAACCTCAGTCTCCACGCCGTGGAGACAATCTCTCGATCCGGAAACGCGGACGCGAACTGGACCATGTGCGCAGCGACATCTCGTTGAAGCCGCCCCCGTAGCGCTCTGACAATTGCCTCGACGCCGTGGAGACAATCTGCGCGCCGTACTGGGCACGGCGGCCTTCAAGCACGTGCGTGCGAACGTGGCTGCCGATCTGCCAGTGGGGCTCGGTGAGCGCCAGGTTCGCGACGCTGGCGACCTGCTTCTGGGCCGCTTCGATCATCGCCGAGAGGTCGCGCACCAACTCCGAAGCGAACGCCGCGTCGCGCTTCGCGAGCGCATCGGACCCTCGCCTCACCACGGCGACCTTCTTCTGCGAGTCCGCCTTCTTGTCGCGCGATGTGGTCAAACAACCCCCTTGCCGACGAGGCCAGCACCGCAGATTCGTGTCAGCGGCGCGAACGCACGACGAGGCCTGGTGGGGATGCCCCGGAGTCTCTGGAACGTCGACATGCTGCTCGTCTCAGCTTCCGCTGCCTCCATCAGAGCGCCGGCGCCGACGTTTACCATGGAGAGGGCCAACCCGTCATCGCCGTCGTGCCTGGCGGTTCGTCCCTCGATCACGCTGCAGACGAGGAACCGGAGGGCTGCCCGTGCCTGGATCTGCGTCGAGGCGCTGAGGCCACTGCGCACCGCGAGATCGCTCCGAACGGTGGTGGCCTCCCCCTTGCCGCGCACCGACGGTTGCCCCAACCTTGCGAGGCGATCAAGAGACCGTATGAGCGCTTCTCCTTCGCACGAACCATGAGCTGCTGGCGCCTCGAGTTCCTCCCAACGCCCCCCATCAGCCCGCTGACCTTCTGGGTGCATCGCCCCATCGATAGGCGCCGCGGCCAGCGCTGGGAAGACGCCACGAGCTACGAGCCACCGCGCGAGCGCCCCATACCGGGCCGAGGCTATCCGCTCTTCCACGTGAGCTGCGGCGACCTCTCGCTGCGCTTCGCCTCGCTCGCCGAGATCGAAGCGTGCGCGAGCATCCTAGGTCGCAAGCTGCTGCCGCGCGCGCTCGACCTGGTGCGATCGAGCGGCGTCCAGAAGGGGCCGCATGCGCATTGGCTGAGCCGTCTGCCAGCGCGGTGGAAGCGCTGGTCGCGGCGCGAGCGGCTCGCCGCGCGGTTGCGCGTCGCGCTGGTGGACTTCCGGGCACGCTTGGAGCAGGCACGCTCCTGACGCGGACACGCCCGCATCTTCAAGGGCTCGCGGATCCACCATCGCTCGAGCCATGAAGAGCAGTGAGTCGACTCCGCGCCATGGCGAGCCGCTCGGCGTAGCTCGACAGAAACGGCTCCGTCATCCCCTTCTCGAGCGCCCCATGCAGCCGCCACAGCGTGATCACCTCCGCAGCATCGAGCGCCGGCAGCTCCCCTTCGCGTTCCTCTCGCGAGAGCCAGTCGAAGAGCACGAGCGCTTCGTCCTTCGAGAGCGTGAGCAGAACCCGTTCGTCCTCCGCCATGAGCGCACGTCCTCTGCCTTGGTTGGGATCGCCCTCCGATCGTATCGCTCGTTCGGGAGCCCGCACCTCTCGGACGTGGAAGCGCCGTTCGTACCCGCGGGGCGCGTCCGGGGGCTGCACCACGCGCCGGCCACCCACCCCATCCCCGCCCGAGCTGATAGACTCGCGCCCCCTTCCCGCGCCGCCGTCCCGCGCTCGCCGCTCCTCCCCCCTCCCGAACCCCACCCCAGATGCGCCGCCCGCTCCACCAACTCCTCGCCCTCCTCTGCCTCGTCTGCCTCGCCCCCTTTGCGCGCGCCGGCAAAGAGGTGCTCTACGTTCACGACGGGCCGAACCAGGTGATCCACGCGTTCGAGCTGAAGCCGAGCGACGGCGAGCCGACGGAGATCGCGGGCTCGCCGTTCTCCGTGCCCGGCGGAGCGGTGACCTGCGACAGCGGCTCGCACACGATCGTGTGCGACAAGCGCGGCGATTGGCTGTTCGCTTCCACGGGGAGCGGGCTCGCGCTGTTCCGTCGCGACAAGAAGGGGAAGCTCGTGCTGCTCGGCAGCGGGCCGATCGGGCCGACGGGCGAGCTCGCGGGGCTGGCGCTCTACGAGAAGGGTCGCTCGATCTGGGTCTACGCCGCGGATCGCAGCCAGGGCTTGATGCGCATCTTCGAGATCGACTCCAAGACGGGCGCCACGGAGCTGATCAGCACGGGCCTCACGATTGGAACGATCGGTGGTCAGAACGGCATCGCCGCGAGCAAGAAGTTCGTCTACGCGACCAACACGATCGATGGAACGATCCACACCTTCGCGCTGGACAAGAAGACGGGCCGACTCGCACTGACGGTGGGGTCGCCCTTCGTGATCTCGGGCATCGGATCGCCTAGTAACCTGCTGCTGAACAAGTCCGGGAACAAGCTGGTCACCAACGATTGCTCCCAAGGGCGCTACGGCTTCGTGGACATCGATACTCGCACCGGCGGCCCGCGAAATCTCACGGGCTTCGCCAATTCGAGTTCGGCCTGCACCCACGTTTTTGCCAGCGACAAGTCGTTCAAGGACATCTACGGGGGCGGGCAAAACGGGATCGACATCTCCTTCGGCGCGAGTCAGGGCATTGAGTTCCTGCCGACCTCGGGGACCGTGGATGACGGCGCCTTCAACAAGCAGCAGTCCTTCCTCTACATCCTCAGCACCAACGACATCTTCCTCTACCCGATGGACAAGAAGACGAAGCGCCCGATCGTCACGGGCACGATCTTCGTCCTCGCGAACGCGATCCCCGCGCGCTCGACCGGCGTGCTGATCCGCAAGTAGCCCCACCACCATCCGGCGCGCGGCCTCCGCATAGCAGATGTGGGGCCGTGGCCGAACGCGATTCTCGGCGAGCGCGGGTCCTCGCGGACCGATCCCGGTTCCAGGGCGGCGCTCGCTGCCGTGCCCTCGCGCCAGCGCGAAGGACCGCGCAAGCGCTTCGATTCCCCGGAGCTCGCCGATGATCCGAACCCTCGCTGCTCTCGCCTGCTTCCTCCTGCCCGGCCT